>ONKY01000071.1 GCA_900318585.1 uncultured Prevotellaceae bacterium
ACAGGATGTGGTTGTAAAGCGCCCGCTCGTAGTAGTCCATGTAGTTCTTGTCGGCGCTGGTCTGGTAGAGCATCTTCGTCAGGCGCAACATGTTGTAGGTGTTACAACTCTCGGGGCCCTGCTCGCTCTCCAATAGTCCGCTGAAGTCGTTTGTCGGGTTGAAGTGCTCGCGCATGGAGTTGCCGCCTATGCTGACGCTGCGTTGTCCGATGACCACGTCCCAGAAGAACTTTGCAGCACCGCTCCAGTCCTGCAGGCCCTCTACGTCGGCAATGCGTTTATAGCCAATCACCTTGGGTATCTGCGTGTTGGCGTGCTTGCCCGTCAGGTTGTCTTCACCTTTCAGCAGCGGCTGCAGCATCTTCTGGTCGCTGAACTGATGGGCCAGCTTCAGATACTTTTGGTCGCCAGTGATGGCATAGACATCGGCGAAGGTCTCGTTCAGGCCGCCCTGCTCGCTGATGAGCATCTGCTGGATTTGGTCATCCGTCAGCTGGCTCACCTCCTGAATCATCCAGTCGGTCAGCTTTACCAGCATATCTTTGGCCTCCTTACGACCGCCCACGAGGTAGGCATCGCGCAGGCCGGCGTATATCTTATGGATATTGTAGAGTGGCACCCAGCGGTCGTTCAGACCAAAGGAGTTGGCGCGGATATTTCCTTGGGCAATCTCGCCCCATATCTTCTTCGGGTCGGGCACACCGCTTACGTAGCCGTTGCCGCTGGCATCCTGACACCGCTTCAGCTCACTGAGGAAGTAGTCCATACGGGTTTCTATCTCCTTGTTGCCTGTGGCAGCATACATATAGCTCAATGCTGACAAGTAATGTCCGCCGATGTGACCGTCCAGTCCCGTGTTCTCCCAGTTGGTGTAGTTCTCGGCCTTGGGTGTCAGGCCGGCTCCCTTGAGATAGGGAGCCAACAGACGGTCGGCATCCAGCCCGAGCAGGTAATAGATGTCGGCCTGCTGGTTCTTCAGAAACTGACTGTCACCCAGCCGCACGCTACTGATGGGGAACGCCTCGATACGTGTCGGCAATGGTTCGCCTTTTTGTGCCATCAAATTCACGGTGGCGCAGGTTAAGATAATAAGAATCAGATATTTCTTCATGCGTTCAGGCTTTGTGTGTAATGACGGAAGAACGTAATTATTACTGTTTCATTTCCCACCAGTCGAAATTGAAGAGATTCTTCTTCTGCCATTGGTTGCCGACAAACACGAAATAGAGGTCGTGTGTTCCAGTGGTGGCTTTTAGCTGGGTGGAGAATTCCTGGAACTTGTCGCGGGTGTTGGGGATGGTGAGTGAGCCGATGACCGTTCCGTCGGGTGCATCAATGCGCAGCTCCATAGTACCACCATAAAGGTGGGAGGCGCAGCTCACAGTGACGCTCTTGGCGCCCTTGCCGAAGTCAACGCCCTTCACAAGGATAAACTCGCCGTTGTCAATATCCGTTACGAAGAGCGTGGGGTTCCACGGTCCTGACGGATTGGCACGTGTAGTTTTCAGGCCGTAGCCCCAGGCCATGGTCTCAGCTTCCACGTGGCGGTAGGGGTTGAACGTACCTATCTGGCGAAGCTGGCAGTCGAGGAAGTAAGGCAGTTCCTGAATGGTGCCGTCGGGGTTGTATGTCATTTCTGCTGCCGCCACCGAACGCTGCTCAGCGTGACGGCTGGTCTCCAAGCGGAACACGTCGTAGTTCAGGCCGAAGCAGTAGGAACGGCCCTTGTAGTCAATGATGCCGGGATGGTTGCCACGGGTGCTGATGGTGTGGTCCATGATGTGGCCTTTCCACTCCCACGGTCCTGTGGGGCTGTCGCTCATGGCATAGCCGATGCCTTCCGGGCAGCAGGTGGATGCGAAGGCCAGGTACCATTTCTTCTCGCCACGGGCATTCTTGCGCGACCAGAGCCAAGGGCCTTCCTGATAGTCCTTGATCTTCGGCAGCTTCACAATGTCGCCGCTGTAGGAGATCATGTCCTCGTTCAGCTTCACGTAATAGACGTTAGGATTACCCCAGTACATATAGGCCTGGCCGTCGTCGTCTATCCACACCGTGGGGTCGATGTCATCCCAGTGTTCCTTCTGCCATACCAATGGCTCGCCCAATGGGTCACGATAAGGTCCGTAAGGGCTGTCGGCCACTAACACGCCGATGCCGTGGCCGTGGATGGGACAGTACATATACCATTTGCCGTTGCGCTCAATGACCTGCTCGGCCCAGGCGCCGTTGTTCCCCTTGTACCACTTGAAGTCGCGCAGCGAGGCAACGGCTCCGTGATCTTCCCAGTTGACCATGTCGGTAGAGGTGTAGAGCAGCCAGTCCTTCATCTCAAAGCCCTCGGCTCCGTCCTCGTCGTGGGTGGTGAAGAGGTAGACTACGCCGTCATGCACGTAGGGTGCTGGGTCGGCGGTGTACTTGGTCTGGATAATGGGCAGGTTCAACTGCTTGGTCTGCGTCTGTTGTGCGTTCATTGTCAGGCCAAAGCCAAACAGGGTGGCCAGAATGAATGCTTTTCTGTGGTTGATTGATACCTTTTTCATTCTCTTTTATTTGTTGATTCTTAATACCGGTGCTATGCTGTTACAGGGTTCAGGCAGGCTGACCACCAGGCCTTCGGCCGTCTGGCGTGCCTTCAGTTTGCCGTAGCCCAGCAGTGTCACGCTGCTGATACTCTTCTTAAAGTCCTTGTTCCCCTTGGCCAGCGACTTGACCACGAGCTTGCCGTCCTCAGGCCATCCCATAGCCGTAACATAGAGATACTTCTTTGTCTGGTTGAAGCGGATGTCGCGCCAGTCCATGCCGGCAAACTGACCGTCGTTGAAGCCCTGCGCGTTGATTTTGATGTCTTTCTCTGCAATGGGGCCCTCGCCGAACTTTGCCCAGGGGCGTGTACCGAAGATGCTCTCGCCGTTGACCGTCATCCACGCCTCTAAGTCGTCGAGAATTTTCGACTCCTTCTCGTCGTACGTGCCGTCGGCCCGCAGGGGGATGGAGAGCAGCAGGTTACCGTTCTTCGAGACGATGTCGACGAGCTGCTTCACCACCTGGGCAGCGGTCTTGTAATGGCCGCGCTCGTAGATGTCTGTATTGTAGTGCCAGCCTCCGATGCAGTTGCATGTCTGCCACGGTTCAGGGATTATCTCGTTTGGCGCGCCGCGCTCCACGTCCCACGTCAGGGCCTTGCGCTGGTCTTCATTCAGTATCTTTCCGAAGACCACTCCACGCGGGTTCTTGTTATACATGTGAGTAGCAATCTTCAGGCCGCAGTCGCTGATGGGATAGAACGGCAGCACAGTCACGTCGAAGTAGATAAGGTCGGGCTGATAGCGATTGATGGCGTCGAGCGTGCGGTCGAAGAAATTCGTGACAAACTCCTGCGACGGCGGACAGGCTCCGTTACCCCATCCCCATTGGCCGTGGATGGCACCGTTGTCCCACGAGCCCTTGCTCATGGGGTGCTGCTGTTGGTAGAGCATCTGCGGATCCAGTCCTTCCCACCATTTGCCCTTGCCGTCTTCCTTTCTCAGGTTGCCGTCGTAGTATTTGCCTGCCTTCGGGCCTTGCAGGTCGTAGCGCTGGGACGGTTCATACCATGTCCAGGCATGGTCGGCATGGAAGGAGATGCCTAAAGGCAGCCCCGCTTTCTTGGCAGCACGTGCCCAGCCGTCGAGGATATCCTTCTCGGGGCCGATGTTCTTGGCGTTCCAAGGTTGATACTTGGAGTCCCAGAGGTCGTAGTTGTCGTGGTGGTTGCCCAGTACGAAGAAGTACTTCGCGCCACACCGCTTGTAACGTTCCACCAGTGCCTCAGGATTCCATTTCTCAGCTTTGAACAGTGGCAGGATGTCCTTGAACCCCACCTCTGAGGGATGGCCGTAGTGCTCCACATGCCATTTATACTCGCGCGAACCTTCCATATATAGGGAACGCGCCATCCAGTCGCCGGAGCCTTCCACGCACTGTGGGCCCCAATGGGCCCAAATGCCAAACTTCGCGTCGCGGAACCACTCCGGTGTCTGGTGCTTCTCCAATGAAGTCCAAGTAGGTTGATACTGCCCTTGGAGCATCTGTTCATGTTGCTCTGAGACAGGCACCTGATAGCCAGTGCGGTTTTCGTTCTGTGCGCCAGCCGTGAGCAGTGCTACCCACAGGACTGACGTCAAAGCTGTTCTTTTCTTCATTTACGGTTTAAGTTATTGTTTTCTATTTCACTTTTAAGGAAACCACGTCGCCAGCCTTTGTCTCAATGTCGTATTCATAGACCTGCTTGACGGGTAGCAGTTCCTGTTCCTTCAGCTCTGACGACTTCAGGGGTTGTTGGATAGCAGCTGGAGCAAAGAGGGGATTGGGGCAAGGCCCGGAGGCAGGTTGCAAGCCCTTGCCACTGAGCGGCCAGTAGGAGCGCAGGCGGAGTGTGCCGCCAAGGGTGGAGCGTATGGTAGCGCTGGCAGGGTGTCCTCCTTTCCATGTGATATCTACGGTGAAGCCGCCGCGCGACCGCAAGCCTTGCACCGAGCCGTCCTTCCAGTCTTCAGGAAGGGCAGGCAGCAGGTGTACGGCGCCGTCATGGCTCTGCAACAGCATTTCGCAGATGCCTGCCGAAACGCCGAAGTTGCCGTCAATCTGGAACGGCGGGTGAGCATCGAACAGGTTGGGATAGGTACGCCCGTTGGGATACTCCCGCATCTTACGGTCGTCGGGCAGCAGGTGCAGCATGTTCTTGATAATCTGGAAGGCATGGTTGCCGTCCAACATCCGCGCCCAGAAGTTGGTCTTCCAGCCGAGGCTCCAGCCGGTTGCCATGTCGCCACGCTGCTTCAGGGTGTTGGCAGCAGCGGTGAAAAGCTCGGGGTGGCTGTAGGGCGAAATCTGGTTGGAGGGATAGAGACCGTAGAGATGGGAGATGTGGCGGTGCTCATCTTTCGGGTCATCACCGTCGATAAGCCACTCTTGCAACTGTCCGTAGCGGCCTATCTGCATGGGCGGAAGGTTTGACAGCTGGAACTTCAGGTTTTCTACGTAGGCGCTGTCCTTGCCAAGGATCTGAGCGGCAGCAATGGTCTGCGTCAGTACGTCGAAGCAAATCTGGTTGTCCATGGTGGAACCTGCGGTCACGGTGGTGCGTTTGCCCATAGGACCGTGCTCCGGCGAGACGGTGGGTACCGTCATCACCCAGCCTGCGGCCTGCTTTACCTCGCCCTTGGCAGGGTAGGCCTGCATATAGTCTAAGAGGAAGTCGGCGGCACCTTTCATCACGGGATAGTACTCTTCTAAGAACTGCTTGTCGCCCGTATAAAGATAGTGTTGCCAGAGGTGGGTGGTCAGCCAGGCGCCGCCCGTGGGGAACATTCCCCAGGTAGTACCGTCGATGGGGCCGGCCACACGCCATAGGTCAGTATTGTGATGAGCTACCCAGCCACCGCAGCCATACATCTGCTGTGCGGTCAGTGCTCCCGTCTCACTCAGGTCACGAATCATGGAGAAAAGCGGCTGCTGTGTCTCGGCCAGGTTGCCGATAAGAGCAGGCCAGTAGTTCATCTCAGCGTTGATATTGATGGTGTACTTCGAGTCCCAGGGGGCATTCATCTTGTCGTTCCATACTCCCTGCAAGTTGGCGGCCTGTCCGCCGGGCTGCGACGAGGAGATGAGTAGGTAGCGTCCGTATTGCATCATCAGCGACACCATGTCGAGGTCGGTGGCGTCCTTCTCAAAGGCAGCCACGCGCTTATCGGTCTCCAGGCCGGAATTCACCGATTTTGGCAGGGCCAACTGCACGCGGTTGTACTGCTCCTGATACTTCTTGACATGGGCATCCAACAGACTCTTAAAGGTCTTGCCTTGCAGGGCATCCAGAGCCTCGCTGTTCTTCTTCACAGGATTGCCACTGACGTCATGGTAATTCACAAAGTTGGTGGCGGCGGTGATATAGAGTGTGGCGGTGGTGCCTTTCTCAACGCTCAACGACTGTGCGCCACGCTTCAACTGACCATCAGAGGCCACACTGACGCGGCACTCGGCCTTCAGTCCGGCCTTAATGCCTTCCTGCTCCACACCGTCGATGACGGCGGCCAGCTCATTGACAGGACGTCCCTCACGCTCGGTCCAAACAGTGCCTTGCCACTTCAGTTGCGAATCGAAATTGACGTCGAACGACAGCGTTCCCTTCTTCGAGGCTGTCAGTCGGACGACAATCACATTGTCGGCCTGCGAGGCAAAGACGGTACGGCTGTACTTCACTCCATTATATATATAAGAGGTGGTGGCAGTGGCATCGCCTAAGTTCAGCTCGCGCCGGTAGCCAGTCACGTTCTCATGTCCTAACTTCAGCTTCACGCTGCCCACCGGCAGGAAACGCATTCCGTGAGGGCCCTTGAAGAAATACTTGTCGAGAATGGCGTGAGCCTCCTGCTCTTTTCCGGCGAAGATGAGGCTGCGTACCTCCTGCAGATGCGCCCTCGCCTCTGTGGAGTTGTTGTTGTGGGGCTGTCCGCTCCAGAAGGTTTCCTCGTTCAGCTGGATTTCCTCCGTATCGGTGCCACCATAGACCATGGCGCCTAAAGTGGAGTTGCCTACGGGCAGTGCCTCCAGCCAGTGTGTGGCAGGCTGTCCATACCATAATTTGTGCTGCTGTGCTCCTACTGTCAGAGAAAGTACGGTGAAAGCTGCGGTTGCTATCAGTTTCTTCATGTTTTGATGCTTTTAGTATTGATAAAGACAATTATAATTGTACCTTTTGTTGACTGCCGTCATAGCGTACTTCCTGTTGTCTGCCGTCAGGCAATACAACGGTGAACAGGCGCGTCTGGAGCATACCGGGGTAGTTACCCTGACGCTCGCCTATGGTGAGTGTGCGCGTCTTGTTGTTCCAACTGAAGGAGACGGTGCTATAGACGCCACGCTCGTAGTTATAGCTGTCGCCTTCGTCCTCGTAGAGGGTGAACTGTCCGTCGGCACCGGGGAAGATGCGTAGTTCGAGGTTTTCCCAAGTCTTTTCGCCCACATACTGCATCTCAGGGGCGAGGGGCAGGATGCTGCCAGCACGGACGAACATCGGCACGCGGTCTAACGCGGTCTCAAGGGTCACGCTCTGGCCGCCTTTGTAGCTCTTGCCTGTCCAGAAATCGTACCATGTGACGCCCTTCGGCAGGTACTTCGTGGCAGTCTTCGTAACAGTGAAGTCGATGGCTCCGACGGGTGAACCGTCAGACGCCTTCTGGCGGTCCCAGCCGGTCATGGCGTTCGTGCGGATGATTTTCTCTTCCGTGTATTGCGGGTCTACAATGGGGGCGGCGAGAATGCTGCGGCCGAACATGAACTCGTCGGTCATGTTCCACACTTTCTTGTCACTGGCGAAGTCGGCGAACAGCGGACGCATGTAGCTGTCGTTGTTCGAGGTCACCTGCCAAGCCGTACTATATAAATAAGGTATTAAACGGTAGCGCAGGCGTATCATCTTCTCGATGGCATCGTAGACGGGTTCACCTTTCTGGCCGAACTGCCAGATCTCGCGGGGAGCGTCAGCACCGTGGCTGCGGAACACGGGGCAGAACAGGCCATACTGCATCCAGCGCACGTAGAGCTCTTGGAACTGCGGGTTCTTCGGAGCCGAGCCGCTGCCCTTTGTATTGTATGATCCGCAGAAGAAGCCGCCGATGTCGGTGTTGAAGTTGGGATTGCCCGTCAGCGTGAAGCTCAGTCCGGCAGGCACCTGCTTGCGCAACATGTCCCATGAGGAGTTTACGTCGCCGCTCCACATGTTTGAGCCGTAATGCTGCTGTCCGGCAAACGATGAGCGCGTCATGATAAATACACGCTTGGAAGAGTTGGGGTAGTCCTTTCGCTGCGACTGATAGATGCCGCGTACTGTCTCCAAGGGGAAGGCATTGCGCTGTGAGCGCCACGTGCCGCCATAGACCTTGTGCTCGTAGTCGCTCTCACGCGGATTGAAGAAGTCAGGGTCGGTAGAGTCCATCCACCAGGCATCGGTGCCGTAGTCGTAGAGCGTCTTCAGGTATTTCCAGTAGATGTCGCGGGCCACGGGGCTGAAAGCATCGTAGACCTTCACGCCAGAGGGATACTTCATCACTGGGGGCCAGATGTGCGAGATGCCGCTCTGGGGCCATGTCTCGAAGGGCATCAGCAGCCCTTTCTCGTTCAGCTCGCGGAACTGCTGTGTCTGCGGGCCGAAGCTTGCCCAAATACTGATCATGAAGTGGGCATGCTTCTTGTGTACGTTCTGTATCAGCTGCTTGCCGTTCGAGAAGTCCTCGGAGAGGAAGTCCATGGCGTTCCACAGGTAGTTACTGCCCCAGTACTGCCAGTCTTGGATGATGCCGTCGAGCGGAACTTGCAGCTCACGGTATTTGTCGACAATGCTCTCTGTCTCAGCCGCCGTCTTGTAGCGTTCCTTCGACTGCCAATAACCGAAGGTCCAAAGGGGGAACATCGGCACATCGCCGCTCAAGTGGCGCATCTGTGCGATGACGCCGTCGGCCGAGCCGCCATACATGAAATAATAGTCTATGCCCTGGCCGGCTTCCGACGTGAACGACATGCCGTTAGCGTTATCCTCGAACAGGGTGGGGGAGTAGTTCTCCCAATAGATGCCCCAGCCCTTGATGCTCTGCAGCACGTTCTGGAAGTCCTCCAGGTTCGACTGCTCCATGCGCTTCTTCTCGCCCCGGCGGTTCATCTTCCCGTTCTGGATGGTGCCTAAGCCATAGATAGCCTCGTCCTTGTCGAGCGTAAAGGTCTGCTTCACCTCCCATTCGTCCTGATTGCGACGTGTCAGGCTCCAGCCATTCTCGCGTAGCAGCACCTTTCCCTTGGCGGTGAGGAACGTCAGGTTACCCTGAGCGTCCTTCTTCACCGTCAGCTCGCTGCTTGAAACGGCATTTCCTTTTTGAGTGACCCTCACCTCTTCGGGCTTGGCCGTCACAACCAGGCTCTTCGTGGGTTGTCCCTTCACAATGTGAACAATCGTCGGCGTTAGGAAATCAATCTTTACTTCCTGTGCCCAACAGGCAGTTGCTGCCAGCATTGCTGCCCATACTGATAACCATTTTTTCATGACTTCTCGTTTTGTGTTTCTGAATCTTGTGCAAAGATACGAATTATTCGTCAAACTCCCAATTTTTTTGTTGCGTAGAGTTTGGTAATTGTTTCAAAAACCGCTGTTTTAGATTCTTTTATATGTACAGATGTGGTCAATGTCCGTTTTTTTTAGTACTTTTGCGCCCAAATTGCGAAAAAGAAGCTTTGAGAATGAAAAGACAAATCGCTATTCTTGGCTCCACTGGGTCGATAGGAACTCAGGCGCTTGAGGTCATCGAGGAGCATAGTGACCTGTACGAAGTATACTGCCTGACCGCCAACAATAAAGTACAACTTTTGGCAGAGCAGGCCCATCGGTTTAAGCCTGCTGCCGTCGTCATAGCCAACGAGCAGCGCTACGACGAGCTGAAAGGGCTGATGAGCGATCTGCCCGACGTGAAAGTCTATGCCGGTGCCCAGGCTCTGAACGAAATTGTTGAGGCAGGGCCGATAGATATGGTGCTCACGGCGATGGTTGGCTTTGCAGGGCTTAGTCCGACCATTCATGCCATCAAGGCAGGCAAGGCCATTGCCTTAGCCAACAAGGAGACGCTGGTGGTGGCCGGTGAGCTGATTCTGCAGCTGGCGCAACAATATCATACGCCCATCCTGCCTGTCGACAGCGAGCATTCTGCCATCTTCCAGAGCCTTGTCGGTGAAGACCAGAACCCAATAGAAAAAATCCTGCTGACGGCAAGCGGCGGCCCGTTCCGCCTAAAGTCGATGGAGGAGATAGCCCACGTGACAAAGGCTGACGCGCTGAAGCACCCGACCTGGGATATGGGCGCTAAGATCACCATTGACTCTGCTTCTATGATGAACAAAGGCTTTGAGGTCATTGAGGCCAAATGGCTCTTTGGCGTTGACGCCAAGCAGATACAGGTGCTTGTTCATCCGCAGAGCATCGTCCACAGCGCCGTGCAGTTCCAGGACGGCAGCGTCAAGGCGCAGCTCGGCGTGCCCGACATGCGGCTTCCTATCCAGTACGCTTTCTCCTTCCCTCGCAGGCTGCCGCTGAGCGGCGAGCGTCTGGACCTGTTCAAGGCTCAGCACTTGGAGTTCTTCGAGCCCGACCTGAAAAAGTTCCGCTGCTTGGCATTGGCGTTCGAGGCCATCGACAAGGGCGGCAACATGCCCTGTATCGTCAATGCCGCCAACGAAATCGTGAACCGTGCCTTTTTAGAGGACAAGTGCGGCTTCCTTCAGATGGGCGATGTCATTGCCGAGACCATGCAGCGTGCCACCTTCGACAAGAATCCCGACTACGACATCTACGTCGCCACCGATGCCGAGGCACGTCGCATCGCAACGGAGCTGCTTTAGGGAAAAGGGAAAAGTGAATAGTGAAAAGTAAAAGAGAAACTTTTAAATTATGGAAATATTTCTGATAAGACTGTTACAATTCATGCTGGCCATCGGCCTGCTGGTGCTGCTCCACGAGGGCGGCCACTTCTTCTTTGCCAAACTCTTTGGCGTCCGTGTTGATAAGTTCTACCTGTTTTTCGACCCCAGTATCTGGAAGTGGGACGGAAGCCTGTTTAAGTTCAAACCTAAAAACAGCGATACGCAGTATGGCGTGGGCTGGCTGCCCCTCGGCGGCTACTGTAAGATCTCTGGCATGATAGACGAGAGCTTCGACACAGAGCAGATGAAGCAGCCCGAACAGCCGTGGGAGTTCCGCTCGAAACCCGCCTGGCAGCGCTTGCTGATCATGATTGGCGGCGTGCTGGTCAACTTCCTCCTGGCCCTGTTCATCTATTCGATGATCCTATTCTACTGGGGCGACACCTACATCCCTGTAAAGGACATGAAGATGGGTATGAAGTTCAACACCGAGGCCAAGGCTTTGGGCTTCCATGATGGCGATATTCTGGTAGGCACTGACAAGGGCGTGTTCAAGGACTTCTCCGCCGACCTCTACCGCGACCTCAGCGAGGCAAAGCGTGTAGACCTGATACGTGACGGCAAGCAGATGAGCCTGACCCTTCCAGGCGACCTGAACCTGCTGGGGATGCTGCAGTCAGAGCCGCGCTTCGTGAGCCCCTTGCTCCCTGCCGAGGTGGATAGCGTCATGCCGGGTTCGCCTGCTGCAAAAGCCGGTCTGGATCAGGGCTGTAAGCTTGTAGCCATCAACGGTACTGAAGTGGATTCCTACAATGAGTTCACCGACCAGATTGGTCGTCTGCGCGATAAGTTGACTGCAGCGGTGACTCCCAACGACAGCATGAAGATTCGTCAGGCCACCATCGTCTTCGAGCGTCCGAATGCCGGGCGTGACACCGCCAATGTGACGCTGAATGCCGACCTCACTCTGGGCTTCTTTGCCAAAAGCCTGGCCAGTTTTTACGAGCCCTATACCCGCGAATACGGATTCTTTGAGAGCTTCCCCGCAGGCATCAAGTACGGCTGGAACGTGCTGGCTGGCTATGTGGGCGACATGAAATATGTGTTCACCGCCGACGGTGCCAAGTCCTTAGGTGGCTTCGGAGCCATCGGCAGCCTGTTCCCGCCCATGTGGGACTGGTATCTCTTCTGGAAGATGACGGCCTTCCTCAGCATCATCCTCGCCTTCATGAACATCCTGCCTATCCCCGCTCTTGACGGTGGACATGTGCTGTTCCTGCTCTATGAGATGGTTACGCGCCGCAAGCCCTCCGAGACGTTCATGATCCGTGCCGAGTATGTTGGCTTCGGTATCCTGATCCTGCTCATGGTGGTGGCGAACCTCAACGATATCCTTCGCTGGCTCGGCTACCTATAGTTTTCCTAAACCACTGGTTTAGCTTCGTAAACCACCGATTCTCGTTCGTAAACCACTGGTTTAGCATCGTAAACCACTGGTTTAGGATTATAAACCACTGCTTTAGCATCGTAAAGCGGTGGTTTATGTTTGTTCCACTGGGTGGAACAATTCTAAAGCACTGACTATCTCTCCAAATGTGGTTTTTCCGTTACGGACTTCATGCGCGCGTATATAAGGGGAACAGAAAAATATCCTACCCATCCGACACTTCCGACACCTAATTTAGGTGTAGGATGGGTAGGATGGGTAGGATGTTTTCGGATTAACCTTTACTATACGCGCGCGTAAGATGAGACAAATAGAAAAGTCTTAGTTGATCAGGAAGATCTTCGTCTTGCCCTTGTAGGTCGCCTTTACCGTAGCGCGGCCCTCGGTGACGGGACTGACATCAAACGTTACGCCTTGGACATCAGAGCTGGCTTTCAGCTTCGAAGCAGAAGTCAGCGGTGCATACGCCTGGTAGCGGATGGCGTCAGTGTAGCCGTTCTGATTAGTGGAGCGGATGGGTGTCTGCGGGATGTTCAGGCGCTTGCCGTCGACGGTGATGGTGACCTGCGGCACTGCGGGAGCAACAGCAGTCTTCCCAGCCTTGGTGAAAGCGATGCCGTGGAGGTCGAACAGACCCTGCGGGCGCTGCGGCTGCTGGGGCTGACGTCCCCACTGCGGGCGCTGCGGCTGATCGGGCTCCTTGATGTCCGGGCCTTCGGCTACGAGGTAGATGGCGTGTTTGCCAGAGAGACCCTCAACGGCAGGAACGCTGATTTGGTACATCAAAGCAGCCTTGGGGGCATCGGCGGGAATGTCAAATACGCCAATTTCACGGCCTTTCCATGTGCTGTTGGCGTAGGGACCATCGAGCATGACGTGAATCTTGAAGGCTCCCTTGCCGTTAGACGTGAGGTTCAGGCAGAGTGTAGCGCCGTCGCCAGCCTTGGTGCCCTCGAAAGCCTTCACACCCTTCGCGGCCTGAGCCAGTCCGCCGAAGCCAAAGTACTTGAAGCCGACGATGCCACCGTTCTGAATGCCAGCGAGGTCCATGGAGTTGTTCCATACGTCGTGATTGTCCTGCATCCAATTTCCGCTGTTCGGGCCGTACATAAAGCAGGCCAGTCCGGCAGAGTAGTAGTCGTATGGGGGCAGACCGAAAATCTGGAAACCTTCACTGGTCACTTCAGCACCGGTATACTCTGTGCCGTCGGAAGCCTTGGCCGTCCACGCGTTGCCTTTCACGAAGGGGTCGTAGCCGGTAATTTTCACGATACCGCCCTTGGCTACGGGCTTCTTGTCCCACGTGATCTTCACCGGAGCCACCATGGACTGGCGGGCGTTGCCGAAGCCACGCGGTGGACGATGGTAGAACACATACCACTGGCCGTTGATCTCCTGCAGCGAGCCGTGGGTGTTGTGGGCAGCATTGGTGGTGATGAGCTTCGTGCCGTCCTCGTTTGACACTACGCCACGGGAATCGACAAGCACGCCGCCTGAGCGCCAAGGACCGAGGGGAGAGTCGCCGAAGGCATAGCGCAGGGCAGAGTTGGTGGAGCCGAGGCCGTAGTCAGGGCCGCTATAGCCGGAGAACACCATGACGTACTTGTTGCCCACCTGCCGGATGCTCGATGCTTCGAAGAAGTTGAAGTCGCCAGGGTTCTGACCCTTGTAGAGGGCAGGATACTGCGTACCCTCGGGGTCGCGTACCTCGCCGTAGCGGCGGCTGGCGGGAATGAAATAGTCGTGCAGTTGCGTGCCTGGGCGCATGGAGTACATGGTGTTCTGGTCGAGCTCGCAGGCGGTGGAGTGCTGGAAGCCGTAGAACACGTAGGCCCGGAAGCCTTTGTCGAAGTCAGGATCCTTTTTGTCGGTGATGTTCTCAATGAACACGGAGGGGTCAAAGTCGATGAGCGAACCGTCGAGGCAGCGTGTGCCGTCAGGTGTCAGGTTGACCGGCGTGAAGGGGCCGTTGGGGCGGTCGCCCTTACACACCATCGGCGTGCGGCCCCAGCCACGGCTGTGGGGATAGAGCCAGTAGGTCTTCTTGCCTGTAGCCTTGTCCTTCACCTCTACGAGGTCAGGGGCATACATCGTATCCCACTGTCCGTTGACGAACCATGAGAAGATGGGACCTTCGTCGCGCCACTGGCTCAGGTCCTCCACCGGTGCCGACCACATGCGGATGTCGGGGCCGCAGTAGGCGGAGTATGTGACGTCGTGAGAGCCGATGATATAGGCCCGCAACTTGCCGGGGTTGTCGGGGTCTTCAAACACGCGGGGCTCGCCATCGGGCAGATGCTCCCACAGGGGCAGGTAAGGGTTCTGGGCGTTGACCGTCAGTGCGGCAAAGAGTGCCAGCAGAATGGTTGTTGTTCTTTTCATGTTTAGTTGATTTTTTATGAGTAATGCTTTTATACTTAAAGTGACTATTTTTCCTTCACCCTTCACCTTTCACCGTTAACTTCGTTGACTTTTGTCACGACTCGGCATTGCTCAAGCAAGCTTGGCACTGCTCTCGCTGTTCCAAAAGTTCACCCCTTCACCGTTTATCATGCTCGTGCATGTAGTCGCGTGGTGACATACCATAGAACTTCTTGAACAGTGTGGAGAAGGACGCCGAGCTGGAGAAGCCGCAGGCGTACATCACCTCGGTGACGTTCATGCCTTGGCTGGCTAAGAGTGTGGCAGCGCGCTTCAGGCGGATGTTACGAATGAAGTCGTGCGGCGTCTGACCGGTCAGCTCTTTCATCTTACGGTGGAGGTGGACACGGCTGATGCCTACCTCCTCAGCTATCATGTCGACGCTGAGGTCGGAGTCGTTGAGCCGTGCGTTGATGGTTGTCATCACGCGGTCGAGCAGCTTCTGGTCGGGTGACTTGATGGTGACGGTCTCTACCTTCTCCTCCAGCTTGTCCGTCCGTCCGTACTTCATCTGGAGCAGGCGGTGTGTGCTGATGAGATTGATGATGGTGTGGCGGAGAATGTCCATGTTGAAGGGCTTGACGATATAGGCATCTGCGCCGGTGTCGAGACCTTCGAGGTGATCCTCGTCCGAGCTCCTGGCCGTCAGCAGGATGACAGGGATATGGTTCGTGCTGGGATTACCTTTCAGGCGTGTGCAGAGTGTGTGACCGTCCATCTCCGGCATCATCACGTCAGAGAGCACGATGTCGGGTTTGACGCGGTAAACTTCTGCCAACGCGTCGCGGCCGTTTGCCGTGGCGTGGACTTCGTAGTCCTGGTTCAGCTCGGTGGTCAGGTATTCGCGTATTTCGTCATCGTCCTCGGCAATGACGACAGTCATGCGCTCGCCGGGCTTACTGATGACGGGAGTAATCTCCGCCGTCTCTTCCACGGGTTCCATCTCTGCCGTCTCGGCAATCTCTTCGGAATTCTGCTCTTCCTCAACCACCATCTCCTCGGGTTTCAGGTGGCTGTTGCCTAATGGGATGGTGACCACGAACTCGCAGCCCTCCTCCAGGTTGTGTGCCTCGATGGTGCCGTGGTGCAGCTCAACGAGTGAGCGTGTGAGGTCGAGGCCGATGCCGGTGCCGGAGTGTGAGTCGTTGACGGAGGATCGTGACTGATAGAAGCGCTCAAAGATCTTGTCGAGCTTGTCCTCTGGGATATGCTCGCCGTTGTCGCTGATGGCGATACGTGCCTGCTGGTCGTCGTGGGTGACGTTGATGCAGATGTCGCCGCCGTTGGGTGTGAACTTGAAGGCGTTGGACAGGATGTTGACAATCACCTTGTCGAAGTGCTTGCGGTCTATCCATACGGGCAGGCGCTCCGTGTCCTGTTCCATGCGCAGGTTGATGCGCTTGGAAGTGGTCTGGTGTCCGAAAAGAGAATAGACGTCCTTGACGAAACTAATGAGGTCGGTTTCAGTCATGTGCATCTGCATCTGGCCTTTGTCAATCTTCCGCAAGTCCATCATCTGGTTGATGAGGCTGAGGATTCGCTCAGCGTTGCGGTTCATGGTTTCGTAGATGCTCTTCCGCTGGGGCTCCTGCTCATTCTTCAGCAACGAGCGTAGCGGGGTGACAATGAGCGTCATAGGCGTGCGTATCTCGTGGCTGATGTTCATGAAGAAGCGCAGCTTGGCGTCAGCCAGCTCCTCGGCATGGATATGCTCCTGCAGGCGCAGCTTGTCTTGCTCTTTGCGGCGGCGGTAGGTCAGGTATGTCCACAGGATGGCAGCAAGAATAAGGAAATAGCAGAGATATGCCCACTTCGTGCGGTACCACGGCGCATGGACGATGACGGTGAACGTGCGTTCTGGTGTCAGCTGGTGGTTTTGCTCGGCGACGACGCGGAAGCGGTAGGTGCCTGGCTGCATGTGTGAGAACGTCACCTCGTTGACACCTGGCTGCAGGCGGATGAAGCGGTCGTCGTTGATGCTATAGGAATAGGTAATGTGGTCGGGGTTCTCGTAGGTCAGCGTGGAGAGCTGGATGGTGAAGGTGTTGTCCTGATAGGATAGCTGGAAATTGTTGCTGGCAATGACGGGCTCCTCAGTCACCACATAGCTGCCGGAGTGTGCGCTACGGTTGATGGGCACGCCGCCGATGGCAAATCCTGTCAGTTGTACGCAGGCCTTCCACGGCTGGTGGTCAATGTCCTCCGGGTAGAACCAGTTGATGCCACCCGTTCCTGCCATGACGATCATTCCGTCCTTTGTGCAGAACGAGGCATTGTCGCCGAACTCGTTGCTCTGCATACCGTCGTCCACAAAATAGTTCTGGAACTGCTCGCTCTTGGGGTCGAAGCAGCTCATGCCGTGGTTGGTGCCAATCCAGAGTTTGCCGAGTTTGTCCTGCTCGATGGAGGCGACGCCGTTGTCGGCCAGTCCGTTGACTCGAGTATAGTGGATCAGCTCATTTCCCTTCATGTCGTAGCAGTAGAGTCCTTCGCTGGTGCCCACCCACAGCTGATTGTTGATTTCCTTTGTGATTCGGATGGGCTTGCCGTATTCGAGGCAGTTCTTGCCGAAGGTCTTGATCCAGCTCTTGGAGGCAATGTCGAGGCAGCAGAGTCCCACGGAGGTAGAGACGTAGATGCGGCGTCCGTCGGGTGAGAGGCTGATTTGTGCCAGGTAGTTGTTGACGAGGCTGTTCACTTGACGGTCGGTATCAGCGTTGGGCTTTGTCATAAAGACGTCGGTGACGGTACCCGAAGGGTTGGCACGTAGCAGGCCATGTTTCAGGGTGGCTAACCACGGGTTGCCTTCGTGGTCGATGACCATGCTCATCACCATGAGGTGCTCGTCTTTGGGGAAGGTACAGGGATGGTATTGCAGCGTGACGGGGTCAATCCATCCGTAGCCCTCCTGATAAGAGCCAATCCAGATGCGTCCTTGAGGGTCTTCGGCCATAGCCATAACGGTTAAGGGGAAGTTCTCCTTCAGGTGCTTCACCACCTGTCCGCTGGGACTGAGGCAGTAGGCACCATCCTTGTCGGTGCCCACCCACTTGCGGTTGTTCTTGTCTATCATGGTGCAGACCACGCAGGCGTCGCCGATGACATTGCGGCTGCCTAACCCGTGTCCCATGTACTGGAAGCCCTTGGCTCTGACGGGCTGCTTATAGATACCTTTCTGGAGGAGTCCGAACCAGATGTTGCCGTAGTTGTCGCCGGTGATGGAGTAGACCTTGCTCTTCGAGAGGTCTATCTCGCGGCTGAAGAAGGGATTGTCGGTGTACTCGCCGGTCTCAGGGTTGTAGACGGCAATACCCATGCCGTCGTAGCCAATGATGATGAGTCCGCGGTGGTCGCGGTAGAGGGCGCTGACGGCATTGGTACCCGAACCATTGATGTGTACGAATGTCTCGCCCTGCTGGCGGTATACGCCTCCCGCCGTGGTGCCGACGTAGATGTTGCCGGCGCCGTCCTCGCAAAGTGCTGCCATAACCAGGTCGGGGCGGTCGGCCAGATAGCGCTTCAGATTCTTTCCGTCGTAGCAGAGTAGCCCGGTGTCGTCGGTAGACATCCATAGCCGTTGCTTCTGGTCCTCGAGCATGTCGTTGACCGTATGGATGATGGCCAGCTTTCCGCCTATCTGTTTGGCGGTGTGCTCATTGACGAACTTCATGATGCCTAATCCTGACGTGCCGGCCAGCACGTCACCGTTGGCTCGCTCTAAGAAGCAGTTGGCGTAGCATTGTCCCGGCTGCCCCTTCTGGTCGAACATATCCACGTTGCGGAACTCCTTTCCGTCCCACGTCTGCAGAGCACCATACATACCGAAGTAGAACAGTCCGTTGCGGTCCTGCATGATGGTGTTCACATAGTTCTTGGCCAGTGTATTGTCTGTCTCGTTCTCGCACTTGAACACGCGGAACTGGTAACCGTCGTAACGGTTGATGCCGTTACGCGTCGTAGCCCACAGGTAGCCATCGCGGTCAATGTATACCTGAGTGACATAGCTGCTCGAAAGGTCGGTATTGAAATATTTGCCCATCTGAGCAAAGACGCCAGCGGGTAGGAAAAGGCAAATTATGAGAGTTAGAAAGTTTTTCATACCTTGTTATTGGTTAGTTATGCCCCGACAGCACTCGTCTGACGGGAAACTACGCCGCAAAATTAATAAGAATAATTGATTTGACAAAGAAAATAATTGTGTTTTTTTCTGTCTGTGTGCCTGACAAATCGAAATGTAAGGTTTTTTCCTACAGAAACACGTGTTTTTCAGGGAAAATCGCACGGCAGAGGAATCGCTCCTGCACTTTTTCACAAGAAGATACAAATAAAAAAAACTGTGTTACAAGCTTTTTTGCCACATTGCTGGAAAAAGGCTATCTTTGCACCCATCTAAAAACCCAAATAAGACATGAAAAAACTATTTCTGGTGGCTATAGCCGCCGCCTTAACCGTAAGCGCATCGGCGCAAGAGAAGTATGCCTGGCAGAATACGAAGCTGCCGAGGGCAGAGCGTGTGGAAAACCTGTTAGGGATGTTGACACCCGAGGAGAAGGTGGGCTTGATGATGAACAAGAGCATCTCTATTGACCGCCTCGGCATCCCGTCCTACAACTGGTGGAGCGAAGCCTGCCACGGTGTGCGTCAGGGCGACTATACCGTCTATCCGCAGCCTATCGGCATGGCTGCAGCCTTCAACGCAAAGCTGGTGTATGACGTATTCTCCCAGGTGAGCGACGAGGCCCGTGCCAACTGGAACCGCACTGACCACAACGACCCCAGGCTGTTTAATGTACCCCAAGGTGTCACCTACTACCCCGGCAACCCCGAGCTGACGTTCTGGTGCCCGAACGTGAATATCTTCCGTGACCCACGCTGGGGCCGTGGACAGGAGACTTGCGGAGAGGATCCTTACATGAACGCCGTTCTGGGCGTGCAGACCGTCCTCGGTATGCAGGGAAACAATGACAAGTACTTCAAGACACACGCCTGTGCCAAGCACTACGCCGTTCACAGCGGACCGGAGCCCCTGCGCCATTCCATGAACGTGGAGCCTACGAACCGTGACCTGTGGGAAACCTACCTGCCTGCCTTCAAGGCATTGGTCAAGAAAGGTAACGTACGCGAGGTGATGTGTGCCTACCAGCGTTACGACGGTAAGCCCTGCTGCGCCAGTGACCGCCTGCTTATCGACATCCTGCGCAACAAATGGGGTTACGACGGCATTGTGCTCACCGACTGCGACGCCATCAACAACTTCTTCAACCGCGGACAGCACGAGACCCACAAGGATGGACTCTCTGCCTCTGTCGACGCCGTGCTCAACGGTACCGACCTGGAGTGCGGCAAGGTGTTCATGAGCCTCGCCGAGGGACTGAACAAGGGTCTCATCAAGGAGAGCGACCTCGACCAGCACCTGCGCAAGACACTCACGGGCCGCTTCGAGCTGGGTATGTTTGACCCCGCCGAGATGCTGCCGTGGGCAAAGATACCTGCCTCGAACATCAGCTGCGAGGAGCACGATCAGCTGGCCACTCAGGCAGCCCGCGAATCGATGGTGCTGCTGCATAACAGCGGTGTGCTGCCCCTCTCTAAGAGCATCAAGACACTGGCCGTCTTAGGCCCGAATGCCGACGACGTGGAGCTGCTCAACGGCAACTACGGCGGCACACCTACCAAGGAGCACCAGCACTCGCTGCTCGAAGGCATCAAGAATGCCGTCCCCGGTGCAAAGATTATCTACCAGAAGGCTTGCGAACTGAACGACGAATATACCACCGTACACCACTTGCAGGACTTCAACGGCGGCAAGGGCGTCTACGTTGAATTCTGGAATAGCGAGACATCACCCTTCCACGATAAGGCTATCGCTCCCGTCAAGGCCGGTTACTACAACGAGCTGAACTTCTCTACGTTCGGTGCCTGGGGCTTTGCCGAGGGTGTCAGCAACGATAATATCTGTGTGCGTATCAGCGGTAACTATAAGGCAACGTTCACCGGCGACATGAAGTACACGTTGATGTCTGATAATGGCTATACGCTGATTGTCAACGGCGACACCATCGAGGTAGCCAAGGGTGGCGGTCCTCGTCGCGGCTTCGGCTTCGGGCGCCGTGGTGTGGACTACAAGTCTTTCCCCGTGGAGCAGGGCAAGGACTATGATGTTGTCATTGAGTACTGTCGCGGCAAAGGACAGTTCGCCATGTTGCGCGGCGACATCTGCGAGCGCAAGCTGGCCGACTTCACCGACCTGGCCAAGGAGGTGAGCGCTGCCGACGCCATCATCATCATCGGTGGCATCAGCGCACGTATGGAGGGAGAGGGCGGCGACAAGCAGGACATTGAGCTGCCGAAGGTGCAGCAGATGCTTGTCCAAGCCATGCACAAGACGGGGCGCCCCGTCATCTTCGTCAACTGCTCAGGCTCTGCCATCGCCTTCGGTAGCGTGGAAGGTCAGTACGATGCCCTGCTGCAGGCTTGGTATCCCGGTCAGGGTGGTGCCAAGGCACTGGCCGATGTCATCTTCGGCGACTACAATCCTGGCGGCAAGCTGCCCGTCACGTTCTACCGCTCCAACAACGACCTGCCCGACTTCCTCGACTACTCCATGAAGAACCGTACCTACCGCTACTTCACCGGTGAGCCGCAGTACGCCTTCGGTTACGGTCTCAGCTACACCACCTTCAGCGTGGACAAGGGCGTGATGAAACGCGATAAGAAAAAGCCGAATACCTTCACCGTTTCTGTGCCAGTGACTAATACCGGCAGTCGTGAGGGAACGGAGACCGTTCAGGTATACGTGAAGCGGCTGGGTGATCCTGGTGCTCCCATCAAGGCCCTGAAGGGATTCCAGAAACTGAGCCTCAAGCCCGGCGAGACCAAGACCGCCGTCATCACCCTCGACGGTGAGGCCTTCGAGTACTACGACGAGACCATCGACGAGCTGTCCGTGAAGCCCGGTAACTATCAGATCCTCTACGGCACCTCATCAAACGCCAAGGATCTCCGCAGCTTCGACCTGACGCTGTAAAAAGGAAGGGAAAAACTTCTTGACTGATATGAAAGGACGAAGCGATTCGTCCTTTTATTATCTTCACTGTTCACTCCATGCTGGAGGTTGTGCCAAGTGCTGTCAAGAAAGATGTCAGGTACTCCTAAGGGTGATGACGATAGAAGAGTATCAACAAGCAAAAAAGACAACAGAAAAGAGGATGTGTCGCGACACATCCTCTTTTTTGTTGTATGTAAGTTTATTACTTGAACAAGCTCTGAGCCATCTGACGAAGGGCGCGACGCCAGGTGAGGAACTCGTGGGCAGTGCCCTCGGAAACGTGTCCTTCGGCGTTGAAACCGGCTGCCTTCAGAGCGTCCACCGATGCCTTGATGCCGTCAGGATTCTCCTTGGAGCCGCAGCTCTCGAAGATATACTTCACCTGCTTGGGATCCTTGATGTCCTCGGGCATGTAGGTGCCACCGCTCAGCAGACCCCATGAGCCGAACAGCTCGGGACGGCGCAGGGTGATGAGTTTGGTCTCCATGCCACCCATCGACAGGCCTGCCATAGCGCGGTTCCACTTGTCGGTCTTGGTCTTGAAGTTGGCGTCGATATAGGGAATGAGCTCGTCGCAGAGCACCTTCTCGAAGTCCTCGGCAGTGAACTGGCCGATGGTGCCGAACTTGAAGTCGTTGGTCATACCGTAGGTCATGACGACGATGAACGGCTTGATCTTACCCTCGGCAATGAGGTTGTCCATGATGATTCCGGCGCAGCCCTGCACAGGCCAGCTGGTCTCGTTCTCGCCCCAGCCGTGCTGCAGGTAGAGCACGGGGAAGCGCTCCTTCTTGTTCTTGTCGTAGGTGGGGGGCAGGTAGACGTTGGCCACCTTCACCAGATTGGTGCTCTGCGAGGGGAACTGCACCTGTACCATCTTGCCGTGCTCCACATCCATGCGGTTCTGATAGAATTCCTGGTCGGGAGCGGGAATCTCGATACCGCTCTCCCAACGGCAAGAGCCGAAGTAGTTGCCGGTGCCGGGGTCGTTGACGGTAGCGCCGTCAATGGTGAGGTGATAGTAATGGAAGCCGGGGTCCATGGGGCCTTCGGTGGTGCCTGTCCACACGCCGTCCTTATCCTTCTTCAGTACGGTGCCGCCACGTCCGCCGAGACCAAGACTGACGATGACTGACTTGGCGTCGGGAGCATCGATGCGGAAGCGGGCATAACCCTCGCTGTTCACCTTCGGCCACTCCTGACCGGGCTGGTTCCAGAAGTTGCTCACGAAGTCTTCCTTCGGCACACGCTTGTCGAGCTCGGGATCGAAGTCGCGGATGGCACGGAAGCAGGCCTTCGGGCGGTAGTTCTCGTCGAAGGGCAGCGGGTGGTTGTTCACACCGAGCCAGGAGTCCTTGTCGCCCAGGTTCCAGAAGGTCACGTTGTCAATGACGTCAGCGTGCTTGCGGAACATTTTGAACAGACGGGCATACTGGTCGGTCTGCAGCGTTGACATATAAGCAGGCATCGGCTTGGCCTCGCCACGCGAGAACATCAGCTGTCCGCCGCTCTCGTTGTTCATACGCAGGTCGAGCTCTGTGATGTTGATGTGCTTCACAATCTCCTTGAAACGGACGATGGCCTTCTCAAGCTGATCCTCGTCGGGGAAGTAGATGTTGTAGTGGCCCTGCATACCGATACCGTCGATGGGCACGCCAGCCTCCTTCATCTTCTTTACCATGTTGTAGATACGCTCGCGCTTGCCGTTGTCCACGCAGCTGTAGTCGTTATAGAACAGCAGGGTGTTGGGGTCGGCCTCACGGGCAAACTCGAAGGCCTTGGCAATAAACTCGTCGCCGCAGAGCTGGAAGTGGCGGCTCTGACGGTAAGGACTCGGCTCCTGACCACCGAAACGGCCCCAGCGGGGACCGCCGCCGTCGTCAGCCATGGCTTCGTTCACTACGTCCCAGGCATAGACCACGTCCTTGTAGCGGTTCACCACGGTATGGATGTGCTCACGCAGACGCTGGTAGAACACTTCCTTCGTGACGGGCTTACCCTTCTTGTCGGTAAACATCCAGTCGGCAAACTGGGAGTGCCAGCAGAGGCAGTGACCACGCATCTTGATGCCATTCTCGCGGCAGAAGTTGGCAATCTTGTCGGCGCGCTCAAAGTTCCACACACCCTCCTGGGGA
>ONKY01000154.1 GCA_900318585.1 uncultured Prevotellaceae bacterium
CTTGCCTAACTTGGGATTGCGATTGTCAATAAAACGCCCCACTACAGGACTCCAGAAGCAGTCAATGAGTCGAACCGTGAGAATCAGGCCGCTGACAAAAGCGGGATTGATCTTCAACACTGTAGTAAGGTAAATCATCAGGTAGCATGCCACCGTTTGGAAAATCAGGTTCTGAGCCAGGTCGCCCGAGCCGAAGCCGATGCGCTGTGCCCATGATAGCTTGTAGAAGCCTTTCGTTTCGTTTGTTGTCATCGTTCTTGTTTCTTTAGTTTTAGATTATATTTCTGCAAAGGTACATATTATTTCGCAAACGACGCGCGTTTTTTTGTTACAAAAGCCTTTTAATATGTTTCATTAACTTAATTAAACACACCACGTAACGCACATAAGGACTTTTTTTCTTAATTTTGCAGCAAATTAAACTACAAAACGACGATGAAAGCAAAGATGTGGAAAGCAGGACATGCTTGGGCGTTGTCAGTCATGCTGTTGTTCTGTCCGCTATGGATGGGGAAAACCGTGGCGCAAGACGGCCCGTTGTCGCTGCCGCGCCTGTTTCAGGACGGTATGGTGCTTCAGCGCGGCAAGCCCATCCCCGTGTGGGGAAAAGCAAAGCCGAACCAGACGGTTACTGTGGCCTTCAACAAAAAGCAGTATCAGACAACTGCCGACGCCGACGGTCGTTGGCGCATAGACCTGCCGAAGATGAAGGCGGGAGGACCATACGCCTTAGAGGTGAGAGATGAGAGCGAAGAGGTGATGACCGTCAACGACGTGCTCATCGGCGACGTGTGGCTCCTCTCCGGCCAGTCGAACATCGACGTGACCATTGAACGCGTCTATCCGCAGTATGTCAAGGAGATTGACAGCTATGAGAATGCTGACATCCGCCTGTTCCGAGTGCAGAACGAGACTGACACTCATGCACCGAAGGACGACATCCGCCCCACGCAGATTAACTGGAAACCGCTGACGAAGCAAAACGCATGGCTCTTCTCTGCCGTAGGCTACTTCCTCGGCAAGCGTATGTACGAGAAAACGAAGGTCCCGCAGGGAGTCATTGTCAATAGCTGGGGCGGTACGCCCATCGAGGCTTGGGTTAGCGCCGACTCCCTTGAGCACGACTTCCCCACTCTCGTAGAGAAGACGCGACTCTATCAGAATGATGAATATGTACGCACGCAGATGCGCGCTAACATGTTGATGAACCAACAGTGGGACAAACTGTTGAATGAGAAAGACCCTGGTTTGCAGCAAGACTTCACGTCGCTGGACTATGACGACTCCGCCTGGAGCACCATCCGGCAGTTTGAATGGGGCTGGCGAGGCGTAGGTACCGTCTGGGTGCGCCAGCATGTACAGGTAGACAAAGCCCATGCCGGTAAGCCTGCCCGCCTGCTGCTCGGCACCCTCTTTGACCAGGACTATACCTACCTTAATGGCAAGCAGATAGGTCACACGGGCTACCAGTACCCGCCGCGCCGCTACGACATACCGGAAGGACTGCTCCGTGAGGGTGACAATGTCATTACCGTACGTTTTATCAATAAATATGGTGTGGTACATTTCATCAAGGAAAAGCCTTACCTCATTGCTTTCGGCGATGATCGCTTCAGCCTGAACCCGCTGCCGACGGATGTCATCAAGCTCAGTGAAGAGTGGAAGCAGCATGACGGTGCAGCCATGCCTGCGTGTCCCATCAGCGATGTCAGCCTGCAGAACCTGCCCACTACGCTCTACAATGCCGTGCTTCATCCGCTGGCACCCTACGCTCTTTCGGGTGTAGTCTGGTATCAGGGCGAGTCGAACGTTGGCAATCCTGCTCCATACGAGAATCTGCTTACCAAAATGATTGGCAACTGGCGCACACTGTGGCAAGAACCGGAACTGCCGTTCGTCGTGGTACAGTTAGCCAACTACCTTCAACCTTCCGACCAGCCTCAGAATTCTAATAATGCACGCATACGAGAGGCTCAGCGCCTCGTAGCCAAGAAATTGCCGGCAGTAGAATTAGCCTCTGCCATCGACCTCGGCGAGACCGTGGACATCCATCCTCTTCGCAAGAAGGAGCTGACTGAACGCATCGGCCTTTGTTTCGACCGCTTGGTGCTAAAGGACAAAAAGGTAAAGCTTATGCCGGAGGTGGTGAACGTCGCTGCCGAGGACAACCTTGTCACCCTGACACTCGACCAGCCGCTGAAGGCTGGCGAGCTGAACGAGTTTGAGGTATGCGGTGCCGACGGGCGCTTCGTCAATGCCAATGCCACTGCCCGCGGCAACCAGATAACTGTCAGCTCTACCGTCAGTTCGCCGAAGCGAGTACGCCATGCCTGGAAGGACAATCCCATCCGTTTGAATGCATACGCCCTGACAGGCCTGCCTCTTCCGCCGTTTGAAGTGGTAATTGAGAAGTGAAGTTAAGATGGTTTAGAACTTTAAGAGACAAAAGATGAAAATACAGATTATCAATGGCCCGAACCTGAACCTGTTAGGTCAGCGTGAACCGGGTATCTACGGCTCCTCGTCTTTTGAGCAGTACCTGCCCAAGTTGCAGGAGAATTATCCAGACGTAGAGATTAGCTATTTCCAGAGCAACATCGAGGGTGAGTTGATTAACAAGATGCAGGAGGTGGGATTCTTCGGCGGCTACGACGGCATCGTCCTCAATGCCGGCGCCTATACTCACACCAGCATAGCCCTGCAGGACTGCATCCGTTCGCTGAAATGCCCCGTTGTGGAGGTTCACATATCCAACGTCCACCAGCGCGAGGAGTTCCGCCATCATTCCTTCATCTCCTGTGCTTGCATGGGAGTCATCTGCGGCTTCGGCCTCGACAGCTACCGCCTGGCCATAGAAGCCATTTTAATGCATAATACAGACAAGACATAACGCCTGTAGCGTAATGCACGAGGCACTTCATGCAGCATGATGGATGATGCATTAGACAACTACATTCTCCAACATACGGAGCCAGAGCCTGAGTATCTGTACCGTCTGTGGCGGGCTACCAACGTACACACCATCCACGGACGTATGGCCAGTGGACACCTGCAAGGGCGGCTGCTGAAGATGCTGGTGCAGATGATCCGGCCAAAGAACATCTTGGAGATAGGCACCTTCAGCGGCTATTCCGCCATTTCGATGGCTGAGGGTTTGGAGGAGGGCGGCATGGTCTATACTTTCGAGATCAATGATGAAATGGAGGACTTTACGCGACCGTGGATTGAGCAATCGCCTGTGGCTGACAAAATTCGCTTCATGATTGGCGATGCCCTGACGGAGGCGCCTAAGCTGGGCATCACGTTCGATACGATCTTCATCGACGGCGACAAACGCACTTATGTTGAGTGCTATGATACCCTGTTGCCTCTGCTACGTACAGGTGGTTTCATCGTTGCTGACAACACGCTGTGGGATGGTCATGTCGTTGATCCTGACTATAGCCACGACCAGCAGACACAAGGCATACTGGAGTTCAATGACTATGTTGCTCGCGACCCGCTGACGGAGCAGGTCATCCTTCCGCTGCGCGACGGCTTGACACTGATTCGCAAGAAAAGCTGAAAAAAGTTTGGCAGTTTCTGATAATTGTCGTATCTTTGCGACATAAAGTCGCGAAGATACTCTGTCTCGGCAAAAAAAAGAATAATTCTTTTGTTTAGCTCTCGACTTTTCGTATCTTTGCAGGGGAACTAAAAACTTTAAAACCATGGGAAAGAACAAAGGAGGAAAAAGATTAGGGAAGCGGCAGGTGGCTGAGGCGCTGCAAGGCTTCTTCCAGGCCAGCCCGAACGAGACGTTCTCGCTGAAACAGATATTCCGTGCGCTGAAACTGACAACGCATCCCGCCAAGATGCTGGCCATTGACGTGATGGAGGAGATGTGCTGGGACGACTACCTCTCGAAGGTGGCCGAAGGACAGTACCGCTTGAACATGAAAGGGCAGGTGCAGGAAGGTACGTTTATCCGCAAGGCCAATGGCAAGAACTCGTTCCTGCCCGACGACGGTGGCAAGCCCATCTTTGTCAGTGAGCGCAACTCGATGTTTGCGTTGAACGGAGACCGTGTACGCATCACGATGATGGCGCGCCGGCAAAACCACATCAAGGAGGCCATTGTGACCGACATCCTGAGCCATAAGCTAGATCAGGCGGTAGGTAAGCTGAAAGTGGAGAAGGACTTTGCCTTTCTCATTACTGAGGGTAACATCTTTGTCCACGATATCCTGATACCGAAGAAAAAGCTGAAGGGTGGCAAGGATGGCGAGAAGGCTGTGGTGAAAATAACGCAGTGGCCCTCGAAAGAGTCGAAGAACATTGTGGGCGAAGTCCTTGACGTCTTAGGCAAAGAGGGTGACAACAACGTGGAGATGCACGCCATCCTGGCACAGTACGGCCTGCCCTACAAGTACCCGAAGGCTGTAGAGGATGCCGCCAAGAAGATTGACCCAGGCATCACTTCCGAGGAGATAGCCCGCCGCGAGGACTTCCGCGACGTGTTCACCTGTACCATCGACCCGAAGGATGCCAAGGACTTCGACGATGCACTGAGCATTAGGAGCCTCCCCCTATCCCCCTCCCGTAGAGGGGGAACGTTGAAAGCCTCCCCTACGGGGGGAGGTATGGAAGGGGCTTTATACGAGGTCGGTGTTCACATTGCCGACGTGTCTCACTACGTCAAGGAGAACAGCATCATCGACAAGGAAGCCCAGAAACGAGCAACGAGCGTGTACCTCGTCGATCGCACCATCCCCATGCTGCCCGAGCGTCTCTGCAACTTCATCTGCTCCCTCCGTCCTGACGAGGAGAAATTGTGCTATTCCGTCATCTTCAAAATGGATGCCGATGCCAACGTCAAGTCGTGGCATTTGGCACATACCGTTATCCGCAGTGACCGCCGCTTTGCATACGAGGAGGTGCAGCAGATACTGGAGCAGAATGGTGTGAAGGATGGTACGGGCGAGCCTGCACCAGCAGCTACGAAGGCGCATCCCTATAAGGGCGAGTATGCCGCTGAGCTGATTATGCTCGACGCCCTGGCGAAGAAGCTGCGTGCTGCCCGCTTCAAGAACGGTGCCGTGAAATTTGACCGAGAGGAGTTGCACTTCGATATTGACGAGGAAGGTAAGCCCACGCGTTGCTACTTCAAGAAATCGAAGGATGCCAACAAGCTTATTGAGGAGTTCATGCTCTTGGCCAACCGCACTGTTGCGGAAAGCATCGGCAAAACCAGAAAGTCCGGAGATTCCGGACAATCCGGACAATCCGGTAAGAAGGCGAAGACCTTCGTCTACCGAGTCCATGACCAGCCCGACCCTCAGAAGCTGGAGTCGCTGCGCCAGGTGGTGGCACCTTTCGGCTACAAGCTGAAGACCAGCGGCACCAAGGGCGCCATCTCTCGCTCCCTGAATGCCCTTATGGATGAAGCCGCAGGTAGCCGTGAGCAGAAGCTGATAGAGACGGTAGCCCTGCGCGCCATGATGAAGGCCAAGTATTCCACCCATAACATCGGGCACTATGGTCTGGCGTTCGACTACTACACTCATTTCACCTCGCCTATCCGTCGTTATCCCGACACGATGGTCCACCGTTTGCTCACTCGCTATCAGGAGGGCGGACGCTCCGCCAACCAAGACCACTACGAGGAACTCAGCGAACACAGCAGCGACATGGAGCAGACGGCACAGCAGGCCGAGCGCGACAGCATAAAGTACAAGATGGTGGAGTTCATGGCTGACAAGATAGGCAACGTCTATGATGCCCATATCTCCGGCATCCAGTCCTATGGTATTTACGCCGAGATTGACGAGAACCACTGCGAAGGTATGATACCTATGCACGACCTAAAGGGCGACTACTATGAGTTTGACGAAGCCCACTATCAGCTCATCGGCCGCCGTCATCATACAAAATACCAGCTGGGTGACCCGATTCGCATTCAGGTGGCCCGCGCCAATATTGAGAAGCGTCAGCTGGACTTTACTTTAGCAGACGAATAAATGACCACACCAATAGTTTCCCGCCCAACTATCGGCAAAGAGGTGCGCGACTACATCATGATCTTCATCGCCATGATGTCCTACTGCATCGGCTGGAATATCTTCCTCCTGCCCAACAGCATCACTACCGGTGGCGTTCCGGGCATCAGCTCCGTCCTCTTCTGGGGACTTGGTATTCCTGTGCAGGCCAGCTATTTCGCCATCAACGCTGTGCTGTTGCTCATCGCCCTGCGAATCCTCGGCCTGAAGTTCTGTGTGAAGACCATCTACGCTGTCATGGTGCTCACCCTGAGCACTACCTATATGAGCTCCCACTACCACGGCCACCTGCTGGCCGACCAACCCTTCATGGCTGCCATCATTGGTGCGGTGTTCTGCGGCTGCGGCGTGGGATTAGGCCTGGCCAACAACGGCTCCACGGGCGGTACGGACATCGTGGCTGCCATTGTCAACAAGTTCCGCGACGTGTCCTTGGGACGAGTCATCCTTATTTGCGATGTCATCATCATCTCCAGCTCCTATTTGGCCCTGAAGGACTGGGAGAAGGTTATCTATGGTTATGTAGTGCTCTATGTCACGGCTTTCTGTATAGACTGGGTGGTAGACTCTGCTCGCCGCAGCGTGCAGTTCTTCATCATCAGCGACAAGTACAAAGAGATAGGTGAACGCATCAACCGCGAGCCCCACCGAGGCTGTACTGTCGTGGATGCCCAGGGCTTCTATTCCGGCAAGGATGTAAAAATGCTCTTCGTGCTGGCCAAGCGTCGTCAGAGTGACATGATTTTCCGCATCATCAACGAGGTGGATCCTCACGCCTTTGTCTCGCAGAGTGCCGTCATCGGTGTCTACGGTGAAGGATTCGACCACTTTAAGGTTCGCACGAAGAAAGCCAAGACCTGATATGTCTGTCTTTTTATTCCCACAGGCTCTACGTTATTTCGGGTGCTTTTTCTTCCTACTTATAAAAAAAATGTGTAACTTTGCAGCGACTTTGATAAAAACAGAAAGATAACAACATGATTCAGTCAATGACCGGCTATGGCAAGGCTGTCGTAGCTTACAAGGAAAAGAAAATCAATGTGGAGGTCAAGTCGCTCAATTCCAAGCAGCTGGACTTGCAGACTCGCATTGCCCCTCTGTACAGGGAGAAGGAGATGGAAATTCGCCAGATGGTGGCTACAGAGCTGCTTCGCGGCAAGGTAGACGTGAGCATGTGGATTGAGCAGGACGCCAGCGTGACGGCCGTTCCCATCAATGGAGCACTCATTGAGAACTACTATCGCCAGATTCAGGAAATCTCCGACAAGACAGGCATCCCCCTTCCGCAGGACTGGTTTTACACTTTGCTTCGGATGCCCGACGTCACCACGCGGACGGAGCAGGAGGTGCTTACCGACGAGGAGTGGAAGGTAGCACGTAGAGCCGTTAGTCAGGCCTTGAAGGCCACCGTGGAGTTCCGTCAGCAGGAGGGGGCTGCATTGGAGAAGAAGTTTACAGAGAAGATAGATAATATCGAGCAGCTCTTGGCTGAGATTGAACCTTACGAGAAAGGACGCGTGGAGAAGATTCGCCAGCGCATCACCGACGGTCTGCAGCAGATTCCCGGCGTGGAGTACGACAAGAACCGGTTAGAGCAGGAACTCATCTATTACATAGAGAAGCTGGACATTAGCGAGGAGAAGCAACGGCTGACCAATCACCTGAACTACTTCCGCGAGACCATGCGTGATGGTTTTGGACAGGGTAAGAAGTTGGGATTCATTGCACAGGAGATGGGGCGTGAGATCAATACCACAGGATCGAAGAGCAATCAGGCGGAGATGCAGAACATCGTCGTTAAGATGAAGGACGAACTGGAGCAAATCAAGGAACAAGTACTGAACGCCCTTTAATTCACAATTCATAATGCATAATTATGGAAAAAGGAAAAATGTTGATAGTATCGGCTCCCAGCGGCAGCGGAAAAAGTACCATCGTGCAGTGGTTGATGAGGGAGCACCCTGAGTTGCGGCTGTATTTCTCCATCTCCTGTACTTCTCGTGCCCCACGGGGTACGGAGCAGAACGGGGTGGAGTATTTCTTCCTGACACCGGAGGAGTTCAAGGCGAAGATTCAGGCTGACGAGTTCTTAGAGTATGAGGAGGTCTACAAGAACCGTTTCTACGGTACCCTCAAGCAGCAGGTGGAGCACCAGCGCATGGAAGGTCAGAACGTGGTGTTCGACGTTGACGTGAAGGGTGGCGTGAACATCAAGAAGTATTATGGCGACGAGGCGCTGAGCCTCTTTATCCAGCCGCCGTCGGTAGAGGAACTGCGCCGCCGTTTGGAGGGACGTGGCACGGACACGCCGGAAGCCATTGAGCAGCGGCTGGCGAAGGCTGAGTACGAGCTGACCTTTGCCCCGCAGTTTGACCGTGTCATCGTGAACGACGACCTAGAGATGGCGGAGCAGGAGACGCTTGCTGTCGTTGCAGACTTCTTAGAAGTGAGAACTGAGAAGTGAGAAAGATAGGTATCTTTGGCGGGTCGTTCAACCCCATCCACAACGGGCATATGGCCCTGGCTAGCCAACTGCGTAAGGCGGCGGGACTGGACGAGGTGTGGTTGATGGTATCGCCCCAGAATCCGCTGAAGCAAGACGCAGAATTGCTAGATGACGAACTGCGTCTGCAGATGGCCCGGAAAGCACTGGACGGCGTGGACGGCGTGGAGGCCAGCGACTTTGAGATGAAGCTGCCGAAGCCGTCGTATACGTGGAACACGTTGCGATCCTTGGAGCGTGACTACCCCGATAGACAGTTCACGTTGCTCATCGGCGGCGACAACTGGGCTTGCTTTGAGCGCTGGTGGCACTGGAAGGACATCCTGCGTCACTACGACGTGGTGGTCTATCCCCGCGACCATCATCCTGGTACCATCGATGCGGAGCTACTGCCTGTGTCGAGCACTGACATCCGCCGCCGTGTGCGTAACGGCGAGAGCATCTGCGGGCTGGTGCCCGACAGCATCATAGACGACGTTATCTATCTTTATCAGGAAAGATATTGACTTAAAATATGATTACGAAGCAAGTCAGAACCATTGGAACGACGGACATCATGCAGGCGGGCGTTTCGCCTGCCAATTGCATCAGGTGGGTAGAAGAGTCGTTTCGGACGAAATACGAGAGCCAACTGCCTGCCAAGGTGAGCGTCCATCCGCAGGATGACGATTTCTTCACCTCCATGCCAGCGCTTCTCCCCAGACGATACGGCCGCTTCGGCATCAAGGTGGTGAGCAGGATAGCCGGTGATGCTCCTGCGCTGAAGAGCGACATTATGCTCTACAGTAGTGAGTCAGGACAACTGCTGGCCGTCTTCGACGGCGACTGGATTACCGCCATGCGTACTGGGGCTGTGGCTGCCTTGTCCATCAGGCTTTTGAAAGGCAGTGGCGCTGACACCTGTTCCATTGTGGGTCTTGGTAATACGGCAAGGGCTGTGGCTCTGTGCCTGCTGTCTGAGAGCAAGGGAGAGACCGTCAGGTTCCGGTTGCTCCGCTACAAGGATCAGGCTTGGCAGTTCATAGAGCGATTCAAGGACTATCCCAACGCCGAGTTTGAGGTCATTGACACGAAGGAGAAGTTCTTTGGAGAGGCGTCGGTCATCGTGTCGTGTGTCACGTCGGCCAAGGACCAGCTCCTCTGTCCTGACGACAGCCTTTTCCAAGAAGGGGTCTTGCTAGTACCTGTCCACACGCGGGGGTTCCAGAACTGTGACCTATTCTTCGACAAGGTCTTTGGCGACGACACGGCCCATATACAGGGCTTCAGGAACTTCTCCCGCTTCCGCTGCTACGACGAGCTGAGCCAGGTGCTCTTAGGCTACAATCCCGGAAGAGAAAACGACCGGGAGCGAATCATCAGCTATAACGTGGGTCTTGGACTCCACGATGTGCTGTTTGCCAGCAAGCTGTACGACCTGCTTCCCCCCAGCGTCGGCGGCTGTTTTACGCAAGAAAGGGAGAGTGATAAATTCTGGATGTAGGAAACGAAATAGTCAAGACATACAATGAATTACGACGACCTCCGTGCTCGCTTCAATCCTGACGGCTCGCTGCTGCGCCGCCTGCAGATGCGGCTACTCGACATCCTTGTCGAGGTGGACTGTATTTGTAAGAAGCACGACATACCTTACTGGCTCAGCAGCGGCACCCTCATCGGTGCCGTCCGCCATGACGGTTTTATTCCCTGGGACGACGACCTAGACATTGAGATGATGCGCAAGGACTACCAGCGGCTTATGGAGGTGTTGCCGCAGGAACTACCCTCTTGGTTGGCGTTACAGACCGACGAGACAGATTCCGCCTATTTCTTCTTCTATGCCAAGGTGCGCGACCGCCGTTCCCGGCTCCTTGAGCTGACTGGCTACGATCGCATCTGGAAGGAGCAGGGTGTCTACATCGACATCTTCCCCTTGGAGCAGCACCCCATCTGGCTACACAAGCTGACGGAGAAAACCGTGGGTCACATGTATAAGGTGTGGCGCACAAGTACCGACGACACGAAGGCCATCCGACAGGTACGCCGCATTTTCCAGCTGAACAATCGGCTCGTCTTCCCCTGTCTGCGCGCCCTGTTGCCTCTTGCCAACAGCTCTTCCTCCGTTATTACCTCCGGCATGGGCATCCCCTTCCACAATCCCCGCTACGCCAAGGACATCTTCCCCCTGTCTACGCATGTGTTTGAGGGACATGAATTTCCCATTCCCGGCAATGCCGATGCCCTGTTGCGCCGACTCTATGGCGACTACATGCAGCTGCCCGACCTGACAAAACTTTCTCCCCACGTTGATAAATTGGAACTCTATGACGACTGAAACAAAACATCCCGCCAAGATAGACGTAGCCGTGCTGCTACTGTTCTTCAACCGCCCGGAGCCCTTTGGGCAAGTGTTTGCCGAAGTAAAGAAAGCGAGGCCCACGCGGCTGTTCCTCTATCAGGACGGCCCACGCGGCGAACGCGACCTGCCGGGTATTGAGGCCTGCCGGCAGATTGCCGCCGACATCGACTGGGAGTGTGAGGTATACCAGCTGTATCAGGAGAAAAACTATGGTTGTGACCCCTCGGAGTATATCTCGCAGAAGTGGGCCTTCTCAATGGTCGACAAGTGTATCGTGCTAGAGGACGACGACGTGCCCTCGCAGGCCTTCTTCCCTTTCTGCAAGGAGATGCTCGACCGTTATGAGCACGACGAGCGCATCGTGCTCATCTCCGGCTTCAACGTGGACGAGCAGACGCCCGATGTGCCCTACGACTATTTCTTCACCTCCATCATGAGCATCTGGGGCTGGGCGTCGTGGCGCAGGGTCTTAGACCAGTGGGACGAGCACTACACGTTCCTCGACGATGAGTACAACATGCACCAGCTGCGACAGGTAGTGAAGAAACGCGGCTACCGCGACACCATCCTGAAGATGTGCTACGACCACCGTGCGCTGGGCAAGGCCTATTATGAGAGCATCTTCTGGGCCTGCATGATGTTCAACAACGGCCTGGCCATCACGCCGACCTGCAATATGATCAACAACCTGGGACCCATCGGTGAGTCCACTCACTATGCCGGCTCGCTTGACACTATACCTCGCCGCCTCCGCAAGCTCTTCACCATGAAGCGCTTCGACATTGCATTCCCGCTGAAGCATCCGCGTTACATCATCGAGAACATGGACTACAAGGAGCATTTCTACAAGGTGAGTGCCTACAAGCACCCGTTGCGCAAGATCGGTTATTCGTTGGAAGAGCTGGTCTATAACCTGCGCTACGGTAACTTCCGCCACATCGGGAAGTCCATCAAGAACCGTATCATCAAGCTGGCTGGACTCAAGAAGTACAAATAATCTCTAACTCCGTGCCACCCACACTTGCCGCCATCGGCGAGAACGACGAGCCTGCCGAGCCGTAGATCTTCTGGGTGGCAGCCAGTGTATACATGTCTACGAGTCCGCCGCGTATTCCCTCCACGTTGCTCCGGGTGGCGGTAGCGGCAGGCGTAATGACGCGCTGGCCGAACTGCTGGCGAAACTCTTTCTTCACCCCCTCGTCGTCGGTGGCCAGGAACAGTCGGGTGTCTTGATGGCTCTCTATCTCCTCCTTTACCTTATCTATAAATAGCTGCGTAGGGCTCTTCGCTATCGACTCCACATTGTCCGTCCTGCGAATGTGCAGGCCGATGGTGTGGGCAGAAAACTGCCCTCGGAAGCCGTCTACTTTTTGCATTACCTCTTTCACGGGGCGGAACAGTTCGCCGTAGAGACTGTCAGGGAAGCTGCCGAACACCTGATAGCAACTCATGTAGCAGCGGTGTCCGTGAGCCCACGCCTCAAAGTCCAGACCCTGCCGCTTCAGGGGCGTTACCATCTGCTCCTTGATACGGTGGTCGAACAGCAGTAACTGGGGCAGCTTCGTCAGGTAGAGGTTCTTTCGCCGTGCGCGGTCGTAGAGCAGCTTGTCCCTTAGCGTGGCCTCTCGAATGGGCAGCTGAACTGTCAGCTGGAAGATGTCGGTAAAGGCGGCTTGCATACCCCAGTCTTGAAACCAGACAATATCTAAGCTACTGCCTACCCGCTGCGTCAGCGCGTAGGCCGATGCAATGGCTCTCATCCTGTTGGCCAATCCCCCGGAGGGAACAAACGTTAAACTTCCTCTTTTCATTGTTATCTTGTTTTTACCCTGTCTCCCGTCAGCACATTCAGAAACCGGGGCGTCAGCCGCTCCATGGCCGCATAGACTCCTAAGCAGATGGCATAGATGACCAAGGGCGTGAGCAAGTACTGCAGCGTGGCTGCCGCCCAGCCCGTTGCTCCGCGGAACACGGCCTTGGTCACAAAGAAACCTAAGGGCAGGGCGAAGTTCATGTGAAGGGCAAAGACGAAGAACGAGCTCTTCGAGAGCCACCTGCCTATATCGGACTCCCTCTCCCGCTGTAGGGGCTCTTCCTCGCCCTTTAGAGAGGGGGGTAGGGAGGTAAGGCTTGGGCGGTGGGAGAGGCTTCCCAGATTCATCACCGCTGCAGTTCCCAAGATAGTGAAGGACGGCATGAGCTGGAAGCCCCAGTAGGTGGCGTTACCTTCTAACCTGACCAGTACCACTAACAGTAGTAGTGCTGTACCATACGTTAGCCAGCGCAATGAGGCTTTTTGGAAGGTGAGCCCCCAGCCGTTGAGGCTCCAGTAGGCGCCGAAGACAAAGAACAGTATCTGGGAGTTGACAGCTGTGTAGGGCCATATCCTCAGCAGATAGACAGCGGCCAGCAGGGCCAGTCCCCATCGCTTGGTCTTGGTGACAAACCACCAGACGAGCGGCGACAGCAGGGAGGCGATAATCAGGTCGCGTACAAACCAGAACGGCCCCAGCACAGGTGAGGCATAGAGCAGCGGCCAGCCAAAGAGGTTCGGGAAGGGGTAGGGAGACTCCTGGTAGCTCCAGAACACACCCTTCACCGACAGGCCGTGCCAAAAGTCGTGCAGGTCGGCCATCGTGCTGGTGCCCGTCAACGTCTCGCCATACATAGTCAGCGCCAGCAATGGTATGCTCAGCAGGCTCCAGAGAATGTAGGGTATGATGAGCGAGTGCCACCTGCGGCTTATCTTCCGGAAATAGCTCTCGGTATTCATCTTTGTTACGCCCTGGAAGAACAGGAAACCGGAGATGAAGAAAAAAACGGGCACCGCCACTTGGACGGCGCAGCCCGAGATGAGCGTTTTCACCAGCCCGGGAATGTCCTTCGTGCCCAGCGTGTCCCACGCTATCAAGGCGGCACCCATACAGTGCTGGGCCACGACGGCCAGTGTCATGGGGAAGCGCAGGCGGCTGATGAGTAGCGACTCGTTGCGGTTCATCTGTTTCTATCTCCTATTGATTTTGTTTTTTACGAACGCCACGCACTCGTCCAGGATTTTCACCCGTAGAAGCTTCATCACTATATAATAGAATAAGGTGGTCAGCATCACTCTCACTACTAACAGCAGCCACAGTGTTGTGATGCCTGCCGTCAGCAGGTGTACCACTACGACGATGGTCAGGGCGATGAGGGCAAAGCCGCCGATGTCCTTCAGGAAGGCCAGGAGTGAGTAGCCCGTCAGCCGGCCTACGAAGAAGTGCCACACCAGCGTCCACAGGGCGTAGATGATGACGTAGGCCACCACCATTGTCCGGATACCGTAGGAATGGAGTACAAGCATAGTGGCGATGAGTAGCACACACTGGCCAAACGTCACCCAGAAGTACGTGCCGCTCTTGCCCTTGCTGATAAGCAGGTTGGTCAGCACGGAGCACACGGGAATGAACGCACCGCTCAAGCAGAGCAGCTTCAGCAGGTGGGCAGAGTGAATCCATTTCTCGCCGATGGCCAGCACGATGAACTCCTCCGACACCAGTCCGAAGCACAGAAGCAACGGAAACGACAGAAAAGCCGTGAACCTCACCAACTTGCGAAGGATGCGCAGCTGCCGCTCGTGCTCGTCGGCTACGTCGGTAAACACGGGCTGTGCTACCTGTGCGAGTGTGCCTTGCAGCAGATAGAAAACCTTGCTCGACCATTGGTAGGCCTGGTTGTAGTCGCCTACCTCGGGCTTTGTGTAGAATCTTCCTAAGAGCACGTTCATCACGTTGGTGTTGATGCGCTCCAGAATGCTGGTGGCCAGAATCTTCCAGCTGAACCCAAACATCTTTCTGACAGGTTCAAAATTGAAATGCAGGGTGGGACGCCACTCCGATGTGCGCCAGAGCAGCAGGGTGTTCAGCCCGATGTAGCTCAGCGTCTGCACGGCCAGCGACCAGTAGCCGCAGCCCGTCAAGGCCATTGTCAGGCCGATGAGGTTGGAACACACCGTGGCCGTCATGTTGCATTGTGCTTGTTCCTTTACCTTCAGGTTGCGGAACAAGTAGGCCGACTGCGCCGTGCCTAAGCAGGAGAAGAGGATGCTGAGGAACGCTACGCGGCAGAGCAACGTCAGCTCGGGCGTGCGGTAGAAATCGGCTATCCACGGAGCGGCGAAGAATAGCACAACGTAGCATGTCACACCCACCACGACGTTGAACCAAAACACGGCGTTGTAGTCCTCGTGACGCGGCTGCCGCAGGTTGGCCAGCGCACTCTTGAAGCCGCTCTCCTGCAAGGCCGTGGCAATCAGCGAAAAGATGGCTATCATGGCCACCATGCCGTAGTCTTGGCGCGACAGTTTGCGGGCTACAACAATGCCAATCAACAGGCCCAGCCCCTGCTGCACCACGTTGTTCATGCCGCCCCACAAAAGGCCCTTCGTTGTCTTGTCTTTTAGCGTTTCCATCTTTTCTGCGCACAAAAGTACTGCTATTTTGCGGAAATTCAAAATAAAAGTAGTACTTTTGCAGAAAATTAGCAAAACCCTATGGATGTTCCCGCCAAAAAGCCCCGACTGGAATGGCTCGACGCCCTGCGCGGCTTTACCATGATACTTGTCGTGGCCAACCATGTCAGTCAGATGGGGTTCGACCAGCACTTCAAGTATTCTTCGTCGCTGTCGTTCCTCCTTCTCTTCCGTATGCCGCTGTTCTTCTTCATCAGTGGTTTTCTGGCTTACAAGGCCGGTCAGGTGTGGACGGCTCATAACCTGGGGCAGCTCCTGCTGAAGAAACTGCGGGTGCAGATTATTCCCACCGCTGTGTTCTTCATCCTCTTCTGTGCGCTCATCTGTCCCAACTTCTTGGATGCCGTCGTATCCAACTTCCATTCGCCCACGAAGGGAGGCTACTGGTTCACCATCGCCCTCCTGTGGATGTTCGTCATTTACTACCTCTTCGCTTTCCTTGAAAACCGCCTGTTCTCCAAGCTCCCTTCGCCCTACACCCGTCACCTCCCCATCCTCTTACTGTTTCTCCTGTCGCTATGCGTCTACGAGACCTGCTTTCTGCCCAAGCTCTTCCCCTGGGCACAAGGCTCGAAGCTGCCGCCCATCCAGTGGGTCGATGACCTCTGCTTAGGTCGTGTGTTCATCCATTTGCCTTTCTTCGTCTTTGGTAACATTGTCCACCGCTACTGGGCACAAGCTCAGCGGCTCATGGACTCCCGCTGGTTCTACCCCATCGTCATCATCGTGGTCATCATTGCTACGGCCGACGTGCTGAAGTGGCACAACCTGCGGTTCACGTGGACCAATCTCCCCTCCACCATCGCCAAGTTCGGTCTGTTGACCATCTGCTTCATGTACTTTCGCTACTACCAGCAGTACTTCACCCGACGCACCGTCATTGGTGCGAGCCTCCAGTACATAGGCCGCCGCACGCTCGACATCTACCTGCTCCACTTCTTCTTTATGCCCAACGTGCCCATCATCGGACAGTTTTTCGACCACTACCGCCACAACTTCGTCTTAGATACGACGCTCTCCGTCCTGATGGCTCTGCTCATCATCGGCTTCTGTGTTATCACCAGCAACATCCTCCGCGTCAGCCCCCTTTTCAAGAAGTGGCTCTTCGGCAGGTCGTGAGCCAAGCATAGGAGCCTTATGCTCATAAAAATTCTTCACTCTTCACATATTTTTAGCCAAACTATTTTGGTTATTTGGCAATAAAGATGTATCTTTGCACTCTCGAAATTATTCATTACCCAAAACAAATACTTTTCAATATGAACAACGTACCTAAAATTAAGATTGGAATCGTCGCCGTTTCCCGCGACTGCTTCCCTGAGTCACTGGCTGTTAACCGTCGTAAGGCTGTGATTGCCAAGTATGTAGAAAAGTTCGACAAGGCCGACATCTACGAGTGCCCCATCTGTATCGTGGAGAGTGAGATCCACGCTCAGCAGGCACTTGCCGATGTGCAGAAGGCCGGCTGTAACGCCCTCGTCGTCTATCTTGGCAACTTCGGCCCGGAGATTTCCGAGACCATGATTGCCGACTGGTTCCAGGGACCCACCATGTTCTGCGCTGCTGCCGAGGAGACCCAGAACGACCTGATCGATGGTCGTGGCGATGCCTACTGCGGTATGCTGAATGCCAGCCAGGCACTGTCGCTCCGCAAGACGCGCGCCTATATTCCTGAGGAGCCCGTTGGCGACGCCACCCACTGTGCAGAGCTGATCCACGAGTTCGTGCCTATCGCACGCGCCATCGTCGGTCTGCAGAACCTGAAGATTATCAGCTTCGGTCCCCGTCCCAACAACTTCCTGGCTTGTAACGCTCCTATCCGTGCGCTCTATGACCTTGACGTGGAGATTGAGGAGAACTCCGAGCTCGACCTGCTTGAGGCCTTCCAGAAGCATCAGGGCGATCCGCGCATCGACAACGTAGTGAAGGATATGGCTGCTGAGTTGGGTGCTGGCAACAAGATTCCTAGCGTACTGCCCAAGCTCGCCCAGTATGAGCTGACGCTGCTCGACTGGATCGAGGGCCACAAGGGCTCCCGCCAGTTCGTTGCTATGGCCAACAAGTGCTGGCCCGCCTTCCAGACCATGTTCGGCTTCGTTCCCTGCTACGTCAACAGCCGTCTGACCGGCCGTGGTATCCCCGTGGCTTGTGAGGTAGACATCTACGGCGCTCTGTCAGAGTTTATCGGTACTTGCATTACGCAGGATGCCGTCACGCTGCTCGATATCAACAACTCTGTGCCTCAGGATATGTACGAGGAGAGCATTAAGGGCAAGAAGTTCCTGTGCGACGAATACACCGACAAGGAAATCTTCATGGGCTTCCACTGTGGTAACACCTGCTCGAAGAAGCTCGGTAGCTGCACCATGTGCTTCCAGCGCATCATGGCTCGTGCCCTGCCTGTTGAGGTGACGAACGGTACGCTGGAGGGCGACCTCGCTCCTGGCAAGGCTACAGTCTATCGCCTGCAGTCTACAGCCGATACGAAGCTCCGTGCTTACATCGCTCAGGGTGAGATCCTGCCAGTAGCTACTCGCTCATTCGGTTCTATCGGTACCTTCGGTATCAAGAACATGAGCCGCTTCTATCGTCACGTCCTCATCGAGAAGCACTATCCGCACCACGCTGCCGTCATGTTCGAGCA
>ONKY01000100.1 GCA_900318585.1 uncultured Prevotellaceae bacterium
AAGGTCGTGATTAAGTGAGAATAAAGCAGAACTTGTTCATGCTTTATCGAGCGTGAGCGAGCTCGAACGTAGTTCAAGGTCGTGATTAAGTGAGCGAAATGAAAATACAACTCCCTACCAACCACAACATGCAGCGCCGCATGGCTACTCATAACTATGCGCTGCCTGGCATCTACCACATTACTCTTCATGTGGCAGAAGGTATGGGTCAGCCCTTAGGACAGATACAAGGCTCCCTGGAACAGCCAGACGGTAGCCAAGACGGTCCGCATGTGGTACTGACTCCGGTAGGGAACATGGTACGTGAAGAACTGCTTACCAGCATGACCGCCCACTATCGCATGATAAAAGTCGATACATTCGTCATCATGCCTGAACACCTGCATGTCCTCATACAAGTAACGGCGCCCATCGTTAGCAGTAATGGGCGCCCCACCCACCTCGGACAGGTAATCGCCGGCTTTAAGAAGGGCTGCAACCGCCGCTATTGGGCTCTGACGGGACAAGCCATCCCGACGGGCGAACCGCCGGGCACGCCGATCGCGCCTCTCGCTTCCCCCGCTCTTGGCGCGCCCGCCTCTTCGCCCGCTCTTGGGCTGCCCGCCCCTTCTCCCGCTCTTGGGCTGCCCAGCGGTTCTCCCGCTCTTGGGCTGCCTGGCGGTTCGCCCGCTGTGCGGGTGCCTGGCGGTTTACCCGCCAGGAATGGCAAGCGCGTCCCCTCTAACGGCAGCACGGGCCGCCGCCCGCTCTTTGCTTACGGCTATTGCGACGTGCATGCCATCACCCCCGAACAGCTCTCAACCCAGCGCAGCTATATCAAGGGCAACCCCCGCAGCCGGCTGCTGCGCAGCAGCCAGCGCACCACGCTTACCACCTGCCGCACGGGTTATGTCACTGCACTTACGCCATCAGCCCTTGGCGGCTTCCTTCAGCGCGAATGCTTGCCCAAGCACGCCACCCCCGAAGCCCTCAGTGCCATCCACTCCCGCCTGCTTCTCGCAGACGGGAACATTGCCCTTGACACTTACGGCAATCGGCAGCTGCTTAACAGCCGCCTGCTGCCCGTGGTCTGTCATCGGAAAGATAAATATCGCTTCAACGAACAGAAGACGCGCTGCTTAGAAGCAGCAGCCCGTGGCGCCGTCCTCGTGTCACCACGCATCGCTTCAGGCGAACAGGAAATCATGAACGAAATAGTGAATCACGGTTTCCCCGTGATTCTCATCGCTGACAACGGCTTCCCCGAGCGCTATCACCCCTCAGCCGTGCGTATTGACCAGTGTGCCGCAGGCCAGCTCCTGCTGGTCACCTCCTGGCAGTACCAATATCGTGGCAAGAACGAGCAAGTCACCATCCCCTTCTGCAAGGCGATGAACTGCGTTGCGCAAGCTGTCTGTCGCCTCAAGGACGACTGGTGGAAAGTACCGCTTCAATAGAGCGTCCTGTGGTTCCCTCACAGAGAGTAATAACATATAGTACAATATAATACAATATATGAATCTAATGGCATCAAACCGAGATATGATGTACTGCGAGAAAACACCCGGCAGACGGCTACGCCCTGCCGTGAAGGAATCGTGTGACAGGAGCCTGTCCCCCTGTCACCTGCGAACCATGATACTGACCGCCCTGCTGATGTTGTTCAGCATGGGTGTGGGAGCCAAGGTGACTGTGGAGACGGGTAAATTCACGGGCGGTACGGTTGTTGAGAAGACGCAGACAGAGAATGCGGCCGACGGTACTGTCACCGTCACGCTGACCGTGACCCCCGCCAAGGGCTATGCCATCTCGAAAAAGAACATTACCGTCGTGGCTACGATTGCCCCCTCCTCCTCTCGAGGCAGCTCCCGCCGCAATGCTCCTGAAATCGGCGATGCGCTGGAACTCAAGGGCGACGACCCCAAGGACCTCTCCCAGCCCCGTGACTATACCGTCACCGTCGATGCCAACCTCGGCGTCTGGGTGAAAGAAGCGAAGTTCAAGGAGAGTGGGGCGAAAGCAGGAAATCCCACTCCGATAACGTCACTTTCATCCCTTACTTCTGATGGCGATTATATCATCACGGAAGATATTGATGCTACAGGGTATAGTACCCTTGCCACTTTCAACGGTACGCTGACGGCACAGGCCAAGGCCGATGGCACCTTTCCTGTCATCAGCAACTTGTCTGTTCCTTTGTTTACCACCGCGACAGATGCCACAATTAGTAATATCATCCTCAAGAGCGTGAGCATCAGCCAGACAGGTATCGTAGGTTCCATTGCCTGCACCGCAAATGGTACTACTCGTATCTATAACTGTGGTATCCTCTCTGGCTCTGTGGGTAGTACGGGCACATCAAGTAGCAAAGATAGTAAAGACTGCTGTGGTGGCCTGGTTGGTGAGCTTTCAGGCACGGCACGCGTCATCAACTGCTATAGTTATGCAACGATTACTGGTGGAAATCGTGTGGGTGGTATTGTGGGTTACAATAATGGAACAACAACCGCAGGTAGCATCAATACCATGGTGATGAACTGTATGTTCTATGGCGACATTACTAAAGGCATTACAGTGTCTCCAATATATGGTGGAAATAACTTTTCAAATGTAAAACATGATACCGATCGAAATAAAAATGGACTGAATACATTCAACTACTATGCATACGACAAGTTGAAAACCAAGAGTATTGATTATTATAACTGTGCATTAGCCGTCGAGGAGAAATACCTAAATCGTTTCGAGTTTTACCGGCTGTTACTTAACAGTAATAAGAAACTGGCAGCATTTTATGCAACGGGGTCTGTAGATAATGCTGACAAAATGGCAAAATGGGTGCTTGAGACTGCAGACAGAAGTATTAGCGGACGTGATCCTTACCCCTATCCTATTCTAAAAGCTCAGGGCTACTATCCTTCTATCATTAATCCCGATTTCAAAAATGCCCCAGACAGTGCCAGTGTGGGGCGAAATATGGGCGGAAAGTTAGGGAAAAAGTTAGAGGTGAATATTAATATAGGTAGTGGCTATCCCGAAGGAGCTGGAATCAAATCCGGTAAGTCACAAATATTTCTTGAACGAACCGACAAAGATGAGGCACGCTTCAACTTCAACTACGATAAAGTGCAATTGCCATACTATAATGATGTGGGCACCAAGAACTACACTGGCAATAAGGTGGTAACGGGCTGGAAGATTACCTCCATCACAACTGTTGATGACGACCCTTATAGCACTGACAACTATGACTATGAAAAGAAGTATTTAGATAATCCTGAGTATTTCGACTACCCCAATTATAACTTTGCCGACCGGAATAGTTCTAATAAGGACAAGTTTTCCGTGAGTGGTCGTGTGTTCTCTCAGGGTGCCTATTTCGATGTACCGTATGGCGTGACATCTATTACCATTGAGCCCTATTGGGGAAAGGCAGTCTATGTAGCAGACCAGTATTATGATGTGGTATATAAGAGTGAATATAGTGGGAAACAAGGCATATCCCAAGTGGGTTCACAAATAACAACTTTTAACGGTCAGACTGTCAGCAACAGTATTAATGTTAGTTCATTTGCTGAGGGCTCGTCAGTATATGATAATGCGGTAGTACTGGTTGGTAACCTCCATTTGGATGGTGTACCATCAAATGGAACAAAAGCATTCACCATGATGTCAGTAGATGAAGACAATGACCACGAGCCGGACCATAGCTTGATATATCACCATAAAGGTCGTTTGCGTATGAGTCCTATCCGTTTTGATTTTTTGGATGTCATTGGAACGGCGCAGGCACAGAAGCCCAATGGGGCAAGCCTTATCTGCAATATGACCATCTGCAGAACCAGAGGATGGTTTGAGATTACCAATACCTCATTGATGTACTTCTCTCAATTTGAATACGAAAACTTGGGAAAGGATAATACTAGCGACAATAGTGGCAAGGTTGATGCCCCTCTTATTCTTCAGGGAGGTGTCTTTGACCAATTTGTCTCTACTCAGAACTCATCGGTTAATGGAAAGGTTATATATATCCATGTTGGTGGCAATGTGTGGATGCATGAATTCAGCATGGGTACCCATAGCGATGGTAAACAGTCGACTCCTCATGTACCTGTCTCCGTGACAGGCGGTGATTTTGACAGTTTTTATTTAACTGGAACTTATAATGCAAATGCGGATGTACGAGATGACAATGCGGAATGTTATATCAGCGGAGGTCGTTTCGGCGAATTGGCTGGTGGAGGACAAGAGCAGATAGGCAACACGGGTAGTGCTAATAATGGCAATGTCCGATGGCAAATCTACGATGCAGACATCACCGACTTCTTTGGTGGTGGAGTTAATGATGCCAAGCCGGTTCAAGGCAATATCACTACGGACATTTACAACAGCCATGTGACCCAGTTTTGTGGCGGTCCGAAGTTCGGAAATATGGCATCGGAAAAGAATGTAAAAACAACGGCTGAAGGATGTGTGTTCGGAAAATACTTCGGTGCAGGATATGGTGGTAACTCTATTAGCAGGAAGAAATATTACGACAAATCTGGTAATCCAACTTGGAGTACGCTTGAAGGCTATTATAGTGGCGATAAAGGTAAGTATTTTAACGGATCAACTACTCAAGCATCACAACAAGGAGGTGCCACAGATTACGGTTTCAAAGGTCCTGGTGTTGCTACAGACTTCGATTATGAGTTTTTCGTATGGAGCTCTGGAACAACTGGTGCCCGATTGTTTGTGGAGTTCGTCTCGTTCTCGTTGGCGCAGTGCAATGATGTTGAATCTACGCTGAAGAGTTGTAAGATTCTTGAAAACTTCTATGGTGGCGGTAGCTTAGGAAAGGTTTCTGGCAAAGCGACATCAACGCTTGAAGATTGCGAGGTAACAGGCAATGTATTTGGTGCGGGTTATTCTGCCACTTTGCCCACCATTCCTGTCAGGAAGGCAGGCTTTACAACCAAACCCAAGTTTAACAGTTCATCGGGTATGTTCGAGCCTGGAGTCTTTTCGGGAACGGATGAATTCACATGGAAGCAAGTAGCCAGTTATCCAAGTGAAGGTGGTGCTGGTTTTGATGGCACGCAGGTCATCACCACACAGGATATTAGTCATACTAACCTTGGTTCTGTCGGCACAGCCATCTTGACTATCAAAGGAAATACCACCGTTGGTGGCAGCGTCTATGGTGGTGGAGAAGAGTCTGTCGTGGGTGCTGATACAGAGGTTATAGTTACTAGTGGAACTATTGGTGCAGAAGGGCAAGGTGGCGCAGAGTATGGCAATGTCTATGGCGGCGGCAAGGGAAAGGACGATGATGTGTTGGCGGGACTTGTCAAGGGAAATACCAAGGTCGAGATAAGCAACGGTAGAATCTACCATAATGTATATGGTGGTGGTGCTTACGGTTCGGTGGGAGACTTTGAGTATAATACCTCAGGTATGCCAACTGGACTGAAGGCTAATACAACAGGCGGCAAGACAGAGGTCTATATCACCGGTGGTACCATCGGTTGGAATGGTAAGGAGAACGGAATGGTGTTTGGCTCATCTCGTGGTGACGTGGGTACACCAGAAGCCATAGAGGACAAGATGGCGTGGGTTCACAACACTCATGTCATCATAGGCAAAGCAGGAACTCCTGCTTCTGGAACTGAAGGTGAAGAGGGATATGTCCCTGCTACTGCTGCCAGTGGCCCCGACATCATGGGTTCCGTCTATGGCAGCGGCGAGAATGGCCACGTCTTCGAAAATACCGTGGTCGATGTGCATGGCGGTACTGTTGGTATATCATCTGGAGTAAAGGTTACGGACGATAGCGGTAAAGAATATGAAGGTGCAGCCTATCCCTACCGCGGCAATGTCTACGGCGGTGGCTGCGGTACTGACATGTACGACTCTGACGGGGACAATACGTTGGATTCCTATAATCCTTTGGCAGGTATTGTACAAGGCAATACAACGGTTACTATCGATGGTGGCCATGTTGTCCGCAACGTCTATGGCGCCGGTGCCATGGGATCGGTAGGTATTGCCAATACTGATGGGTCGATTACCAACGGTTTGACAACAGTTGCCGTCAGCGGCGGTACTGTCGGTGTCGACGGAAAGGGTGGTGACGGCAATGTGTTTGGTGCAGCGCGTGGTGACCTTAGTGCTACGGGTGATAACCTTGCTCAGGTTCGGGAAACCAGTGTCACTATATCATCGACGGCCGATGTCAAGTATTCTGTTTACGGTGGCGGTGAGGCAGGTGTTGTGAAAGCGAATACTACTGTCTCCATGAGTGGCGGCTCTGTGAACCATAGCGTCTTTGGCGGCGGCGAGCTGGGACTGACCAAAGGCAGTGTCATCGTAAACATCAAAGGTGGCACGATAGCAGAGGATGTGTATGGCGGCGGCTCGTTGGCCAACACGAACACCACAAGTTCAGTTGATAACGATGGTGATGGAGAAGCTGATCTAACCGTCCATCCCACAACGACGGTCAAGCTGACTGGCGGCACGGTGGAAGGCAATGCCTACGGTGGCGGCCTTGGGCAACTCGGTACAAATCCTATAGAGGCAAAGGTCTATGGCGATGTGCTGGTGACACTCAACGAGACAGAGACAGCGGGCGAAGGCGGCACGACGGTATATAACGACAACTGTGTCGTAAAGGGTAGTATCTTTGGTTGTAACAACCTGAATGGTAGCCCGCAGGGTAAAGTGACGGTGCATATCTATAAGACGCAGGGATGGACGGACGACAAGGGAACGCCCGATGATACAAGCGATGACGTCAGCCATCAGGGAACATCGGAAGCAAACCTCCACAAGTCTGATGCTGCCCACTCCTATCATCTGGCGGCCGTCTATGGCGGTGGCAATATGGCTGCTTACACACCGAAGGACTTGACTACGGGTACGACCAATGTCATTATCGACGGCTGTGGAAGGACAAGCATCCAGCAGGTCTATGGTGGCGGTAATGCCGCTTCAACTCCGGCTACATGTGTAACCATCAACGGCACGTATGAGATTGAAGAAGTGTTTGGTGGTGGTAATGGTAAGGACGACTTGCCCAATGGCGATCCCAATCCTGGTGCTAATGTGGGATTCTATGACTATTCGGCTGTGGAGGAAACTTATCCTACCAAGGATGACAGACAGGGACCCACCTTTACAGACAAATATGTCTATGGCTCTGGTAAGGCTTCAGTGAATATCTTCGGTGGAACGATTCACCGTGTCTTCGGCGGTTCGAACACGAAGGGTAATGTACGTCAGACGGCTGTCACGATGCTGGATGAAAACAGTGGTTGTGATTTCTGTGTGGATGAGGCCTACGGCGGTGGCAAGAGCGCACCGATGGATGCCGAGGCTAAGCTGCTGATGGCATGTATCCCAGGACTACAGGCTGTCTACGGCGGTGCTGAGGCAGCTGACATCCAAGGCAACGTGACGCTGAACATCACCAACGGTACCTTCGACCGTGTGTTTGGTGGTAACAACAAGAGTGGTACTATTCGCGGTTTTATCACGGTAAATATTGAGGAGATTGGCTGTAAACCCATCATCATCGGAGAGTTGTATGGTGGCGGTAACCTGGCTGGCTATTCGGTCTATGGTTACAAACAGATGCTGGAAGACGGCAATCTGGTATGGAAGCCCCGTTTGTCCATAACAGACAATACTGCCGCTGCCGGTGGGGAAGTTGATAATCTCACGACTGCTTACAGAGACCCGGAGGTGAATGTTATGTCGTTTACCAGCATCGGCTCCGTCTATGGCGGCGGCTATGGTGCCGGAGCCGTGATGGTGGGTAATCCGCACGTGAATATCAATGTGGTGCACGGTGAAAAGGAGAATTATACGGACGAATCTACCTATATTAATTCGAATAACCAGTCAGTCCCTTATTACGATGATAACGGATTCAAGGAGCTGACTAAGATGATTGATGGCCACTCCGTAACGTTGCCTCAGCATAAGAAAGGAACGTTAGGTGCCATTAACAATGTCTTTGGTGGTGGTAACGCTGCCGAGGTGAAGGGTAACACGAACGTCAATATCGGAACAGAGGCTGAAGTGTACCTGACTAAGGCCATTGCTGTGGGTGGGAGTGCAACAGGTTACTACACCCGTTCGGGCAAGGGTACGGAGGATAGTCCATACGTATATAAAGAAGTCACATCAGGTCTTGCCGAGGAAGGTACGACCTACTACGAAAAGAAAGATGTTGTCGGTGCTGACATCCGCGGTAATGTCTATGGTGGTGGCAACAACGCAGCCGTGACGGGTGACACGAACGTGAACATCGGCAAGAAGGCAACGGAGTGAATGCGAGACAATCTTAAACCACCGATTTGCGATTCTAAACCACCGATTTACGATTCTAAATCGGTGGTTTACGATTGTCCCACCCCGTGGAACAAAACTGAAGTTCCAACTCCACTTTGATTCGCTGGTTTCCCGTCGCGGACACCTGTTTGAGACACAGATGGGACTGGTCTGAACTCCGAGCACCCGTGTCCGAATGCAACACCATGATACAACAATTTGTCCGTTTCCTTCGCGCGTGCGCGCGCATTTATGGAGGGAAACACGAAAACATCTGACCCTTCTGACCCTTCTGCCATCTAAATTAGGTGGCAGAAGGGTCAGAAGGGGCAGATCTTTTCGGATTAAGCTATATTATATGCGCGCGCGCGAAGTGAAAAAAGCATAAAAATTTGCTTTTTCACTCTTTTCTTCGTATCTTTGCGCCGCAGGACTCTTTCCTGCGGCAAATGAAAAGGAAACAAACCAAGAAACGAATCAGGAAAATGAAGAAACGACAACTACTGACACTCGCAACCCTCGCCCTGGCGCTGCTGTGCCAGGCACAGACAGACAGCCCCCGCACGGTGACTGACCTGAACTTCGGCTGGCGCTTCCATGCCGGCGATGTGACGGACGGAGCTGCCGTCGCCACCGACGATGCGGCGTGGCGCACGGTGGACCTTCCCCATGACTTCCAGATAGAGCAGCCGTGGGTGGAGCCCGACCCCTCGGAGCGCCCTGACAATACCGACGTGGCGGCCAACATCAAGAGCCGCCTCTCCAGCCGAGGTTTCAAGGAGATGGGGTGCGGCTGGTACCGCCTGCACCTGACACCCGGCGAGGAACTTCGCGGCCGTCGGTTGCTGATAGACTTCGGCGGCATCATGTATGTGGGCGACGTCTACCTAAACGGTGAGCGCATCGGTGGTACCGACTATGGCTATGTGGGCTTCCAGGTAGACGTGACCGGTAGGCTGAAGATAGGCCAGGACAATGTGCTGGCCGTGCGTGCCGACACACGTGAGCCGAACAACTCGCGCTGGTATACGGGCGGTGGCCTGTTCCGCACGGTCAGGCTCGTGGCCACGTCCAACGACCTCTATTTGGAGCGTCACCCGTTGTATATCACAACGCGCGACAACCGCTTCGTCACCGTCGGCGTGGAGCTGACCTTCCGCGGGCAGTCAAAGACTGCGCAGCTGCGACTGCGCATCTTCGGCCCTGACGGTCAGCAGGTGTACGACGCGACGGAGACCCACCGCCGCGTGACGGCCTCGCGTACGCAGGAGACGCGGATGAAAGAGGTGGAGATACAGAACCCGCAGCTGTGGGACACCGACACGCCCAACCTCTACACGGCACGCGTGACGCTGCTGCGCGAGGACGGCACGGTGGCCGACGAGTACGAGGAGCACTTCGGCATCCGCACCGTGGAGTTCGGCCCGCAGTTCGGCATGAAGCTCAACGGTCGGAAGGTGCTGCTGAAGGGCTATGCTAACCACCACTCCTTGGGTGCCTTGGGCGCCGCCGCCTATCCGCGTGCCATCGAGAAGCGCATCCTGCTGATGAAGCAGTGGGGCATCAACCATATCCGCACCAGCCACAACCCCTATAGCCGCGAGTTCCTGGAGCTGTGCGACAAGTACGGCATCCTCGTGGTGGACGAGTTGTACGACAAGTGGACGCGCCAGCATACGGCGGGACGAGTGCCCTTCGAGCAGCTGTGGCAGCGGGATGTGCCCGAGTGGGTGAAGCGCGACAGGAACTCACCGTCGGTGGTGCTGTGGAGCCTCGGCAACGAGCTGCAGCAGGATCCCAACCAGCCGTTCAACGACTTCGGCGTGACGATGTTCAAGCTCCAGAAGACGCTCCTGCAGCGCTACGACTCCACCCGCTTGGTGACCGTGGCCATGCACCCGCGCTACCGCAACTGGGAGACCGACTCGCTGCCGTGCGACCTGGCGATGGTGACCGACATCCAGGCCTATAACTACCGCTATATGTACTTCCCCGGCGACGGCCGCCGCTTCCCGTGGATGACGTTCTACCAGAGCGAGGCCTCGATAGCCGCCATGGGCATGAACTGGTTTGAGATGGACCTTGACAGGGTCATCGGCCTGGCCTACTGGGGCGCCATCGACTACTTGGGCGAGAGCCAGGGGTGGCCCGCCAAGGGCTGGGCGCAGGGCGTGTTCGACATCAGCTTGGAGCCAAAGCCCAAGGCTTACTATATGAAGAGCTTCCTGAAGCCCGAGGAACCGCTGGTTCACATCGGCATCATCGACAAGAAGGGCGACATCATGTGGAACGGCGTGCAGACGGGCAACGACGGCATGAGCGACCACTGGAACCGCCACCCGGGCAGCACCCTTTCGCTTATCACCTATACCAATGCCGACGAGGTGGAGCTGGTACTCAATGGCAAGAGCCTCGGAAAGAAGCAGAACCCCGTCGGCGATGCCAAGCTACGCAACCAGATACGCTGGACGGACATTGCCTACGAGCCAGGCACGCTGGAAGCCGTGGCTCGTACGGAGGGTAGGGTAGTGGCCCGCCACAAGATAGAGACCACCGGTGAGGCCGTAGTCCTCAAGGCTGAAACTGACAATGCACAGTGGAAGGCCGACGGCATGGACTTGCAGCATGTGCGTCTCGTAGCCGTCGACAAGAAGGGCCGCCGCGTGCAGACGGCCACCCAGAAGGTGGAGTTCTCCGTGGAGGGCGATGCCGAGATTGCCGGCATCATCAATGGCGACATCAATTCCGGCGAGCTGACCGTCGGCGCCAGCCGCTCACTTTACAACGGCACCTGCACCGTCATCCTCCGTGCCGGACGCACACCGGGCAAGGTGGTGCTCACCGCCACAGCCGACGGGCTGAAGAAGGCGGTAGTGAAAATGGAGACGAGGAGATGAGAAGTTGGGGCGATGAGGAGTAAAGGAGTTTAATAAAGAGTTAAGTAGAATGAAGACAATCATAGCCATATTATTAGGACTGATGCCCATGAGTATTTTCGGACAGACGTATTCGGCACTGTGGAAGCAGGCCGAACAGATGGAGAAGGAGGACTTGCCCCGCTCTCAGTATGACGTGCTGATGAAGATCGTGAAGAAAGCTGACCGCGAGCGTAACTACGGCCAGCTGCTGAAGGCAGAGCTGAAGGGCGCGCAGGTCATGACGTCGATAGCCCCCGACTCGCTGCTGCCCGCGGTGGAACGCATGGAGACCCGCTGCCTGGAGGAGAAGGACGTGGTGATGCGGACGGTCTATGAGACGGTCATCTGGCGCATCTGCCGCGACAACGGACGATTGGAAAAGGGACCCGTGAAACCGCAGCTCACGCCTGAGCTGTGCCAGCAGTTGGCGGCGGTGAAGGCGGAGACCTTAGAGCCGATGGTGGTGAAGGGTTCGGACAGTAAGTTCTTCGACCACGACCTGCTGAGCCTCATCGGTATGCAGCTCGACGACTACGCTGCCCTGCACACCTACTATGAGCAGGCGGGCAACCGCCGCGCCACGCTGCTGACGGCCTTGGAGCTGCTGCGGCAGGAGCGGCCGGGGGGACGCATGGAATTAGGCAAGGCCGCATACTTGGAACGGTTGGACTCGCTCATCAGCCTGTACGGTGACCTGACAGAGGCCGGTGAGGTGGTGATTGACCGCTATTTGTACATGACCGATCATACCGATGCCACGGCTGAGCAGCGGTGGCAGTACATTGGCTGGGCCTTGGAGAAGTATGGCTCCTGGCAGCGCATGAACGTGTTGCGACAGGCACAGCGCGACCTCAGCGCCAAACAGTTCCATGCCGAGACCGAATGGCGCGTATGCCTCCCCGGACAGGAGCAGACGATGAAGCTGGAGAACCTGCGCGGCATCACCGGGCTGACGATGAAGGTCTACCGTGTGAAGGCCGATGGCGACAAGGAGCTGTACCCCAACACCGACGATGGCTACAAGAAGATCAAATCTCTGCTGACGCCCATGCCCGAGTTGACGCAGACGATGCAGTTCGCACCGAGGAAGCAGTACGAATTGTTCAAGGACTCGCTGACGCTGCCGGGGCTGCCTGTCGGCATCTACATGATTGAGATGACATCGTCACCGCAGACCGAGGTAAGTCGCAGTATCTACTATGTAAGTAATGTACGCGTGATCAGCGAGGAGATGCCCACGCCCAACAAGCAGAAAGCTCAATCCGCCAGCCATACCATCCGCTACGTCGTGGTTGATGCCACCACGGGTCAGCCCATTCCCGGCGCGAAGCTGAAGTGTCGCTACTATGTGGGAAACAGGAAAAAAGACAATACCGAGACGCTCACTGCCAACGCACAGGGCGAGGCCTTGCTCAATACGGACGAGGGCCGTCCCTACAGTGTCTTTGCCTATATGGAGACGGACAAGGCCTGTCCGACGACAAACGGCTCAGGCCGCTTCTATTACTATCAGGCCCAGTCGCGTGTGGAGCATACGGCGGTGATGACCGACCGCTCCATCTACCGCCCCGGCCAGACCGTCCACGTGTCGGCCTTCCTCTATGAGACCGCCGAAGGCTATAAGCACCGGGCCTTGGAGAACAGGAGACTCACGCTGACGCTCTTCGATGCCAATCGCAAAGAGGTGTCGCGCCAGGATGTGGTGACCGACCGCTACGGCACCGTCGAGGCCGACTTCACCCTGCCGCAGGGCGGGCTGACGGGCAACTTCCGCATAGAGAGCAAGGGTGGCAGCGCTCGCTTCCGCGTGGAGCAGTACAAGCGCCCCACGTTCGAGGTGGAGTTCCCGACGGTGAAGGAGTCTTATGAAGACGGCGACACTGTCAATGTGAAAGCCACCGCCCGCACCTACAGCGGCGTGCCTGTGCAGGGCGCCAAGGTGAAGTACACCGTGGTGAGACGGCGTGCCTGGTGGTGGCTGAACTACTCCCGCTACTGGAATTTCGGCTATCTGGGTCACTCGTCTTCCGACGAGGAGGTGCTGACGGGTGAGGCGGTGACGGAGCAGGACGGTACGTTCACCGTGCCAATGCCCATGGTACTGCCAAAGACCGACTATCCGATGTTCTACAATTTCATCTGTACCGCCGACGTGACCGATCAGGCAGGTGAGACCCGCCAGGGGCAGATCTCGCTGCCCTTGGGTAACAGGAAGACGGCGTTCAGCGTGGACATGGAAGAGCAGATACTGCGTGAGAATGCCAAGCCCGTGACATTCCATCTGCGCAACGCCGCCGGCACGGACATCGACGGTGAGGTGAAGTACAGGATTACCCCCGTGACCCCCAAAGGGAAGGGAAAAGAGGGCAAGTGGCAGACGGTCAAGACCAATGTTCAATGTTCTTTAATAGACGTTCAATGTAAAAGTGGCCGCTACGAGATGGAGGCGATCTGTGGCAAGGACACCCTGGAACAGGAGTTCACCGTGTTCTCGCTCAGCGACGAGCGTCCTGCCGCCGAGACCGACGACTGGTTCTACGTGTCGGAAAGTGTGTTCCCGCGCGACGGCAGTCCCGTCACATTGCAGGTAGGCTCGTCGGCGAAGGACATGTATATCGTCTATAGCATCATCAGCGGCGAAAAGACGTTGGAGAGCGGTGTCGTGAAGAAGTCGGAAGCCCTGCTCAACCGTAAGTTCACCTATAAGGAGGAATACGGCAACGGACTGCTGCTCACCTATGCGTGGGTGAAGAATGGACGGTGCTACAGCCATACGGCACATATCCGCCGGCCCGTGCCCGACGAACGGCTCACGCTGGAGTGGCACACCTTCCGCGACCGCCTCACACCGGGGCAGCAGGAGGAGTGGAGCCTCACCGTGAAGAAGCCTGACGGCACGCCTGCCGACGCCCAGCTAATGGCTGTGCTCTACGACAAGAGTCTGGATCAGATCTCTAAGCACAACTGGAACTTCACGCCCTACCTGTCCTTGCCGCTGCCGGAGACACAATGGAACTTCACCCAATGGGGAACACTGGGCCTGAACGGTTACCGCCATGCCGGTACGCTCTATGCCAGCGAACTGAGCTTCAGCCATTTCGACGATGATGCCTTCCCCTCCTACTGGTCAGCCTATCGCCGCACCAGAATCATGGGCTACGGCCGAGGGAAAGCCCTCAGTGCACGCGCCGTGGAGAGCGCCGTCATGGATGCCGAGGCACCGATAGCGCATGGCGACAATGTGCTGAATGAGGTGGTCTTGATGAAAACCTCTGCGGCGGCGGACAATGCACTGCAGGGGAGCATCGCCGGACTGAACATTGACGATGAAGAGAGCGCTGCCGACGAGCCACAGCAGGAAGTGCAGGTGCGTGAGAACCTGCAGGAGACAGCGTTCTTCTATCCCCGTCTGCAAACAGACTCCACTGGACTGGTGACGATGAAGTTCACTCTGCCTGAGAGCCTGACCACATGGCGCTTCATGGGACTGGCCCATACGCAGCTGATGGAGAACGGAATGCTGACGGGCGAGGCCGTGGCCAAGAAGGATGTGATGATACAGCCCAACGTGCCGCGCTTCATCCGCCAGGGTGACAAAGCTTCTATCTCTGCCCGTATCTTCAACACGGGCGAGAACGACGTGAAGGGTACTGCCCGCATCGTGCTGACAGACCCGGAGACCGATGCCGTGGTGTGGGAGGCGAAGCAGGCCTTCGACGTCAAGGCCGGCGACACGGGCAGCGTCACCTTTGAGGTGGACGGGGCCGCCCTGTCAGGATTGTCTGGAAACACCCTCTTCGTCTGCAAGGTGACTGCCGCCGGCAATGGCTTCAGCGACGGTGAGCAACACTACCTGCCGCTGCTGCCCAACTGGGAGCGTGTCACCGTCACCGTGCCCTTCACCCAGAACGAACCCGGTACGAAGACCATCGACCTCAGCTCACTGTTTAATGTTCAACGTTCTTTGCAAGCAAAGCGAGCAAGTTCGAGCGCAACGTTCAACGTTCAATGTCCCAAGCTTACTGTCGAGTATACGAACAACCCGGCATGGCTGATGATTCAGGCACTCCCTGCCGTGGGCCATCCCCACGACGACTGTGCCGTCTGCCAGGCAGCGTCGCTCTATGCCAATAGTATCGGCAAGCACATCGTGGACCAGAACCCGCAGGCGAAGAACGTCTTTGAGTCGTGGAAACGAGAAGAGGGCAGCGAGACCTCGCTGAACAGCCAGTTGGAGAAGAACCAGGAGCTGAAGGACTTGATACTGAACGAGACGCCGTGGGTGGCAGATGCCGACCGTGAGACGGAACAGCGCCAGCGACTGGCCGACTTCTTCGACGAGAGCCTGATGCAGCAGCGACTGCAGCAGGCCACGGACAAACTGAAGGATCTGCAGCGCGGCGACGGCTCGTGGAGCTGGTGGCCCCAGATGCCCGGTTCGCTCTATATGACCGTAAGCATCACCGAGATGCTGGTGCGCCTGAACACGCTCACCGCCCAGCCCTCGCCCCTCACCTCGTCGATGCTCGACAAGTCGTTCAAGTTCCTCGGCCATGAGATGGTGGACCTCGTAAACGAGCTGAAGAAGCAAGAAAAGAAGGGCCACAAGGTGACGTTCCCCTCGTTCAATGCCCTGCAATGGCTCTATGTCTGCACGCTTGACAAGGAGCGCGGCAGCAAGCTTTCTGGATCGGTGAAGGAGGCGAACGACTACCTGTTGAAGCTGCTCAAGAAGGAACGCACGAACCAGACCATCTACGAGAAGGCCATGACTGCCATCATCCTCAACTCGCCACAGTACGTGAAGAGCCTGAAGGAGTTCACCGTCTACAAGGAGGAGATGGGGCGCTACTATGACACGCCACGGGCCGGCTACTCCTGGCGCGACTACCGCATCCCCACGCAGGTGGCTGCCATCGAGGCACTGCAGCGGCTGACCCCGCAGGACCGGCAGACCATCGACGAGATGCGCCGCTGGCTCTTACAGGAGAAACGTACGCAGGCTTGGGACACGCCGCTCAATAGCGTGGATGCCGTCTATGCCTTCCTCAACGGCAACAGCGGGGAGCTGAAGCCGCAGCCGCAGACCGTGCTGCGCATTGATGGCCAGCCGATGGAGCTGCCCAAGGCAACGGCGGGCATCGGCTATGTGAAGACCGCACAGCCATACGGCGGCGAGAAGACTTTTACTGCTGAGAAGACCAGTGAGCGCACATCGTGGGGCTGTGTCTACGCCCAGTTCATGCAGCCCATGACAGACATCGCAAAAAGCGGCAGTGGCATCACGGTGAAGCGTGAGCTGATAAAGGATCATGTTATCGTGAATGGTAATCAGTTAGCCAATACTGTAACTGTCGGTTCCCGTATTACCGTGAGGATCACCATCGACTGTGAGCGAGACCTTGACTTCGTGCAGGTGCAGGACAAGCGTGCTGCCTGCATGGAACCTGTCAGCCAGCTCAGCGGCTACCGCAACGGTAGCTATTGTGCGCCGCTCGACAACTGCACCAACTATTTCTTCGACAGGATGGCGAAAGGCCGCCACGTGGTGGAGACGGAGTACTATATCGACCGTTCCGGCATATACGAGACGGGCACCTGCACCGTGCAGTGTGCTTATGCGTCGGAGTACCGTGGAACGGCACCGTCGGTGGTTTTGACTGTGGGAAAGTGAAGCCCTTACTTGCGCTTCACGAAGATACGATCGTCTTGGCGGACTAATGGACGGGCACCAGAGAGGTGCTCGTCCAATTCTTTTTGGGCGATGCGGTAGATCTTGGGCGTCAGTGCGCGGGGGAAACGGTTGAAGTAAGGGTCGGTGGTGGCATACCACTCCGTGGCCTTGACACCAGGGAACGTCGGCATGACCTCCCATAGCTGGAACAGGCGGCTCTTGGCGGCAATGGTGATACCCCGCTGTCCGTTGTCCCAGGTGGATACGCACAGCAGGTGGAGCCGCTGCTGGGTGTCCCGGTCCTGTTCCTCGCGGGTGCGGCGGTGGGAGATGGTGATGTGGCGTTGGAAGCGTTGATTCAGCTCGTTCATCAGCTGACGGAACAGCCGGCCGTGGGTAGACGTGTCCTTCAGGCGGTTGTGGGCGATGTAGAGGTGGATCATCTCGTGTAGCAGCGTGTCCTCCACCTCTGCCTCTGTCTGGTCCATCTGCGTGCTGATGCGGATAACGAAGTCGCTGTAGGTCGTTCGCCCAAAGAGCGTACGCTTTCGCCTGTAGCCCAACTGTCCCAGGTACGAGCGGGCACGGCTCATTTGTATTTCCACCGTGGGCAGCCTGCCCTCGAAGCACATCTGGTTGAAGTCGCGAAATTTCTGCTCAATGTATTCCTTTGTAGGTTTCATGGTGCAAAGATAGCCATTTATTTTGAGATATAAAGATTAAAGAGTGTTAAGAAACGAAAGATTTTCCCTGAAAAGTTTGGAGGGAACGGAGAATAGTATTACTTTTGCAGTGTTCTATTAGAGTAGTACACTAATACAGGAGTAAATCAACCAAATAAATACAATCATGATAGAAGTAAACAACATCAGTTTTAAGTACGCAGGTCAGAAGGACTTGGTATTCGATGATTTCAGTCTAAAGCTGGAGGAGAACAACATCTATGGCTTGTTAGGCAAGAACGGAACGGGCAAGTCCACGCTGCTCTACCTGATCAGCGGTCTGCTGCGCGCGAAGAAGGGTACCGTATGTTTCGATTCCCTCGAAACAAAGAAGAGACAGCCGGAGACGCTGCGCGAGATTTTCATCGTGCCTGAGGAGTTCGACCTGCCGTCAATGTCGTTAGAGCAGTATGTCAAGATTAACGAGCCGTTCTACCCGCGCTTCAGCCGCGACGTGCTGGAGGCCTGTCTGAAGGACTTCGAGCTGGGCATGGATTTGAAGCTGAATGCGCTGTCGATGGGTCAGAAGAAGAAGGTGTTCATGTCGTTTGCACTGGCCGCCAACACCAAGCTGCTGCTGATGGACGAGCCGACGAACGGACTGGACATCCCATCGAAGAGCCAGTTCCGCAAGGTGGTGGCGCAGTACATGACGGAGGAACGCACGCTCATCATCTCCACCCATCAGGTTCATGACGTGGAGTCGCTGCTCGACCACATCCTGATTCTATCGCAGCAGAAGCTGTTGCTCGATGCGCCTGTGGCAGAGATTATGGAGAAGTATACGTTCGAGTATCGCACGCCGGACGAGATGGACGATGCCCTCTATGCTGAGCCGTCGCTGCAGGGCAATGCCGTCATTGCTCCCCGCAAGGCTGACAGTCCTGAGACGCAGGTGAACCTGGAACTGCTGTTCAATGCCGTCAACTTGAACAATGCACAATTCACAATGCACAATTCATAATTCGTAATTCGTAATTCATAATTCGTAATTCATAATTCGTAATTCGTAACTCGTAATTCATAATTCGTAACTCGTAATTCATAATTCGTAATTCGTAATTATTATGTTACAGTTTTGTTTCAATAGATTCGGAAAACTGGCACGCTGGTCGCTGACCAATGACAAGAGCTACTACGTGAGGACGTTCCTGCAGATGGTGACGGTGCTGGCACTGGCATTCTTATTCTTTACAATGGAAGGAAATGGCACCGTGAGGTTTGATGGAAAAGAGTATACTTCGGATCATTATGCGCCGTGCTTCTTTATCTCGTTGTATGTGTTCCTCATCACCTTCATCATTGGTCCTTCCCTGATGTTCTACAGCATGAAGAGTAAGCACGACCGCCAGACGCTGCTGATATTGCCGGCCTCGAACCTGGAAAAATACCTGATGCGCTATTCCACCTGGATTCTTCTGGTGCCTATCCTCTTGCTGGCTTTCTTTGCTGCCGACCTGTTTCAGTATGTAGTGAACTGGCTGGTGGGACGCGACTACACGACGTTTGTGACCACCCATTTCCTATATAATGAACACATGGTAAGTTGGAGAGCAAGAATTTGTGAGGAAATGTCAATGGACGGAGCTCTCAAACCGTATGCGATAGGTCTGTGGCTGCACTCCGTCTATGCACTTGGTGCCACGTTCTTCCGCTCGCACAAGTTTAACACTATATTCACGACAATTGCTCTCGTCATGTTTGTCATGTCGTTGGTATGGTTGATTAACAATTGTGTGGAGCCTAGTACAGGTGACATGCATAGTTATAACGGAATTGGATACATCGTCTGTATCGGTTTGACGGTGGTGAACTTCTGGCTGTCGTACAGACTCTTCTGTAGAACTCAAGTGATTAGCAGGTTTGTAAACCTTTGAAAGGTAAAAAGGTAAAAAAGAAAAAAGGTAAAACGTTATGAATAGTTTCAATTTCAATAGATTCGGCCAGACGCTACGCTGGATGACAGCCAACGATTTCCGTTCGCTGATGGCATGGACGGTAGGATTTGCAGCGTGTATCTTCCTCGTAGAGATGTTTATTCTTTCTATAAGTACACATGATGATTACTCTTATTATGAATGTCTCAAACATAGTGTAGCTGATTTCCCTACGGGATTCATCATGATAGCCATCTTGATTGAGCTGAGTCTCTTCTTCTTTGACTACAGGAAGAAGGCAAAACGCGAAGCGCTTCTGATGCTTCCCGCCACGAACTTAGAGAAGTATCTGTCGGCCTTGTTCTATGTCACAGTCGTCTGGACGCTGGCTGTGCTTCTGGCTTTTGTCGTGGGCGACACGCTGAGAATGGTGGTTCGCGCCGTGATGTATAACAACGAATGGATCTCTACTATTCCTATGGTGATGCATAATCTGATGCCTGATGCCTTTAAGAAATTCCCCGTTGATCCAGCACCGGTTCCATTTAAGTTGACCGAGATATATTTTGCCATTTCCTTTATTACCTGGATACACTCGCTCTATATCTTCTGCGGTACCCTGCTGCGCAAGTATTCCTTTGTGGTGGCAACTGTGGTATTAATCTTGTCTATCGCCTTCACCTTGTGGGCGGGAGTCGATCAATTACATCTTAACATGTTCTATGGAACACCTAATGGCGACGGCGTGCTTGTCTATAAGGTTGGCGCATTGGCCTACTTGCTCTGCGTGATACTCCCGTTGCTCGCCGTGTTCAACTACTGGGCATCGTTTCATATCTTCAAAGGTTTTCAGTTAATAACAAATAAGTGGACTAATTATGACATTCTCAAACGATAAAGCAATCTATGTCCAGATGGCCGACCGCCTCTGCGACGAGATACTTGCTGGCAAGTATCAGGACGACGACCGTATTCCGTCCGTCCGCGAGTATAGTGTGCTGCTTGAGGTGAATACCAATACGGCAGTGAAGGCCTACGAGCAATTGGCACGTGAGGAGATCATCTACAACAAGCGCGGCTTGGGCTACTTCGTCACCAAGGGTGCGAAGAAGCAGATCCTGAAGGCGCGCAAGAAGGAGTTCATGAAGGAACGCCTGCCCGAGCTCTTCCGCCAGATGCAGCTGCTCGACATCACAATCGAGGATGTTGCGGAAGCTTACAAAAAGCTACAGTAAGATGGCCATTCATCACATTTCAATGCAGAATATCACAGAAATTTGGTGGGCTTTGCAACTTTACGTACCTTTGCAACGTCAATAAAGTAGTAATAAGGTAAAAAGAGAACATAACCAATGATTCATTTACAAGACATCAACAAGACCTATCAGGGCGCGCAGCCCCTCCATGTGTTGAAGGGCATTAACCTCGACATTGCGAAGGGCGAGTTCGTGAGTATCATGGGTGCTTCGGGTTCAGGCAAGTCTACCCTGCTGAACATCCTGGGTATCCTCGACAACTACGACTCGGGAACCTACGAGCTCAACGGAGTTCACATCTGGAATCTCTCCGAGCGGAAGGCGGCCGACTACCGCAACCGCATGATAGGCTTCATCTTCCAGTCATTTAATCTCATCTCGTTTAAGACCGCCGTGGAAAACGTTGAGTTGCCATTATTTTATCAGGGGGTGTCTAGGAGGAAGCGCCATCAGATGGCTTTAGAGTACTTAGAGCGTCTGGGCCTTCTCGACTGGGCAGAGCATTACCCCAACGAACTGTCGGGAGGACAGAAACAACGTGTGGCGATTGCCAGAGCACTCATCACCCATCCGCAGATCATCCTGGCCGATGAGCCTACGGGCGCCCTCGACTCCAGGACGTCTGTGGAGGTGATGCAGTTGCTCAAGCAGCTGAATCAGGAAGAGGGCATGACCATCGTCGTGGTGACCCACGAGAGCGGCGTGGCCAACGAGACAAACAAGATCGTACATATCAAGGACGGCATCATCGGTCAGATAGAGGAGAATCTCAACCATAATGCCAGCCCCTTCGGCAGCGGAGGCGTAATGAAGTAATGCACAATGCACAATGCATAATGCATAATTGGGCTGCGCATGAGAAAAAATGAAAATGTATGAGAATGAAAAGAGTAATAGTAACGAGTAATTGTGCATTATGCATTATGCATTGTGCATTATAATTTAGTATGCGAGATATAATTACAGAAATATGGAGTACGGCGAGGCGGAACAAGCTGCGCACGACGCTCACAGGCTTTGCGGTGGCATGGGGAATCTTCATGATCATCGTGCTTTTGGGCGCCGGCAATGGCTTGATCAATGCCACCATGAAGCAGCATAACGACTTCCTGACCAATTCGATGGAGGCCTACGGCGGCATGACCTCGAAGGCTTATAACGGTCTGAGCGAAGGGCGTTGGATTCGCCTGAACGAGAAAGACCTCACCGTCACCAACTCGGAATTCAAGGCGAACGTCGATGAAGTGGGTGCTGTCTATAACATGAGTGCCACGGTGTCCAATGGTGAGAACTACATGAGCATGCAAGTTGCTGGTGTGTTCCCCGTTCACACAAAGATCGTCAAGCAGGAGCTGCTTTATGGCCGTTTCATCAACGAGATTGACCAGAAGGAGAAGCGCAAGGTGCTCGTCATCAACGACAAGCAGGCCAAGGAGCTGGAGCCGAAGGATTACAAGACCCTCGTCGGCAAGTATGTGAAGGTGGGCGACTTCTCCTTCAAGGTAGTGGGTATCTACAAGAATCCCGGCGATGGTGAGAGCAGTGCTTACTCAGCCTATTCCACCATCAAGAGTATCTATGGCGCCAATACCGATGACCTGGGACACATCGAGTTCACCTTCCACGGATTGAGTTCCGAGAAACAGAGCGATGACTTCGAGAAATCCTATCGTCGCCGTCTGAATGCCAACCATCAGGCTCATCCCGAGGACGAGCGCAGTATCTGGATATGGAACGGCTATACCCAGAGCCAGCAGATGGAACTGGCCATTTCCGTCATCCGCACATTTCTCTGGGTGGTGGGATTGTTTACACTGCTCTCAGGTATCGTCGGCGTGTCGAACATCATGCTGATTACGGTGAAGGAGCGTACCCACGAGTTCGGCATCCGCAAGGCCATCGGCGCAAAGCCCTGGAGTATTCTCAAGCTGATTATTGTTGAGAGTGTGATCATCACGACATTCTTCGGATATGTCGGTATGCTCTTTGGCGTTGTGGCAAATGAGTATATGGACGCCACGTTAGGACATGAAGTGACAGACCTGGGCGTCGTGCAGCTGACCCTCTTCGTGAATCCCACCGTCGGACTTGACGTCTGTTTCGAGGCAACGATGGTGATGATTATTGCAGGCACCATCGCTGGGCTCATCCCAGCGTACAAAGCCTCCCGCATCCGTCCAATCGAAGCATTAAGAGCTGAATAATGCACAATGCATAATGCACAATGCACAATTGGCTGCGCATAAGATATAAAATGATAATACAACTTATGAAAGAAGATAAAGATAACTTAATTGTTCAAAAGAGTAAGGCATTTGCAATCAGATGTGTTAATCTCTATAAGTTCTTGGTTGATGACAAGAATGAATATGTTGATGTCTAAGCAGCTGCTCAGATGTGGAACCAGTATCGGGGCAAACGTAAAGGAGGCTATGCGTGGACAGTCAAAAGCCGATTTTGGTGCAAAGATGAATATTGCTCTAAAAGAAGCTAATGAAACAGAGTATTGGCTTGAAATTTTGCAGGAAACGGCATTCTTGACACAGGAACAGGCTGATAGCATTCTTTCCGATTGTCGTGAAATTCTTAAACTATTGACATCAATCGTTAAATCAACATTCACTAACAAATAATTGTGCATTGTGCATTATGCATTGTGCATTGACCAAATGAGAATAGATATTGATTCATACAGAGAGGTCCTGGACACTCTTACACGCAATAAAGCGAGAAGTTTCCTTACCGGATTCGGTGTCTTCTGGGGCGTTTTCATGCTCATCGGACTCATGGGTGCCGGCAAGGCTATGAGAGAGAAGCTCGACCAGACGTTCGAGGGCTTTGCCCAAAACACCGTCATCATCGGCGCCGAGCAGACGACAAAGCCCTACAAGGGATTCCGTAAGGGTCGCTGGTGGAGCATGGACTACAAGGATATTGACCGCCTGAAGCAGCGTGTACCCGAGCTCGACGCCGTGGTGCCGATGATCTTTTCGCGGTGGGGTGGCAGCAACACTGCCTATTACGGCGACCAGAAGACATCGCCAAGAATACAGGGCACGGTTCCCGAACTGGCCAAAGTCATTGAGCCGAAGATATATTACGGACGCTACCTGAACGAGATGGACCTCCGCGAACAGCGCAAGGTCTGCGTCATCGGCAAGAAGGTCTACAAAGAACTCTTCAAGGACGGCGGTGACCCCTGCGGCAAGAAGATTCGCGTGGACAGCACGTACTTTGAGGTTGTGGGCGTGGACTATTCTTCCAGCAGCTTGAGTTTCAACGGCCGTTCAGAGGAAAAGATTACCTTGCCTCTCACGCTGATGCAGGCGATGTTCAATCGTGGCAACGAGGTAGACTTGATAGCCGCCACTGGCCGTGAGGGTGTGGTGATGAGCAAGATTACCGATCGCATCCGCGAGACAGTGGCCCGAGCCCACTATGTTGACCCCACCGATGAGCAGGGCGCATTCGTATTTAACACCGAGTTGATGTTCCAGTTGGTTGACAATGTCTTCAGGGGAGTAAACTTCCTCATCTGGCTTGTTGGCTTAGGAACCTTGTTTGCGGGAGCCATCGGCGTGTCGAACATTATGATGGTGACCGTACGCGAGCGCACCACGGAGATTGGTATCCGCCGCGCCATTGGCGCCACACCCAAGATGATTCTCTCGCAGATAATCTCTGAGAGTATCGTGCTGACACTTGTAGCGGGCATGAGCGGTATCCTCTTCGGCGTGATGATTCTGCAGATGCTAGAGATGTACAACACGGAGGACGGCATCGTGAATACCCACTTCCAGGTGAGCTTCTGGACGGCCATCTTTGCCGCCGCTGTGATAGCGACCATGGGTATACTCGCCGGCCTTGCCCCCGCAGCCCGAGCGATGAGCATCAAACCTGTTGACGCCATGCGCGACGAATAGGAAATAGCGTAATAACGTAATAACGAAAAAAAACAATATAATTATGAAAAAGTATTCCAAACTGATCATCGCAGCGATTATCGCGCTGATCTTCATCGGAACCTTCGTGTTCCTCTGGCAGAAGAGCCAACCCAAGGAGGTCGTTTACAACGAGTTCACTCCCAAACTGGATAGCATCCAGAAGACAACCATCATCACCGGTAAGATTGAACCTCGCAACGAGGTCAACGTCAAACCGCAAATCTCCGGCATCATCAGCGACCTCTACAAGGTGGCGGGCGACTATGTCAATGCCGGCGATATCATTGCCAAGGTGAAGGTCATTCCCGACATGAGCCAACTCTCAAGCGCCGAGATGCGAGTGCGCCTCGCCGACATTAACTTGAAGCAGGCGCAGACCGACTTCCAGCGCGAAGAGAACCTCTATAACCAGAAGCTCGTCTCGGCCGACGAGTACGACAAGAGCAAACAGGCGTTGAACCAGGCCAAGCACGAGAAACTGGCTGCCGAGGACGCACTCGAGGTGGTGCGCGACGGTGTCTCGAAGTCGAACGCCAAGGCCAGCTCGACGCTCATCCGCTCAACCATCAGCGGTGTGATTCTCGACATCCCTGTGAAAGTGGGTAACTCTGTGATCAATAGCAATACCTTCAACGACGGTACGACCATCGCTACCGTTGCTAACATGAACGACCTGATATTCCGCGGCAACATCGATGAGACCGAAGTCGGCCAGCTCGTGAATGGCATGAACATGAAGATTACTATCGGCGCCCTGCAGGACCTGAAGTTTGACGCTGCCTTGGAGTACATCTCGCCGAAGGCCGTCGAGAGCAACGGCGCCAACCAGTTTGAGATCAAGGCTGCCGTGAAGCTCTCCGAGGGCGGTAAGATTCGCAGTGGCTACAGCGCCAATGCCGAGATTGTGCTGGCACGTGCCGAGAACGTGCTGACCATTCCTGAGAGTGCTATCGAGTTCAGCGGCGACTCCACCTTCGTCTATATTATCAAGGGTGGAAGCAAAGAGAAGAAGTACGACCGTACCCATGTTGAGACGGGCCTCTCTGACGGCGTGAACATCGAGATTAAGAAGGGTCTTACTACCAAGGACAAGGTGCGTGGTCCCGAGATTATTGCAGATGACTCTAAAAACAACTAAGCCATGACGAAAGCATCTCTTTTTGTCCTGTTTGCTGCGATTTTATCGCAGCCCATACAGGCGCAGTCACATCAGTGGACGTTGCGTGAGTGCTGCGACTATGCCGTGGAGAATAGTATCACCATCAAGCAGCAGGAGAACCAGTGCCGCCAGCAGGAGCTGCAGCTTTCCACGGCGAAGAACCAGCGCCTGCCTGACCTCAACGCCTCTGCCGGCCAGAACTTCAGCTTCGGTCGTGGCTTGACGGCGCAGAACACGTACTCCAACACGAACACCTCGTCTACCTCGTTCAGCTTGGGCTCCAGTGTGCCTATCTTCACCGGCTTCCAGATCCCCAACCAGATCAAGATGAACCAACTGAACCTTGAGGCTGCCACAGCGGACTTGGAGAAGGCGAAGAACGACGTCCGGATGCAGGTGGCGCAGGCCTACGTCCAGATACTCTATGATATGGAGATTGCCGACGTTGCCCGTCGTCAGATAGCGATTGACTCTATGCAGGTAGTCCGTCTGCAGGCGATGGTTGACAACGGCAAGGCCAGCGGCGCGGAGCTCTCCCAGCAGCAGGCTACCCTTGCCAACAGCCGTCTCACCGCCACCCAGGCCGACAACAGCACCCGTCTGGCCATCCTCACGCTGACGCAGCTCCTGGAGCTGCCTACGCCTGACGGCTTCAGCATTGTCCGGCCAGACATTTCCGGTTTTTCCGGATTATCCGGAATCTCCGGGCTCACCCCTGATCAGATTTATGCGGAAGCCTTGGGTATCAAGCCCGAGATTCTCTCGCAGCAGCTCCGCATGAAAGCGGCCGACCATAACATCAAGATAGCACAGGCGGGCAATCTCCCCACGCTCTCCCTGAGCGGAGGTCTCGGCTCCAACTACTACACCACCAGCGGCTTTCCTTCCGATGGCTTTGGCACCCAGCTGAAGAACAATTTCTCGCAGTACATCGGCGTGAACCTTAGCGTGCCTATCTTCAACCGCTTCTCCACCCGCAACAATATCCGTAGCGCCCGCATCGAACTGGAGAACCAGCAGCTGCAGCTCGACAACACGAAGAAGACACTCTACAAGGAAATCCAGCAGGTGTATTACAACGCCCTGAACGCCCGGCAGAAGGAAGAGTCGTCGGCTGAGGCCGTCCGCAGTTCCAACGATGCTTTCCTGCTGATGCAGGCGAAGTACGAGAACGGCAAGGCCACCATCACCGAGTTCAACGAGGCGAAGAATACCTACCTCCGTGCCGAGTCTGACCTGGTGCAGGCCCGTTACGAGAACCTCTACCAGCAGGCCCTCATCCAGTTCTATCGGGGGCGCGACCTGAGCTTCTGACGAAGAACGAAGGTTCGTCATCGTAAAGCGCCGTTTTAGCAAGCTAAAGTGGCGCTTTACGCTGTAAAAGTGCCACTTTAGAACTTTAGAACGCCATCCTTCCGCGCGAGGGATGGCGTTCTTTCTGACGGAGAGTGTTAAATAAGAAAAAAAACAATGAAATGTCGCAAAATCGTTGTACCTTTGCATCGTTTTACGAAGAACTACTACTCTGTTTCGAGAGAAATATCTAAAAAACTAATCATCATAATGAGAAACAAGAAAGCACTCATCACTGCTTGTTGCCTATTGCTGGCAACGGTAATGGCCGTGTCGTGCAGGGACATTGCCGACGATGACCACTACGCGCCGCCGTCGTGGCTGAAGGGTAACGCATGGCAGGTGTTGGAAGGCGAGGGCAGCTACTCCTCGTTCCTGAAGGCTGTGGAGCTGACGGGCTACAAGCCCATCGTGGCAGGACAGAGCATCCTGACCGTGATGGCTCCCGACGACCAGGCCTGGCAGTCGTATCTCTCTGGGCTGGGTTACCAGTCGGTGGAGGATATGTACGCCCGTGCGCCGCAGGAGCTGAAGAAGACTGTCGGCTACCATCTGATGTACTATGCCTACGACTGGGACAAGCTCGTGAACTTCCGCCCCAACGAGGGTGACGGTGCCACCGACGAGGAGAAGGAGCGTAACGCCGGCCTGTGGTACAAGCACCGCACGCGCAGCCAGGATGATATGGAGCTGTTGCGTGGTAAGCTGAACAGCGTCGACACTACCGTCACCGTCTACCACTACGAGCGGTTCCTGCCCGTGCTGTCGAACAAGTTCTTTGCTACCAAGGGCATTGATGCCTCGCAGAACTACGGCTACTTCTTCCCCAACAGCTCTTGGAGCGTCAGCGGCAATGGTTTCCAAGTGGCCAATGCCAGCGTGAAGGACCAGCAGGCCGTGGTGACCGACAACGGTTACCTCTATCATGTCAGTCAGGTGGTCAAGCCGTTGGAAACCATCTATAAGACGCTGAAGGACAATCCCAACTATTCCGACTTCATCGGTCTCTATGATTCATACGCCGAGCTGACGCCCGCTGCTACGGAGACCAGCGAACGGGTAGGGCAGGTGGTCTACCAGCTGACTCACGGCGTGCTGCCCAACATCGCGTGCGAATGGCCCGTTACCGATTACCGCCAGATGGCCACCTTGGAGCGTGCTGCCTATAGTATCTTCGCCCCCTCGAACCAGGCCATCGCCCATTTCTTCCAGGTATACTGGAAACCGGAGGGCGGCTACCTGTCGCTCAATGACCTTGACCCGCTCGTGCTCCGTTACTTCATCATGCAGTCGTTTGCCGACGTGACCGAGCCGGTGTTCCCGGAGGAGATCAACAGGGGAGACGTGCAGACAGCCTTCGGTACTCCCATTACCGTCAATCCCGATGATGTGGACGACCGCCTGTTCTGCGAGAATGGTGTGGTATATGGCATGAACGACATGAAGGCCCCGGCCATCTTCTCGAGCGTTGTCGGCCAGGCGTTCCGCGACACCATCTTCCAGTGCTTCCTCTATACCTTGGACAAGAGCGACCTCATCCTCTCGCTGGCCTCTAACAAGACCAACTTCCAGGTGCTCATGCCCACCAACAAGCAGTACAACCAGAGCCAGCCCACGATGCGTCTGAACACCACGACGGCAGGAAAGTTGCTGGAGGTCTACAGCGACGTGGACGGCAACTACGCCACGATGGGGCAGGGGCAGGCACGCAGCATTGTCAACATGCACACCGCTATGGGTAACGTTGGTTTAGGCGTGTTGACCACGCAGGTCTTTGAGACGAACACCGCCTTTAACTACTGGTACGTCCACGACGGAAAGATTACCACCAATGCCCGCTTCAACGAGCAGCTGAATCCCGAGTATGAAGGTTCACCCTTCGTGGGCTTCCACCCGCTTTACCCGTCATTCTACACGGGCGTGGACGGTGGCGATTCCTGGACAAACGGCATGGCCTACACTTACGATAGCGACGACCTCTTTACCGAGCAGACGGGCGACGGGCTGGAGCACCTGCTCAGCGTGGGCAACGACTCGCGCTACGAGTACTACCTCTTCTCGCAGCTGCTACAGAAGGCCGGCTTGGTGAGCAACAGCCGCATGAGCTCCGTCTTTATCGACGGTGAGCGCACGGTGGTGTTCGTTCCGACCAACGATGCCATCCGCCAGAACCTGGACAAGATTCCCGGCTGCTCGAAGCTCACCGTAGCTGCCGACGGCACGTTGGGCGGCACGGTGTCAGCCGCTGACAAGACCCAACTGGCCGACTATCTGCGTAACTATTTCATCTCGTCGCTGATGAACACCATCACCAGCTATCCCTATCCCGGTTCGCAGCTGAGAGGCTCGTTCCTGACCTTAGGCGGTAAGAAGCTTCAGATTGTAAACGACGGCCTGACGCCGCAGGACAACGGTACGCTCAGCGTGGGACTGGAAGAGCAGCCCCGCGTACAGGTGAGCCAGAAGTACTTCTGCCTGCCCTTCGCCTTCAGCGACGGCTGTATGCAGCTCATTGACGGACTCATATAAGATCATGACTATGAACAATTACAACATAAAGAATAGGAAGGCGCTGAGGACTCTGCTGTTTGTGGCGTTGTTTACCCTTCATTCTTCACTTTTCACCTCTGTGTCGGCGCAGACCATCACGGGTACGGTCTCTGAGATGCTTGGCGGCGCGAAGGAACCCATTATGGGTGCCAACGTGGTGCTGGTGAACAGCCAGAACCGATACGTGAAGGGAGCGGTGACCGACATGAACGGTAACTATAACCTGCAGGTGCCGAAGGACGCAAAGAACCTGCGCGTGCAGGTATCGTATATCGGCATGAAGACGCAGACCGTCAGATATACCGGACAGACCGTCCTGAACTTCACGATGGAGAATCAGGCCACCATCAAGGAGGTGACCGTCCGCGGAACGCGCGGCGGCAGCGACCGCATGGGTATCTCGCGCATGGAGCAGACGTCCTCTGTGCAGAAACTTGACCTGACGGAGATTGTCGAGACCTCGCCAGTAACCTCCGTGGAGGAGGCACTGCAGGGACAGATTGCCGGCTTGGACATCAACCTCGGCGGCGACCCGGGTGCCCGCAGCAGCATCCGCATCCGTGGTACCAGCTCGCTCTCCGCCTCGAACGAGCCGCTCATTGTCATCGATGGTGTGCCGCAGGACGTGGACATCAGCGACGACTTCAACTTCTCCACCGCCAACGAGGAGGACTTCGGTGCCCTGCTGAACATTGCGCCCGCCAACATTGAGTCGATAGAAGTGCTGAAGGACGCCTCGGCAACAGCCATCTACGGTACGAAGGGTGCCAACGGCGTGCTGCTCATCAACACGAAGCGTGGTGCCATGGGTAAGACGAAGTTCTCGTTCTCCAGTAAATTCACGGCGAAGAAGGAGCCGAAGAGCATCCCCCTGCTGAACGGCCCGCAGTACGTGGCCATGATGCAGGACGCCATCTGGAACGCCGCCAACGCCAAGGGCATAGGCAGCGCGTCGAACGAGCTGAATATGCTGTTCAACAATGCCGAGCTCAACTACGACCCCACCTACAAGTATTACGACGAGTATAATGTGGACACCGACTGGTTAGAGACCGTGAAGCAGAACGCCATAATCACCGACAATAACTTCTCGATGACAGGTGGCGGCGAGAAAGCTGTCTACAAGCTGAACCTCGGCTATTACGACGAGCAGGGAACCACCGTCGGCACAGGCGTGCAGCGCCTGTCGGCCGGCATGAAGATTACCTATAACTTCAGCGATCGCCTGCGCGTGCGTACCGATTTCTCTTTCTCGAACACCAACAAGGACGCCAACGTGCTGGACAATGCCCGCTCGGTGGCCCAGCAGAAGATGCCGAACATGAGCCCCTACTGGATTGACGACGTGACGAAGCAAAGGACGGACGTCTATTTCTCGCCACAGGAGAATTTCCAGGGGTCGTTCGACGGCAAGAGCAACTATAACCCCGTGGCTTTGGTGAACGAGGGTTACAACAAGACCACCCAGCGCGACGAAAAGATGACCATCACCTTAGAGTACGACTTCCCCTTCCACCTGCAGTATCAGGGCTGGGTGTCGATGAACATGCGCACCACGAAGAACAAGAAGTTCCTGCCGCAGGAGGCCACGGGCGTACTCTGGACCAGCAGCTATGCCAACCAGAGCACCGACGCCACCACCGACGCCTTCTCGCTCCAGACGGAGAACAAGCTGATCTATAACAACACCTTTGCCGAGAAGCACAAGGTGATTGCCACCGGGCTCATCAAGACCGCCGACAACCAGAGCTTCAGTTACAGCAGCGTTACCTATGGCAACGTGTCGGCCAACCTGAGCGACCCTGTCGTGGGCAGCGTGGTGGCCTCGTCGGGCAGCGGCAACTCTGAGCGCCGCAGTGTCAGCCTGATTGGTCAGGCAGTCTATTCGTTCGACAACCGCTACGTGCTCCGTGCCACCATCAATCACGAGGGCAACTCCACCATGGGTAAGGAGAAGCGCTGGGGCACGTTCCCTGCCTTCGGTGCCGCATGGAACCTGGAGCAGGAACACTTCCTGAGCGACAAGACCAAGGAATGGCTCAACATAGCCAAGGTGCGTGTGGGCTACGGCTGGAGCGGCACGTCGCCCTCCGGTGCCAGCATCTACCTCGGCGCCTACAAGAGCCTTGGGCAGTATATGGACATGGCGGCCATCGTGCCCGACCGTATGCAGTTGGACAACCTGAAATGGGAGAGCACCCGCGAGCTGGACCTCGGTATTGACCTCCGCCTGTGGGATAAGCTGAACATCACCTTCGACTACTACGACAAGGAGACCAGCGACATGTTGCTCAAGGACACCAAGCTGCCCACGTCGACTGGCTACTCCTCCGTGAAGTACATCAACAGCGGAAAGATGTCGAACAAGGGTGTGGAGCTGCGCTTCGACTACGAGGTGTTCCGCAACAAGGACTGGACCGTCAGCGTCAATGCCAACGCCAGCCGCAACGTGAACAAGGTGAAGGAGCTGCCCAGCACGTGGAACATGAACAGCTACTCCTTCGGCAACGGCAACTACGCCCTGCGCATCGTCGAGAACGCCCCCGTGGGTGCCTTCTACGGCTACCGCTACCTGGGCGTGTTCCAGAACATGGAGGATACCTACGCCCGTGATGCCGAGGGAAATGTGATGTACGACTGGCAGGGCAATGTCATCACCATGAAGAACGGCACTGAGCAGACCTATCCCGGCGATGCCAAGTACGAGGACGTGAACCATGACGGCGTCATCAACGAGAGCGACATTGTCTACTTGGGCAACGCCAACCCGAAGTTCTTCGGTGGCGGCGGTTTCCAGGTACGCTACAAGCAGCTGACACTGACCACCTTCTTCTATGGCCGCTACGGCCAGAAGGTCATCAACGGCGCCCGCATCTCCTTGGAGAACATGCGCGGCAAGTCGAACCAGAGCACCGCCGTGCTGCACCGCTGGCGTGCCGAGGGCGACGATACCGATATTCCCCGTGCCCTCTATGGCATGGGCTACAACTACCTGGGTAGCGACCGTTTCGTGGAGGATGCTTCGTTCCTCCGCCTGAAGACCCTGTCGCTGAGCTATAATGTACCCAAGAAACTCTTGCAGCAGTTCGGCATCACTAAGCTGAACATCTTCGCTACCGGCTACGACCTCTTCACATGGACCGGCTACAAGGGCCAGGATCCTGAGGTGAAGATGCCCTCACCCACGAGTCTCGTGCAGGACAATGCCACCACACCGGTATCGCGTCGTTTCGCCTTCGGTATCAACCTCGACTTCTAAAAGCCCCCTCCGACTCCCCCGAGGGGGGAGAGCGGGCGAGGGGAGATAGGACAAACAGTAATAATTCGTAATTCATAATTCGTAATTCATAATTCGTAATTCGTAATTATATAGATGAGACAGAATGATGTAAATAAGCAAGGACGGCGCAGCCAATTGTGCATTATGCATTGTGCATTGTGCATTAAGATTTGTTCATTGTGCATTGTCATGATGCTCGCATCCTGCAATAGCTGGCTCGACGTGCTACCCAACAATGAGCAGGTGACTGACGACTACTGGAAGTCGAAAGAGGACGTGGAGGCTGTCATTGCTTCTGGCTATTACTATATGCGCCAGGCGGTGCCGACCATGATACAGTGGGGTGAGCTGCGCGGCGGTGCCCTCTATTCCAACAATGGCAACGGCATCAAGCTGCAGGACTTCAACATGCTGCCCACGAACTCGCTGTGCGACTGGTCGACCATCTACAAGATCATCGGCATGGCCAACTCCGTCATAATGTATGCCCCGCAGGTGGACGACGATACCTATTACGATGCCATCCGCAACAGCCATCTGGCTGAGGCTTACTTTATGAGGGCCTACTGTTACCTCCTGCTGGTGAAGAACTTCAAGGAGGTGCCGTTAGTGTTGACGGCCTATGTCAACGACAATGCCTCGTTCGACCTGGAGAAGTCCTCGGAACAGGAGATCATCGCCCAGATCAAGGAGGACGTGAAGACCGCCTTGGAGACAGGAGCCGCCAAGGGCACCTACGAGGAGGAGTGGCAGACGAAGGGGCGCGTGACGAAGTGGGCGCTCTATGCACTCATGGCCGACGCCTGCCTGTGGAGCGAGGACTACGACCAGTGCGTCCAGTACTGTGACATGATCCTGAATGCCACTGATGCCTTCCGTCCGGCCTTCATGTCGAACACCAACGACTGGTACACCATCTTCTATCCCGGCAACTCCAACGAGAGCATCTTGGAGCTGAACTGGGACTACTCGCAGAACCAGACAAACAACTTCGCCTCGCTCTTCACGCTGACCAACTCCTCGCAGCTGCGGCCTACGGCTGTCGCCACCGAGAAGATGAAGGCCGAGACGCAGGAGCTGAAGAACAACGGCTTTACCGAGGACGGACGCATGGGCCGTATGCTGCTGGCTACCTACGTGCCTGACAACGGACAGGTGACAGGATGGCCCAACTCCAACCAGTACTACATCTGGAAATACTACGGTACCGATGTGCCTGACATCTCGGGTGGCGCCCGTGCCCACCAGGATGCCAACTTCATCGTCTACCGTGTGGCCGAGGTGATGATGATGAAGGCGCAGGCATTGGTGATGAAGGGGCAGGGCTCCTGGCAGGAGGCTGTGATGCTGATCAACCGCATCCGCAACCGCGCTGGCTTGCCCGACTTCAAGGACATTGACACGAGCGCTGCCGACGCAGCTGCCCAGATCTCCCAGCTCGATGAGCTGACGCTGATAGAGGAAATCCTCGACCAGAAGGAGATGGAGTTCATGGCCGAGGGCAAGCGCTGGTACGACCTGCTGTGGTTCGGCCGCATCAGTAACAATAAGTATAAGGAGGAGTTCATTGCCCAGGTGCTCGAGGGCAACCAGACCACCAACCAGCAGTGGGTGCTCTCCGTGCTGCAGGATCCTTACGCATGGTATCTGCCCATCAGCTCCTCGGAGTTGTTCAACAACAAGCTGCTGAAGCAGAATCCGTACTATTAACAGAAAGGAGGAAGACGTATGATGATTTACAAGCATATTTTGAGTAAGATGCTGGCGTTGGGTGCCGTCGTGGTGCTGCTGGCAGCCTGCGACAAGGATGTATTCAATATCAACAGCGACCCGTTCAAGGACAAGGAGATTGTATTCACCAAGGACGGCGGCGAGCTACGCCTGCCCATCTCCACGCTGCTGGCTCAGGAGGAGGGCTTCGGTGAGTATGTGAAGGCGCTACGCTATTCCAATATGTTCAACGCCCTGAACCAGTCGTCGAGCGGTGTCAGCTTCACGGCCTTCGTTCCCAACGATGAGGCCATGCGCGACTTCTACCGCCGCCGTGGTGTGGACAGCCTGACGCAGTTGGAGCCGGAGTACGTGCGCCAGTTCGTGCTCTACCACACGGTGAAGGACTCCATCCTGCCCGATGCCTTCGTCCAGAAGAAGTCAGTGCAGAACCTGAACAACGACGAGATCAGTATTGAGATTGACCCGCAGAATGCCGGCCATGCCGTGCTCAACGGACAGGGACACATCTATCAGATGGGCATCAGCGCCTACAACGGGAAGATCTACGCGCTCTCTTCTGCCATGACGCCGCTGGTGGAGACGGTATTCGACCGTGTCGTGCAAGGAGGCAACAGCCAGATTATGGCTGAGGCTCTGCGCGCTACGGGCTGGAGCCGGAAGCTCAGCACCGTGGTCGATACGCTGTTCAACAAGGATCGTGAGCGCATCATCATCCATTATTACTATACGCTGCTCAACGTCACCGACGCCACGTTCTCGAAGGCGGGCATCAGTTCGCTTGACCAGCTGAAGTCCAAGCTCCGCAGTGCTGACGCTCAGGGGCTCGGCGAGGACTCCCTGCTGCGTAGGTATGTGGGCTACCATATCCTGCCCAACCAGTATACCACCACTGAGCTGGGCGCCATGAACGGCTCCGACGCCAATCGCATCTGGAGCTCGTCGGCTCAGAATCAGGTGTTCACCGTGACCTACGACAGTCTGACCACCAGCGAGGCCGACCGCTATGTGCTCAACGCCTCTGCCGAGGCCGCCCGTTTCGTGCCTGCCTCGTCGAACGTGCTGTCGAAGAACGGCTATGTTCACGAGCTCGACGGCTGGCTGCCCGTCTGGGAGCCGGAGCAGACGGCCGTGCTTTGGGATATGGCCGACTATACTGACATCAAGAACCTGGTGGATGCCCAGTACTACCAGCCTTCCGAGCCTACCTCCACCGAGCAGCGCTTCCGCGTGGCCAATGCTTCCTGCTTTGAGTACGAGATGGGTGAGGCCGGCACGAAGAACCGTACCTATAGCGACATTGACTATGTGACCTGCCGCTCGAACATGAAGGCCGCCAACAACTACGACCGCATCGTGTTCAACGTAGGCTACATGGGTAAGGTGTCCATGCGTACGCCCACCATCGTGCGTGGCAAGTACCGGGTGGAGCTGTCCATCATCTATTTGGTGAACCATAACTTCATGCGCCAGCAGAGCGACGGCAATGGCGGATTGCTGAAGATACAGTTCGACGACAGCGACGACTACACCGTCTTCACCGCTCCCTACACGAAGGTGACCAGTGCGCTGCCCGGCGTCTATACCAGTACTCTCTTCGAGGAGGTAGAATTCTCGGAGACGGCCGCTCACAAGCTGAGCTTCGTTGTGCTCGACCCGGCTGCCAGCACCAACAGCAACTTCAGCCTCCAGTTCGACTGCATCCAGTTTATACCGATAGAATAGAAAGCCTCCCCCAACCCCCTCCTGTAGAGGGGGCTACCGGAAAGGGGGAAACCGGCGAGGGGGAAACCTACGGCAAAGAGGGGAGATAGGACAAACAGTAATAATTCGTAATTCATAATTCGTAATTCATAATTCGTAATTCATAATTCATAATTCATAATTCATAATTCGTAATTCATAATTCGTAATTCGTAATTCAAAATTCGTAATTCGTAATTCGTAATTCATAATTCGTAATTCGTAATTCATAATTCGTAATTCATAATTCATAATTCGTAATTCATAATTCGTAATTATATAGATGAGACAGAATGATTTAAATAAACAAGGACGGCGCAGCCAATTGTGC
>ONKY01000021.1 GCA_900318585.1 uncultured Prevotellaceae bacterium
GAAGAACAAAACAAATTCGTTTGTTTTTTCTTCTGAGACGGAGTACCTTCGCGACTTTTGTCGCAAAGGTACGAAAAGTTGAGGGAAATGCCAAATTTGTTTGAGATTTTCTTCAAAAATGGTTCGCGCGCGTATATACGCGTATTATGAGGGGGAAAAGCGGAAAATATCCTACCCATCCCACCCATCCCGCACCTAAGTTAGGTGTAGGATGGGTGGGATGGGTAGGATATTTTCCGCTTTCCCTTATAATATGCGCGCGTGCGCGAGAGGAACGGACAGATTGTTGTATCATGGTGTTGCAGCCAATTCGTGTAATTCGTGTAATTCGTGGTTAAACAAGAAAGTCGCTCGTTTGGATTTGTTCCACAGGTGAAACAATCCTAAACCAGTGGTTTGGCATCGTAAACCAGTGGTTTAGAATCGTAAACCAGTGGTTTAGAATCGTAAACCAGTGGTTTAGGATCGTAAATCGGTGGTTTATGTCGGAGCCTCTGGTGGAAAAGATAATGTTTGTTAAATTCTCCGCGCGCGTAGACGGCGGTTCTCGAATTATGTTTATCTTTGCCAGTCGGAAACAATCTGCTGCTGATGAAGAACAATTTGTCCGTGATGCGAAGGCTTTGGGTAGCCGCCGTCCTGCTGTGCGTCTCGCTCCTCGGCGAGGCGGCCGTCAGTGCGCCCGGCTCCCTCCCGAACCTTGGCACCGTCTACAGAAGCACCCTCTCTGATCCTGACAACGCCTTGGCCCTTATCCGGACCATGCGCCAGCAGGGCCTGGCCCCGGACTGGCAGCTTGACATGGCAGAGGGCGACGTTTACTTCGACAACTGCCGCTACCTCAAGGCGCTGGCCTGTTACCAGCGGGTAGAGAATGCCCCAGAGGTGGCTGACAGCAACCGTGTGCAGCTGGAGCTGCTCCATCACCTGATGGAGTGTTACGACAAACTCAACTATAGTGACGCCCTTACTGAAACCATCCTGCGCCTGCGTAAGAAAGCGCAGGTGTGTGGCGACAAGGCTTACGAGGCCATTTCATTCTTCACGAGCGGCAGACGGATGCACTTCCATGGACGCAAATTCGACGGCTATAGCTCGTGCCTGAAGGCCGTCAGCATGATGAAGGAATCCGGCAGTCCTCTTCAGCACGAGGAACTGTCTGACTTCTATGCTGAACTGGTAAAAATGTACGTAAAGGACGAGCTGTACGACGAGGCCGTCCGTATGTCGCAGCTGCAGGAGGAGGAGGCACGGCAGATCTCGTCTGCTGAAAAGCCCGGAACCGTTGAGCGTGCCCTGCGCCGGGTCTATGCCCTGCGCGCCTGTCTGCTGGCTAAGGCCGGGCGGATGGCTGAGGCCGACAAAGCCTACGCCGCATGGAAAAAGACGGGCTACGGCAATGTCGTTGATGATATGGACATTTTCGACTATCTACGCCTCCGCCATCTTGGCCACGAGGCCATGGACGTTGTCAAAAGCTACCGTGATTTCCTTCGTACATACGGCGATACCATTTCCTACCGGATGCTTTCTGTGCTCAACAAGGAAGCCCTGGTTCATATCAATCTGGGCGAATACGAGAAGGCTGCCGAGCACGTGCGTGAGATAAGCGCCATTACCGACAGCCTCCATCGGCGTGTATCACGCAGCGTGATGGTCACCACCTACGAGCTGTACCACGAACAGAATCAGTCCCACCGTAAGACACTCTGGCTGAGCCTGCTGTCATTAGGACTGGTGATGCTTCTGATCATCTCTGCCGCTGTGGCCTATTACCTGCGCGTGATTCATAAAAAGAATGTCCACCTGCTCCATCTGCTCAACGGTGTTGATGCCTACCGCCGTGCCGTCATCAGCGGACAACCTGTCTCCTCAGAGATGGCTGATGCGCTCGACGATATCCACTCTTCCCTGATGGAGGAGAAACCGGATGACGAGGGGGTAGGGGAACCCGACGATGAGGACCGCCGTCTCTTTGTGGAGATGGACACGCAGGTGACGCGCGACCGCCTTTTCCTGAAACCCGGACTGGGACGCGACGACCTCATGCGCCTCATCGGTGTCGACAAGAACCGCTTCGGAAAGATGATGAGCAAGTATTCCGACGCATCGAACACTTCCGTCTATATCAATGTCAAACGTGTGGAGTATGGAGCAAGCCTCCTGGTGGAGCATCCGGAGTACACCATCGCCACCATTGCCGCGGAGTGCGGAATGTCGAACACCGTCACCTTTAACCGTACCTTTAAAGAGATGTATAATATCACTCCTTCTGAGTATCGCCAGCGTATGGGTGCCCTTTTAGATGAGGTAGGCGAATATGCGGTAAGCAAGCAGGAAAAGAATGGAAAAACGCAAAAAGAAGCCGAAAAGTCGGAAAAAATAGCTTGATTCTCAGTTTTGTCAGTACTTTTCTTTGTCCGTTCATTGCCTTATTATTGGATTTCTCTTTTTAATGCAAGTATTTGATAATCAATCTTGCGGACAGATTATTGTATTCGGTTTCGGACAAATTGTTATCCCTATTTTGGGTCGTCTACTCGCTGTTTTGTCAAGATTGTTTTCTGAAAATGCCGTTGGAACAGGCGTCCTCGATTTGCCCTTATGGACAAATTGTTTGAACAATTAGACAAACTGTAAACAATTTTTAGCAATTATTCGCTTGTAAAATACGGAAAATTCGTAATTTTGCATTTAATATACCACGCGCGAAAAGTGAGCGAAGCGATTGGTAAGTGTTAATTTTTTGGTATCAAACGAATAGATAGAGAATTGAAACTGTTTCAACACATATTATTATTAGGGTGTCTGATGGGCATTAGCTCATCCCTCTTTGCGCAGCACAACGCGCTCAGCACCAACCTTGCCTACGATGCCACGCTGTCGCCCAACCTCGCCTTGGAGTTGCGGCTCAGTCCGTCGTGGTCGGCAAGGGTAGGGGCTGGCCTGCAGGCCTGGGACCTGGACTCCCGTCCCGCCCACAACAAGAAGCTGCGCCACCTGCTCGTCGGTGCCGGCGCCCGCCGCTACTTCGACCAACAACGTGACACGGTGCAGTCGCGCCGCCGCTACTTCGACCAGCAGCATGACACGGTGCAGTCGCGCCGCTCCTCCTTCCTGGAACTCAATGCCATCTACAGTCATTACAATGTGGGCGGCTTCAAGTTCCCCTTCGGTCTCTACTCTGCCGTGAAAGACCGTCGTTTGCAGGGCGACCTTGTCGCCTTGGGCGCCCAGTACGGCTATTCATGGATGCTCAGTCGCTCGTGGGCCGTCGAGGCCGAGGCCGGCGTCGCCGTCGGTTATGCCTGGTTCAAGGAGTACGACTGTCCTCACTGCGGCTCCTACCTTGGCAAGGACGACCGCATCTTCCTCCTGCCCCAGTTGGGCATCAATGTCGTGTATATCATTAATTGATAATCAAAATAATAACAAATAAAACTTTCGAAAGTATGAAAAAGAATTTCATTTATGCCTTGATGGGTGCGATAGCACTGACGGGCGCAACTGGTTTCACCGGCTGTACCGATGAGGACGTGGTGGAGGTAAACCCGGGCTACAACCCCGAGACGGGAGAAGTGCCGGTGAAGTTCATGTTTAATATCTCTACCGGCAACACGTCCACCACTCGTATGAGTGAGGCAAATGTGCAGGCAACAAATACTAACGATTTCCGTGGCATGGACCAGACGGCTCTGTTGTCGTTCAAGCAAGGAAGTGCTAAAGACGGTAAGCATGTTGCCTCGGCAGGAACGGCAGACAAACTGTATGGTTTAGGTTCAATCTTGGGTGCAGGTGCTATCGGGCCTAATTCCGAAACTAAGTCTCGTCGTATCCTGGAGCTGACTTTGCCTGTAGGCACTAACGCGTTGATGTTCTGGGGTAAGGCGACCAAGAATGAGACAGATGATGCGCAAGGGAAAGTGGAAGTAACACTTTCGCAGAATCTCAGTGAAACCTCCTTTAAGCTTTGCAAGCGAGTACCTGACGGCACTGATGCAACAGCAGGTTTTAACAAGGCTGCATTGGCAAATTACAAGGAGTTGCTCGCCAAGATCTTAAATACCATTGTTCAGACTAAATATTCGGGTACTTCAACTTATACTCCTTCTTCTGGTACCGCTCAAACAAGAGAAGTGACAGATTTGGCATGGGCCGCATACGGCACAGAGGTAATCGGTGGAGTAACAACGCTGAAGATAAAGACCACCTCAGCTGATAAAGACCCGTCAGATAATTCTAATACTGCTGCTCTTTGTGCCCTTGGCGAAACTCTGTCGAAAGAGTTTGTGGTATTAAACAAAATCTATGATAACGAGATGCGTGCAGGTTCCGGGCCTGCCGTACAAGATATGTTGTCATCTCTCTATTCTGTCATCAATTCTGTTGCTGAGGCTACACCGACGAACATAGAAGAAGCAGTGGCTAAAAATCTTGCTACAGAGATAAGAACAAATATGTATAAAGCGCTTAACTCAAGTGGTACAGGCTTTTTGGGGATTAGTACAATCATGAATTCTTCTCATTTGAATTACTCTCTTGCAATGCCTACGGGTAATGATGATTTGAGTCAATTCCCCAAAATATTTGGCATTCCGGAAGGCGGAACGATTCTGGATTATGATGTTGCCCATAATACGTATTCATATAAATCACAGCTTCCTACCTATGACATGGGTGGAGGATCATCAACGTTTAATATTGACAACTATGTATATCCTCCTGAGCTCTGCTACTTTGGCAATAGTCCTGTCCGAGTGGCTGATTCTGATGACGACAATATCTTCCCAGAAGGTTCGACAAACTGGGATAATGAAAGTTCGTGGTCGGCATGGAGTACTGACCAGTCGGTCAAGTCATCTACCAATAGCGTGGCCATGAAGTATAACATCAACTATGGTACGGCTCTGTTAAAAACACAGGTAAGATATGGTGCTGCCGAATTACAGGATAATAAGCACAACATTGTGAAGGATCGTGAGGATGGGAATACAACTGAGACCAACCAAATTATTAGAAGCGATGGTTCTGCCTCCCCCTTTGCATTGACTGGTATTTTGATTGGCGGTCAAAATCTTGAGGTGGGATGGGATTATTTGACTAAAGGTACTGGCTCCTTCTCAGCCTATGTCTATGACAGAGACCTCTCTACTGCTCAACAGGTAATTCCTAAATATGATACTTCTGCGCCATCAACAGCGTCAAACCCTGTCTATACCCTTGTATGGGATAATTATGATTCGAATCCAACAGGAGGGAAACAGCATCCGATTTATATCGGACTTGAGTTCAAGAACAACTCTGGTAAAGCCTTCTGGGGGCAGAACAACCTGATTCCCGTGAACGGCACGTTCTATATTACGGGTGTGCTGGATCCGAACAAAGATAATGATGGTAATGAGTATACTGATGATGAGGCTGGCATCACATGGCCTACTAAGTACGCGTTGCCTCCATACAATGCAGATGGTAGCACCATCAAGAAGCGCCGTGTGTTCATCCAGGACTACATGACCTCAGCTACCTTCGTCATTGGACCGACCTCCTTGCAGAAAGCGTTGGTGTCTGTGCCTGACCTGCGCTCGGCCCACCTCTCCGTTGGTCTTTCCGTAGACCTGAACTGGAGCACGGGTCTGAAGTTTGATAGTGTCGTGCTAGGTGCCACTGACTAACCCCTTCTTCGGAAGTATAATTGTTCTTTGATTTATTAGATAAATAATGAAGAGACAACAGATAGTGACAAGACGGAAGACCGACAAGGCATGGATGCCCTGCCGGTGGGGTGGTGTACCCTGCCGGAAGGGGAGCGTACCCTGCCGGACGGGTGGCGTGCCCTGTCTCTGGGGCATTGTGCCCTTCTGTCTCTCGCTTCTGTTTGTTTCCTGTTCGATGATTGACGAGGACCTGAGCGACTGCGGCGAGCAGGCGGAGATAAACTATGAGCTGGAGTTGGTGACGAACGTCTCCACTGAGATCTCTACGCAGCTCACGACGCAGACCGACCTGGTGCTGGCGCAGTCAGTGCGCACGCACTTAGGCACTATCTTCAGCGACTTCGCCCACGACGTGGACCTCTCGTTCTACGACACGCAGGGTGACTCGCTGCGCCTGCAGCACGACGAGCATTTCATGAATGCCAACCAGGCCAGCTATGCCCTGAACCTGCCGAAGCGGCAGTACATGCACTTGGCGACGGCGAACATCCTGGACAACGAGCTGGTGACCTTGGAGAACGACGAACGCTGTCACCGCTCCATGCTGCTGCAGGCAGCCGGCGACACCGTCAGCTCCCATACCACGGGCATCTTCACCGCTCGTCAGCCGATGAACGTGCTGGAGGGTGTGGACCAGAACTTCAACGTAACCCTTTATATGGCTAATTGCGCCGCCATGCTCGTCATCGACCCAAGGGACTACGATGCCAGTGACATCAAGGTGTACTCGACGGGCTTCGCCACGGGGTTCAATATCTGTGACAGTACGTACGTGTATCCCGACAAGTCGCCCATCGTCACCACCTCGCTGATCAAGAACGAGGATAGCAAGGAATTGGGCTTCTGTTCGGTGACGTTCCCTTCGCGGGTACCCCGTGAGACGCGTCATGTGATAGAGACGGAGGAGCCGTTCATTACTCAGGATGAGGGAGAGTCGCTGTGGGAGTTCCGCGTCTATGTGACACAACCTGACGCCACGCGGTCGTGGCCATCGATTACTGAGACCATCCTCCGCATTCGGAAGATGCTACACCCCGGAGAGTTCAAGATCTTCAGGGGATGGATTGGCAAGGGTGGCGGCGTTGTCAGCAAAGAACCGGAGGTCAGCGCATCGGTGACGCTCGACTGGAAGCCCGGGCTGGTGATTGGGAATTAAAAGGTAAAAGTGAATAATAAAAGCAGCGGACTAAACGGACGGACACGGACAAAGAAGAGTCCGAGGCAGAATAGAGAAGAGTCCGAGAGAGTCCGTAAAGTCCGAGGCAGAATATAGAAAAGCAGCGGACTAAACGGACAGATACGGACAAAGAAGAGTCCGAGACAGAATAGAGAAGAGTCCGAGACAGTCCGTAAAGTCCGCGGCCAAATGAAAAGCAACGGACTACACGGACGGACACGGACAAAAAAGAGTCCGAGAGAGTCCGTAAAGTCCGAGGCAGAATAAAGTTAAAAGGAAAAAAATATGTGGTGGAAGTGCTACGATAGGAAGATGCTGATGGGAGCGCTGCTGATGGCAGTGCTGCTGACGGCATGTGCCCGCGATGACGATGCCGACGGCGTACAGCTGGTGAAGACCCAGCTGAACTTCTCGCTGCCGCGCCGCATCGTGAGCAAGCAGCAGACCCCGACGACCCGCATGACACCCGACGTGGTGCAGGAGAGCGGTAAGGAGGAGGACTTCCGTGGCCTTGACGACGTCCACCTGCTCTGCTTCGAGAACTATCCTACGCAGACGTCCACCAAGATTGGCGGTGTGATAGAGATGAAGACCTCGGGTGGCGAGGTGTCGGAAGAGGTGACGAAAGACGACTATTCCCTCTGTCAGGAGATCAACATCCCTGTGGGCACCTCCTTCTTCGCCTTCTACGCCCGTGCCGCAGACGTGCCCAAGACCCACGAGGAGCGCATGAAGTACGGCATCATCGAGACCGTAGGATTGGGCAAGACCACCTATCAGGGCAACAGTGCCATCCGCTTCCGCCCCGTGCCCATCTGTAGCTCTACAGAGGCGATGGGTGGCAGCCGGCGCGGACAGATTCTGCTCGAACTGCTGAACGAGCTGATGAATGTCACCGTGGACGTGCCAGCACCCAACAACAAGCTGTCGACGGTGAACAACCTCTACCTGCACGAGGCCCGCCAGCGGCTCATGCAGCTGAAGACCCTCTCGTCGCAGAACGTGCAGACGATGCTGGGCTTCATCAACCTGTTAGTGAACCAGGAGGCGCCCGACGACCAGGGCAGTGAGCTGACGGCAGCTGTCAAGGCCATCATAGCCAGCTGCACGAAGGAACCTTACCGCGAGGACGACCAGATAGAGTTGAAGGACATCTATCAGGGCTTCCCCGAGGACATCCACCTGCCCGCCGGTGCCGCCCGCATCGAGTGGGACAAGACGAAGAGCAAGTTCGTGGAGCCCGACGTGCAGGCCTACGGCAAGTCGCTCAACGTGGCATCCATCAACGACTACGTCTACCCGATGAACCTGCAATACCAGATATTCTCCGACCTGCTGGCATCCGACAAGCAGGTGATCTTCGGGGAAGAGGGTGGAACGGGCGGCAACCAGTACGAGACTTGGCAGGAGCTGTTAGACGAGGGCTATGAGTCGGCCAAGACGAAGGTGCAGACGTCCACCCAGTCCGTGGCAATGGTGCAGCAGGTGGAGTATGCCGTGGGACGCCTCGCACTCTGCGCCCGCCTGACTCCCGATAATATATATGATGCCAATGGGGCGTATGTCAGCACCTACGACGGCGTGTTTACCCTGAAGGGCTACATCATCGGCGGGCAGCGTGAGGTGGACTATAACTTCCAGCCCGTGGAGGGCAGCCCCCGCTATGCCATCTACGACACCGAGCTGAACAATGGAGAGGGCCAGCCTACCGGGTCGCAGACACTGAAACGACACTACTATTCGGAGCCGGACTATATCCTCGGATTAGGAACGGCCCATAACGAAAAGATATGCTTGGCAATGGAACTGGTGAACAACGGCAACGCCTTCCAAGGGGCCGACGGTGTCATCGTTCCCGGTGCTACCTTCTACTTGGTGGCAGAGATGGATCCGCAGGAGGGTACGAACTACACCTCCGGCAGCCTGGACCAGATCTTCTGCAAGGACCATGCCACGCGGGTGAACCTCACCATCAAGAGCCTCGCCACCGCCACCTACGGCCTGCCGAGCCTGGAGCTGCCGCACCCGACAGTGGGTGTGAGCGTCAACCTGAGCTGGGGCGAAGGACTATGGTTTGAGGAGGAGTTATAGGAAATAAAGAATTAAAGAAGATATAGAAGATATGAGAAAAATCCAATCAATCGCCATGATGATGGCCATCGCCTTCATCGGCACCGCAGGGTTCACTGCTTGTACCAGTGACGATGACGAGAACCTGGTGTACGACGACAACGGTACTGCCGGCGTAAAGTCAGAGTTTGTAATCTCCATCCCCCGTTCCGTGGTGGGTGTTACCCGTATGAGTGAAGACCTGACGCAAAGCGCAGGTACTTATGCTCAGTTCAGGGGCATAGACAATGTCCGGCTGATTTCCTTTGAAGCGGAGCCGACAGCTTCGTCGAGCAAGCTGTCGGACATCATCAAGCTCGGCCCCATCGGCACGTTGGTCAAAGCTGGAACCCTAAACTACAAGATCTATGAGGAGCAGTTTGTGCCCGTCAAGACCAAGTACTTCCTGTTCTATGGCAAGGCTGTAGACAATAGTACGGAAGAGGTGATCACTACCATGGATGACAAGTTCAAGTACGGATTCCTGCAAACCAAGGGCCTCACGGATGAGGAGTTCAAGACGACTGATGACATCGTGTTCTCCCCACAGCAGATCAATGAGAATGCCGGTGCCCAGGCGGGTGATGCCACGGGGCAGCGTATCGTGACACTGCTGAATGAGCTGGCCAACATCGAGGCAGAGGGCGCTACCGTTCCTAACGACAAGTGGAGCACTACGACCAATTTCGTGCTGGCAAGGCTCTACCAGAACTTCACCAAGCTGTCGACCGCTTCGTCCAGCACGCTGTCAACGGTGTTGGGAAAGTTGCACTTCGCCATGGACCACGTCCTTGCCACAGACCCGGCTCGTAAGCTGGCAAATGCCATCAAGGCAAAGATCGAGACAGCCTGCACGTCGGCTCCTACCGAAGGCAACCCCGCCTCGCTGAAGAACGACTATCTGGGCTATCCCACTAACCTCGGACTGCCCGAGGGTGCTGCCCGCATCCGTTGGAATGGTACCGGTCTTGATGCCAACAGCTTCACGGATGTCTCTGCCAACTTCGGTAGGAACTTCCTGATGAAGAACACCGACTATGTCTATCCGGCCGCTCTGTGGTATTATGTCAACACACCGCTGAAAGCCTCCTCTGTCAAGAAGTCGGGCGAGTATGATGCGGAGGCAACCTGGAACAACGTTATAAATAATGTTTATAGTGGTGCGGCCGACGAAGTGGGTGGCAGTACGCAGTCTGTAGCCTTGAAGAAGGCCGTGGAGTATGGCGTTGGACGTATCGAGACGAGGATATTCATGGATTCCGGCACCTTCTACGACGCGAACGGTAAAGTGGTGAACATCGGTAGCGGCTATACGCTGAAGGGTGTCCTGATTGGTGGACAGAACAGTGTCAAGTACGACTTTACCCCTAAGGGCAGTGAGAAAAAGGTTATCTACGACCGTGAGATGAACAGCAGCTCAATCGTTGCCACGACCAACTATACCACGACAGCCAATCACACACTTGCCTTGGAGACAAGGAGTAATGAGGTGATTCATGCCGCCCTCGAGCTGATCAATGGCGGCGATGACTTCATGGGCTTCGACGGTATCATCCCTCATGGCGGCACGTTCTATCTGGCCGTGAAACTCGATCCGAGGAAGGCTGTCAACTATGACAAAGATACGATGAACAAGATTGTATTGCAGGACCATGTCACCAAGGTGACGGTCACCATTAAGAACGGCGCCACGACCGTTGACCGCAACGGAGATGATGCCGACGGCGACGGTGTGCCCGACGGCGACGGCCATCCCGACAAGTATGTGAAGGATGCCGACGGTAAGCCCATTGGCGTGGATGCCGACGGCGACGGCAAGGTGGATCCGTACGATATTGATGGCGACGGTGAGATAGATGCCTTTATCACTGATCCGGAACGCGGCGGACCTGGCTGGGATACCGATGGCGACGGCATTGTGGACCTCCCGATACCTGTGGATCCTGAGACGGGAGAATATCCTGACACGCCCTTGGTGCCCGACGGTCTCGGTGGTGCCACCAATGGTGTGCCCGACCTGACAAGCCCAGGCATTGAGCTGGGTACCTCTGTCAACCTGGAGTGGCAGCAGGGACTAATCCTCAATCCGAACATCTGATTGAGAACAACGAATGAAGCGAATGAAGCGAAGAAAGTGATTCGCGGCTACCTATATATAATAAAGGTATAGGAGAACAGTGAAGAGGAAGTATCTCATCATAGGATGGATGATGGCAGTCCTTGCAGGATGCCAGAACCAGGACGATATGGCTGACACAAAGCCATACGTCCAGGCTGACCTGGCATTGTCGCTGGCCGACCACCTTCCCACAACCCGTATGGCGACGGCGGAAGTGCTGGAGACCGGCTCCCGCCCCATCCAGGAGCTGCGCATCGTGCCCTTTGCCAAGCAGGGAATAATTGAAGCTGCCGACCGGCCCCGCTATTATGAGGCCAGCCCCCCGATTGCCTATGACGGCAAGGATGATGGCGACAAGCGCTTCTATTACTGTCAGGAGTTCTTCTTCATGCCTGGCGTAGCCTCCTTCCTGGTCTATGGCAGGGCCGAGACTGTGAAGAAATCGGACAACACGGTAAACAAGGCAGCCAATGGCTCGCTGCTCTTGGAGGTGGATGGGAATGCGGCGGTTTCCCTGCCGCAGATGGTGGTGCCCGCCAGTCTGAAGTTCAAGCCGGACCCGATATGCGAGAGTACGGCGATACCCGGAGAGGCACAGTGCCTTGCTAACTACCTGACAGCCATTGCCAATGTCTATGGTCAAGTGGGTACTACCACGGTCAGGTGGAGTGACACCTCAGACTCATGGCTGAAGGCTGTCTACCTGAACTTCATCAACCAGGGTAATGCAGGAACATCCGTCCTGGCAGGCTCTGCCCGGAACGTAAAGGCATACGTCAACAGGCTGTATCAGGAGATAAAGAAACAGACCTTTACTGACGGTACGATGGAGAAGGCGATTGCGGAAGCTGTCATGGACAAGATTACCGACACCAGCGCGGAATATAAATCAGGTTCTGTCACCATGAAAGTGTCCGTGGATACGGGCAACAGTGTGACGAGCTTAGGCACTTGCGACAGCTATCCGAACGATCTTGACCTGCCCGACGGTGCCGCCGTGCTGCTGTGGAAGAAGAAGACGGAGACGTCTAACTATGAATTTGTGCCGCAGACGGAGACCACGACGATGGCCAACATCAACGCCATCAGCCGCTATGCCTATCCTGCCGAGCTGTATTACTACGGTAACAGCCTGATCAAGACAAACAACGAGGAGGTGGATGCCAGCAGTTATGGTACTCAAACAATGTGGAGCACTGTCCTTGGCCTGTATTACTATGACAATTCCGTTGTGACCACCAGCACGAAGGCGGTGGCTATCAAGGAACCGCTGCAGTATGGTGTGGCACACGTGAGCGCCACCGTCAAGGCGACGTCGACAGGCGGCCTGCCCGATGCCAACGGGACGAAGGTGACGGTGGGGACGACAGCGTTTCCCATCACGGGCATCATCATAGACAAGCAGCGGCCCGTGGGCTTCGGCTTCAAGCCGCTGTCGAACAACGAGTCGGATGTGCGGTTTGTCTACGACAGCCACATAGATACGAACGGTGAGAATACAGCTTATTACCTCACCGAAGGAACGGCTGTCGGCCCCTTCCATACGCTGGTGCTCCAGAACTGGGAGGATGAGGACGTGACCGTCATCCTTGAACTGAAAAACGACAGCGATAAGGACTTCAAGGGTGAGAACGGCGTAATATATAAAGGTACGAAGTTCTATCTGGTGGGTAAGGTGGTGAAGCCTACATATTCCGAAGGAGATTTGGACTACAAGAAGCGCGTCTTCACGCAGGATCATACTACCACCATCGGGATGGAGATTAGTTCGCTGGCCCATGCGTACAACGTGCTGCCCGACATCTTGGGCGGACGCTTGGAGATAGGTGTGGAGATCAAGACTGACTGGGAGGCAGCGACGCCGACCACGGTGATTTTTGAGTGAAGAATGAAGAGTGAAGAATGAAGAGATGGAGTAGACATATAGGATGGTTGCTGGGCAGCATGATGGTGTTGCTCTGCCAGGCCTGTTATGACTATGAGTATGAGTTGCCCAAGACGACTCCTACCCTCCAGATCCATGTCTTTACGCCAGAGCATCCCGTGGTGACCCGCGCCGACAAAGGATCGGTAGCGGCAGAAGCTTCAGAGAAAGCAATCCACGACTTGCACATCTGGGTGTTCAAGCATATTGATGGCACTCTGGTGGGCTACTTGCATCCTTCCAACATCCCCGAGACGGGCGCCACCTATATGATGGCGGTGAGCGACGAGTTTGCAACGAACCGCCCCAACGTGGATGTCTATGTGTTGGCCAATGTTTCAGAAGCCAACTGCGGACTGACGGTAACCCTCAATGAAGAGACAACCCGCAACCAGCTTGACGGTATTCTGATTGAACATTCGGGAAGTAACGATTTCTTCGGGCTGACGACGCCGCAGACTGATGTGCCCGCTGACGGCCTGCCTATGTCGGGCGTGCTGAAGGATCAGCCGCTCACGGTCAATGCTCCTGTGCTGAGCGTGGGCAATGTGCCTGTGGTGAGGGCCGTGTCGAAGGTGCGGTTCGTCTTTAGCTGCTCCACTTCCGCTGGCCAGGATCTGACGATTACCAAGATTACCTTCGACGGCGGCATGATCCCGAAGGCGGAGTATCTGTTCTTGGAGAACGCTTACGTTGACAGGAGTTCACATGTCAAGGATGCAGGCAATGATGTCGGCTATGAGAACGATGCCCCGCTACGCGATTTTGGAGAGACGCCCTTGCAGGTTCCCTCCAGCGCCGACCCGGCGCAGTTCGCCTATAACGGTGCCATCAGCGGACAGGAGTACGAGACCCTGATCAATACAGAACTGGCAAAGGATGAGGCGGAGCGTGAAATCGTGGAGGCCGGACACTACTACCTCCGTGAGTCTGATAAGAAGGTGACAGGAAAGATATGGTATAAGGTTGGGGATAGTGAAGTGAAGAACGTGGCATTCTCCCTGTACGAGGTCGGCGACTTCACCCGCAACCACACGTGGATTGTCTATGGCTACTTCGCAGGTTCTAACAACCTGAGAATCTTCACGGTGGTATTCACCCCTTGGACGACGCTGGAGGAGGAAACTCATCCCGTGTTTAACTGGTAAAGAAAGGAACAGACAGAAGATGAAGAACAAATACACACATAGTGCATGGCTGGCAGGGCTGCTCATCATTTTGAGCAGTCTGGTCACTGGCTGTTCTGACTCTTCCGAGCCGGACGTGCAGCAGGGAAGACCGTTGCAGGTGAACATGACCCGCAGCGACTCCGAAGAAGAGACCCCTGTGCAGATAGGTACGCAGATATGTCTATGGCTTGTTCAGTCTGATGATACCAAGCAGAGCGGTTATGTGACCTACGCAGGAAAGGATGCCAACAAGAAGGATGTCTGGAATTCCGGCGTATTTGTAGAAGGCAGCAAAACCTATTATATCTATGGCTACATGCCCTCTAAATTGGTCGATGGTTCCGATATTACTGCCACTAAGGATGGCAATGTCGTGACAGGAGCCACGCTGAAGCTGGAGGGCCTGAAAGTCCTGTCCAAAGAAGACTTCAGCATTGTCATCGGTGTGAAAGCTGGTGAGGATGGTACTGTCCGGCGTGGAGATTTCTCCTATACAGCTGAGGCAGAGAACAATGGCATCACCCTGCTGGTAGACCACCTCTATGCGGGAGCCTCATTCAAGATGAATATCAATGCTGAGTACAATAAGCTGCGAACCATCAAGTTGAAGAAGATGGAACTGGTGTGTACAGACCCGCAAATGCGTAGTAAAGTGAACGCTACCATTACCTTCAGGAACGGACTGACCAATCCTGTCAATTCCATCACCACGAATCGGGATGCCGATGCCGATGAAGCCAAGCAGACACTGTTTGAGGATGCAGAAGGCATAGAGCTAACGGAAGCCGAGAGCGTCATCGATGCAATGAACTTCCTGCCCACTTTCGCCTCTTCGCTTGCGCTGTTCAGCACCTATGATGTATACGACAAGAAAGGAAACCTGATACGCGAGAACTGCACAGCCACTAATAAGTTGACCGGTATACTCTCGGGTATTCAAAGAGGTCAGATACGACCTGTTCTCCTGACGGTGAACCCCACTTACATATATGTGCTCTCCGAGCCAGACTTGGACAAACCAGATTTAGTAATAGGAAATTAAGAAATTGGATAAGATATATACTATAATATGTTCGCGCGCAAGAGCCTGCTTGAAGTTGCTCTTCCTGCTGCTGGTCATGCTGCCGGGTTCGACGGTGCAGGCTCAGATTACCATCGGCGGCAATGTCTATGGCGGCGGTAATGCCGGCGACACGGGCGGAAAGACAACTGTCAACGTGCGTGCCGGCGACATCAACGCGGTCTTCGGTGGCGCCCGTATGGCCAATGTTGAAGGAAGCGCCTTCGTCCATATCGACGGTAAGCAGGCTTCCAACTATATCGTCATCAACAAGGTCTATGGCGGTAATGATATCGCAGGAAGAATCGGTACCTCCGAAACAGTTCCTGCAGAGTTGGACTCTGCGACAGTCGATGGTGTGGACAACAACTGGAACGCCTTCGTCCGTATCTCTACCAAGACAACAGGTACGGGTGCTGAGATGGCAGAGACCGCCGACGCCCAGAAGATCTATATCGGCCAGCTCTTTGGCGGTGGTAATGGTGACTATACCTATTCACACACGACAAGCGGAGGCGTGACAACCTTCACCATCAAAGATCAGAAGGGCACCACAATCGCTTCCAATACGACGGGCTTTAGCCAGCCAGTGCTTGACAGGACCTATCTGGATATTCAGGGCGGTTCCATCGTCTATGCCTACGGTGGCGGAAACAATGCAACCGTAGCTGTCAATACGGTTGTCTCCGTGAACAATCCGAGCAAGGTGGTCAACAGCATCAAGGACACCAACAATCCCAATGCTGATGTCAGTGGCCAGTCGACGGATGAGAACTACGGCGAACTGCTGACAACAGACCGTTTCAAAAACCAGATGGATATCAATATCGGCTTCTCTTATCCCAGCAGTGACGCCTTCCAGATTGGTCGCTTCTTTGGCGGTAACAATAAGGCAGAGATGGCCATCCGTCCCACATGGAAACTGAAACGAGGCTTGATTAGAAACCTTTACAGTGGCGGTAACCAAGGTGCCATGACCACCCCCAACGGTATCTACCTGGCTATCAAGTCTGACGGCATGAAAGTAGACAATGTCTATGGCGGATGCCGTATGGCCGACGTGAACCCCAACAAGACTGACATTGCGAAGGAGACCATCGAAGGCGTGCCCTTCCCTGCCGGCTATGCTGCCCGACTGTTGATTACTGCCGGCGACATCAATAATGTGTATGGGGGTAACGACATCACCGGCAATGTCTATGGTGGAAATGCCGTGGGTATTCACTGTAGCATCAAGGGCGACGTCTATGGCGGCGGCAACGGCTCGTACCCCTATACAGACAACTGGGAGCTGAAAGATGATGACGTCTATGGTGACCTCTATTATGGGCAACGAACAGCGACTTCATCCAGTTTTGATTCTCCAGCATTATCTGTTGAAGCCCTCAATGCCTTCCGTCCCAATGCCGAGGCAGTGTCCATCCGTCTGATTGGAACTCAGGCAAAGCCTACCGTCATTGGCGGTGCCGTCTATTGTGGAGGTAACAGTGCCACGCTGCGTAACGACAGGGATGCGGAGGCTGCTGCCGAGTTGAAGATTGGCTCCTATGTCTATGCCGACAATGTGTTCTTCGGCAATAATGGCGAGCACATGATTGATGAAGACATTTTGAAACATTATGCAGGAGGTTTGGATGCTGAGGGGAAAGTGGTATTGTCTAGCGGTACGGATTTCAGTAGTTTGGATTTAAAGAATAATGCCCAAACATTTGCCGACTATATGGACGGTGTGGCCATGAGGGTCCGCCCGCGTGTTGTGTTCGACATCAGTAAAGAGAATGGCGGTGATGATGACGCCGACTACATACCCTATTCCACTTATTTCGGCTCGCTGTTTGGCGGTGGAAATATTGGTAGTATGAAGTTCCAGGGGGCAGTAGAGCTCAACTTCAACAAGAAAATCGTCATCTTCGAGAAGTTCGTGGGCGGATGTAACAATGCCTTTGTGCCTGCGTCTGACTACAATGCACTTTACGAGGGTGGCGTGCTCGAAAGCCCCAATCCAACGACGAAGAACAAGCTCGTCCTGAACCTGAGCGGAATGAAGATTGAGCCGAAACGCTGGAATGCGGACAAGACGGAACTGGTATGGAACACCATCAGCGCCAAGACCGGCCAGGAAGTCAGTTGTGATGATCTGTTAACAGGTGACAGCGATGAAGATGACCTGGACCGCCGTTTGAAGGGCGGTAACATCTATGGCGGCTGCTACAACAGCGGCATTGTCAACGGCAATGTGGTCATCAACATTGACGAGACCCTGATGGAGCGCGAGAAGCTCTTCGACGTGGTGGAGTCGGATGAGTTAGGCGAGGAAATCAGTCTTTACGGAACAGACCAGACCACTCAGACCCAGTATCATATCACCACACGCCACACGGGTGTCATTCTCGGCCAGCAGGGTATGGACGTGCTCGGCAAGGCCCTGAACGTGTTCGGTGGCGGCTATGGCAAGGACTCACAAATCTGGGGCAGCACCACTATCAACCTGAACAAAGGCTACGTGTTCCAGATCTTTGGCGGAGGTGAACAGGGCGTTATTGGCAAGTCCTTGGAATCTTTAGATACATCTGAAGGTGACAATTATCAGGCTCCTGCCGGTTCCTATGAGTTTAACGGTCTGCATTATCTATATGATCCGGCCTACAGCTGCTACGTCAACCTGAAGGGCGATTATGACGGAGTGTCCAAGAAGGCCAGCGTCAGCGACGACATGGCCGAGTGCGAGTTCATGTATGGTGGCGGTTTCTTCGGTCCTATTGTTGGCAATACCTATGTCAACCTGGGCAGTGGACGTATCTTTAACTCCTTCGCCGGAAGCTGTAATGCCGACATCCTCGGTCACACAGAGACCTACATCGGTCGCATGATCAAGGATGAATACCAAAACACCATGAGGAGCCATTACAGTGATGAGAACGCTTACATAGCAGGCTTCCCCTGGATTCGTGACATTACTTACGGCGGCAACGACCTGGGCGGCAGGATCATGAACGACTCTGACTTCGTGAGCCGTGTACGTGATGATGTCAAGGGGATGGTGCATCAATACAATGCAAGCAGCAATCCCCATCCCGACGTGCTCAAAGCGTCGGCCTATACGGAGTACCTGCAGGGGCGCACCCTCGGAATCTTCGGTGGCTGCTACGGTACTTATAACTATAAAGACCGTTACTTTAAGGACTATACTTATGACGACGGTCAGGCCCGCTCTGGCTTCACCAAGCCTCGCCTGAACAACGCATTCGTCAACATCCGTCCTACCTATGAGAACGAGAGGAACATGGTGGAGCAAGTGTTTGGTGCCGGCCAGGGGCAATCGGGCGAACATGCCAGAGACAGCTTGCAGAACCGCAGCTATGTGCTCATTGATATCCCCCAGAGCTTTGGCAGCAAGTTCGAGGAGATGGAGGTGTTCGGTGCCGGTGCTTGGGGCGGTGTCGGCATGGGCGTCGAAGCCGGCGACTATACTGCTGACAAGGACAAGGCCTCATCCATCATCGATCTGACTCGTGGAACGATCGGTGCCGCCTACGGCGCCAGCTACAAGGAGGGTGTCACCCGCCGCACCGTGGTCAATGTTCCCCAAGGCTCCACCATCAAGATTGGCAGTATCTTCGGCGGCGCATACGGCACGGAGACCCTGCTGCCCTGCGATGTCTATGAGGCTAATGTGGAATACCATAGCGGCAATGCCTGCCTGATCTACAATCCGGAAAGAGTAGAGGAGGTGAAGGATGTGGAGACGGGCAATGTGACAACCGTTGAGAAGGGTAACGAGAAGATGAAGGGTGCCATCTACGGCGGCAACAACAATGAACGCCGCACCATCTTTGGCAGAATCAATATTGATGTGCCCGTCAAGCAAGACAGTTATAAGTATGGCATGACCACGGCTACGGTCTATGGTGCAGGCTATGGTCCAAGGACCTGGTCGGAATACACGGAGATCAACTTGAAGGACGGCGCATCTGTCTGGGAGGTTTACGGCGGCGGTGAGGCTGGACGTGTGCTCAATGCCGAGAGTGTGCAGAAGAACATGAATACGTATGTCTCTTCCAAGCCCGATGGCATAACCAAGCCAAGCTCCATCTCTGACGATGATTATAACAATCACTGGGCAGATGTATGGAAAGCCGCCTGGACCCTCGGAGGAGGGTTGGACCCCGAGAACTTTGCCATTACTGCTGATGGCACCAGCTATCAGAACAATGCCAAGACCAACCTGACCAACGCTTTGGCAAGGACGGCTGAGATGGACGACAGAGAGACAAAGACCTACAAGTACAACACCAACGTCATCATTGGCAAGGGAGCCTACGTGGGCAACTACGCCTACGGCGGCGGCCTGGGTAAGGAAGGCACAGGCATGACGGGAAGCGGCGATGTCTATGGCACCACTTATATCGCCCTGCTTGGCGGTACAGTGAATAAGGATGTCTATGCTGCCGGTACCCTCGGTGCCGTCAAAGATGAGTTCGGCGTGGGTAGTTTTACTGCCAGCACTACGGCTTACATTGCCGGTGGTACGGCGCGTAATGTCTATGGCGGTGGCTGGAAGGGCGACGTGGGCTACACCACGATGACCATCAGCAATGACGAGAAAACGGCGACGTTCGACAACGAAAATGAGCGCCCAGGCGAAACGCATGTCGTCATCGGTGTCCGTCCCGACCAGACCGACGAGAAGCTTGTAAGTGAATTGACAAAGGTGAAGGGCACTGAAGCCACGAAAGATGACTACAGCTATCTTTATGGCAAGCCCGCCATTGAGCGTAATGCCTACAGCGGTGGTGAGGGTGGTGCCGTATTTGGTAATGCAAACCTCACTCTGAACAATGGCTATATCGGTTATGGCTATTCTGCTGATTCAATAGCGGCTTCTGCCAAGTACAACCTGCCAGGCGGCTATTACCCAATGATAGAAGACAAGACTTATAAGGTCAATGGCGTCTTTGTTCCTAATACACGTCTGGCTGACTGCGGTAATATGTTCGGTGGCGGCTACGACGTCCGCAGTAGTGTTGACTCTACTCATGTCAGTATATGGAATGGCCTTGTACGCAACAGTGTGCATGGCGGCGGCGAGATTGCCACCATCGGCCGTGGTGCCGTCACACCAAGCGGGAAGTCCAATTCTGTGCGTACGCTGACAGGCTTCTATAAGGCAGGCAAGACGAACATCGAGATGTATAATGGCCACGTGCAGCGCAACGTGTTCGGCGGGGGTAAGGGATACAATATTTATGGCTACGGTCAGGAAGGTACGCTCTACACCGACGGCTACGTGTTTGGTCAGACTGAGGTTCACATCCATGGCGGCGAGGTTGGCACCGAAAAGGGTGTTGCCGACGGCTATGGCAACGTGTTCGGCGGCGGCGATATCGGCTATGTCTATAGCCCCAGTGTGATAAGCGATAAAACAAAACTTAAAGAAAGCACACACTCGCCAGGTCATATCTATTATTACGACGATGCAGGTAACCTGTCAGAGGACTGCAAGGTGGTCATTTCTCCCTGGCTGCAGGTAAGCGATCCTGGTGGCATCACTATCAACGGTCATGCCCATCCGCAGTATGAATATGTGGAGACCGACGACCTGAATACATTGCCGGGGAAAAACAATAATAATGTTTTTGACGGCGACTGGTTGAAACTGGACACCAGTGATGATCGTGGCGTCCTTATCCACAATGCCGTGTTCGGCGGTGGTAATGTGTCGTCGAACAGTGACCAGAGCTACGCCAACGCAACAACGGTGTATGGCAATACCACCGCGACGCTTTACGATATTTTCCACCGTGACTTCATCACGGTGGGTACCGAGCATACTGGTGGTCTCTACGGAGGTGGCAACCTCTCGGTGGTGGATGGCTACCGCGAACTGAACATCACCAACTATGGCACAGACTATTATGGACTGAAGCAGACGATTTCTATTGACGAGTACCGCGGCCTCTCCAACCGTGAACGTGCCTACTTCCAGTTGGAGTATGAGTGTACGGCAAATAATAGTGTACAGGGTCAGAGCCAGCCCGGTATCCTTATTAATGGTGAATTCTATTACAAAGGTCAGAAACTGACGGAGGAACAATATCTGAAACTGTTGAATTCATTTGATGACGGAAATCATACCACCGAATATAATCTGGTGAAGAGCAGTTTCCAGCCTTACGGTTTCTGTTCCATCTATGCCGGCCGTCTGTTGAACACCATCCAGCGTGCTGACCTCTGTGGCGTGTTTGGATCGCGCATGGTGTTGCAGGGAGCCAAGGACCGTGTAGCCGAGGTGGGTGAGGATATCGATTATACCATCAACCGTGTGGGCGAGTTGTCACTCAACAAACAACGACAGGGTGGCACGACACATGGTAATTATTTCGGTATCTATAGCTTGGTGAACTACTTAGGTAATATGACCAGTGATGTGCACTTTAGTGATGAGATGGTTGATGGTGAGGGCGTTTATTCTTATTTCGACGAGCATAATAATTTGGTGAAAACTGTTAAAATAGGCAATGAGGATGTGGATGTAAATATATTGACACCAGCCCAGTTGACACAATACGGAATAACAAAGAATACCTATTATGGTTACAAGTCAGCCAAGCACACCAGTAGCGACCGTAATAAGGGTGAGAGTTTCAATCAGGTGGCACTTGCATCGGGTGTGTTCCTTGAGTTGACCACAGAGAACAGCACGAAGGAGCATAAAGATTACGGCTATGTGACGGGTGTCATCGAGCTTGACCTGATTAATGTGAAGCGCGATCAGGTGGGTGGCGGTTTCGTCTATGCTAAGAACGAGCACCGTGTACCGAGACGCTATCCGAATAAGCAGAATGTGATACTTTCAGAGTATAACAAGATGAGTGGCAACGAAGTTTGTACCTACAAGCAGTTCCGCTATTCTGCTAGTGATACTAGTGGTTGGCCAGATGAAAGTCAGGCCTACACACTTGGCTATCCAGAAACGGATCATGCGCAATACCCCTATGGTGATAATGAAATTAGAGAGTGGCAGACCTCTGGTAATTTCATCCATCACGAGAAGCGTATTGTCGATGACTGCTATCCCACGAATAATGCCTATATCATAGGCTCTGCAAACTACTCCGATGCACATTACTGGTATGTAAAGGGTGATGTGTATATCTACGATCAGAAGATTTCGGCCTATACGGGTTCGGCTAATGCCTACTCGAAGGAGGTGCATCTGCCACTGACCATTACCGCAGCCTCGCACGGTCAGTTACAGTTGCTGAACGTGAAGCAGAATCTCTATGCTTACAAGATGCCGGGCGCCAACGATGGAGATGATCCTGTGAAGATTGGTTCGCGGACTGATTCCAACGGTAAGCCAATCGACAAGGTGACGGTGAACAACGAGAGCGATACCTACAAGCTGAACGATGTCATCAGCTGGTGGGACTGGCACCAGATGTCGGCATCAGACCGTCAGTACTTTGTGCCTAATACTTACGTCAACTGCGTGACTTGTCAGGTGGACGGTGTGACGTATGAGGCAGGAACTTACGTGATGGATGATACGGATTTCGATGCTTTCAAGGCATATAAAGATGCTAATAATAAGCCTCATCAGATCAGGGATGCCAGTGGC
>ONKY01000048.1 GCA_900318585.1 uncultured Prevotellaceae bacterium
CAGCACTTTGAGTACGGTGCCATGGACGGACAGCGAGGATGGTACGTCACTCGGGTAATGCACAATGCATAATGCACAATGCACAATGCACAATTCACAATGCATAATGCACAATGCACAATTCATAATGCACCGCTCGGCATCCCGACAGGGTGACGCTTGCCAGAGCAAGAATGCACAATTCTTAATGCATAATTTTTCACGGCGGCAAGAAATTCTTGCGTCCCCAATCCCGCTATCGCGCCCGCTCGACCTTTGGTCGCTTGCAAGGCAAGAACCCGTAGCCTTTCGGTAGCAAGCGACCAGAGGTCGAGCGCTTCACTCTTCACTTTCTTCGTAATTCGTAATTCGTAATTCGTAATTCGTAATTCATAATTCGTAATTCGTAATTCGTAATTCGTAATTCATAATTCGTAATTCATAATTATTTCGTACCTTTGAGCTTCGCTCTTAAATACTCCCGCTCAAGAAAACTCAAATAAAATTTGGTTTTCTCTTCGCTTATTCGTATCTTTGCAGGCATGAAGCGGAGAATGGGGTTTCTCTTGGAGACGTACGTGCTGACGGTGCTGGTATTTATCGCCGCCAAGGTGGCGTTTATGCTATACAACCAGGCGGGGCACGACTTCACCGTAGGCGATGTCTTTGACGTCGCTTATCACGGCTTGTCGCTCGACCTCTCCACGGCTCTTTACTTCCTGATTGTACCATTCTTGGTGAGCGCGGTCAGCATCTGGTGGCAGGGCAAGGCGCTGGGGATATTCCTGAAGGTTTATTTCCTGCTGATTTCCATTGCCTTTGCTCTGGCTTTCGTGGCCGACGCCGCCTTGTATCCTTTCTGGGGATTCAAGCTCGACGCCTCCTGCCTGCAATACCTGGAGAGCCCTACGGAAGCTACGGCCAGCGTGTCAACGCTCTACGTAGCAGTAGCCTTGGGCACCATTGCCGTCGTAGCCACGCTGATCTTCTGGGGGTACCGCCTGATACTGAGGCGATTCAAGCCCACGGCAGGCACGCCACGCAGGAACATCATGGAGACCGCAGCCTACCTACTGCTCATACCGCTCATCGTCATTGGCATCCGCGGCGGCATCTCGGAATCGACAACGAACATCGGGCAGGTATACTATTCACAGAACCAGTTCCTGAATCATGCGGCGGTGAATCCCGTGTTCAGCTTCTTCTACTCCATGAGTCATACCATGGGCGACACAGCGCAGTATCAGTTTATGGACGAACAGGAGTGCAGCAAACTGGCGGCACAGGTTTACACGACGGAAAGCATTGGCAGCGACACCCTGCTCACCACCACACGTCCGAACATCATCATCATCCTGATGGAAGGTGCTGGCGAGGAGTTTGCCGAAGCCATGCCCTACCTGCAACAGCTGAAGCAGGAAGGCATTTACTTCACCGCCTGCTACGGCAACTCCTGGCGGACGGATCGCGGTACGGTGTGTGCGTTGAGCGGCTACCCGTCGTTCCCTTCACTCTCGGTGATGAAGATGCCGCAGAAGAGCCACACCCTTCCCAGCATTGCTCACACCCTGGAGCAGGAAGGTTATCAGACATCCTATCTCTACGGCGGTGACATCAACTTTACGAATATGCGCTCCTACCTTGTCGCTACGGGCTGGGAACAGCTCATTAGCATGGACGACTTCTCTGCCTCAGAAAGGACTTCTGCCCGATGGGGCGTTCGCGACGACATCACGTTCAAGAGGCTTATTGACAATGCACAATGCACAATGCATAATGCACAATTGGCTGCGCCGAAAAAGTCCGGAAAATCCGGAAAGTCAGGAGATTCCGGAAGTCTCGGAGATTCCGGCAGTCGATTCCTGTGGGGTTTCTCAACCCTGAGCAGCCATGAGCCGTGGGACGTCCCCACGAAGACGCTTGATGACGAGGTGCTCAATGCCTTTGCCTACTTAGACACCTGCCTGAAGAACTTCATAGAGCCACTGAAGAAGCAGCCCATTTGGGAGGACCTGCTGATCGTCTTGACCGCCGACCACGGCATCAACTACCGCGACATCGACCTGTCGAAGCCCATGGAGAGGAACCACATTCCCATGGTCTGGGTGGGCGGCGCCGTGAAGGAGCCCCGCCGCGTAGACCTGCTCTGCAACCAAAGCGACCTGGCCGCCACGCTCTTAGGACAGCTCCGCCTGAACCATGAGGCATTCACCTTCAGCCGTGACGTACTCTCAACCACATATCGCTACCCCACTGCCGTACACAACTATAACAATGTCCAGTTGCTCATCGACTCTACCGGACATATCCTCTACGACTTCGACGCCCGTCAGTTCACCATCAATCAGAGTACTGACGCTGAACGCCTGCTGCGCCTGAACAAGGCTATTCTGCAAACCACCACGAAGGATTTGAGAATGAGAAAATGAAGAAGATAACCTACTACCTGCTCTACGGACTGGTTTACTCCCTGTCGCTGCTACCCTTCCGGCTGCTGTTCCTGTTGTCGGACGGACTGTTCCTGTTGGTCTTCTACGTCATCAGGTACAGACGTAAGATTGTATGGAAGAACCTCAATTCATCGTTCCCGGAGAAAGACGAAAGAGAGCTGCGACAGACGGAGAGGCAATTCTATCATTGGTTCTGCGACTATATCTTCGAGACGTTCAAGCTGCTGAGCATGAGCCACAAGAAGATGTTGCGCCACATAGAGTTCCGTGGTGTGGAAGAGTTGGAGAAGTGTTATGACGAAGGGCAGAACTGCGCTGCCATCCTAGGCCACTACTGCAACTGGGAGTGGCTGTCGGCCTCCGGGCTGGCATTCCGGCGTTATCCGCAGGCCGTGATGGGACTCATCTACCATCCGCTCTACAACGAAGCCTTCGACCAGCTCTTCATTGACATCCGCTCTGCCCAAGGAGGCACTTGTATCCCGAAGAAGGACATCCTGCGCCACCTCGTCGAATGTAAGCGCGAACAGCGGCACTACCTCTTCGGCTATATCAGCGACCAGGCCCCTCGCTGGATGAACATCCACCTGTGGCTTCAGTTCCTGAACCACGACACGCCAGCGTTCAGCGGCGGCGAGCGCATCATGCGGAAGATGAACGATGCTGTGTTCTATGTGGACATGGAACGGCCCAAGCGCGGAAAGTACGTCTGCACCTTCCGGCTGATGACCCGCACGCCCAACGAGCTGCCTGAGCACGAGGTAACCATCCGTTTCTTCCAGATGCTTGAAGAGAGCATCCGCCGGCAGCCGGCCTTCTATCTCTGGACTCACAACCGATGGAAGCGCACCAAAGAGGAGTTTGACGAGAAGTATAACCTGGTAAACGGACGCACCATTCCCAAAGTACAAGGAGTCTATGGAGATTAAGCATATTCTTGTCGTCAGATTCCGGCAGATGGGCGACGCCATCCTCGCCACCCCCCTGCTGAACACCCTGCATCAGAACTTTCCTGACGCAGAGATAGACTTTGTGCTGAACGAACGCATCGCACCGCTGTTCGAGGGGCACCCGTCCATCAGCCGTATCATCACGTTCAGCGAGGACGAGCGCCATCACCTGTTGGCTTACCTGAAGAAGGTGTGGCGTATTGTTCACCAAACCCGTTACGACGTCATCATCGACATGCGCTCCACGGTCAACACCATGCTCTTCGCGTTCTTCTCCCTTTCCAGCCTATGGCGCATCGGCATCTACAAGCCCTACACCCGCTTCGTGTTCAATCATCGTTTCGAGGGCTGCCAACCGGATGAAAGCATGATAGACCACAACCTCAGGTTGGCAGAGCCGCTGAGGGGCCAGGGAATGGGTGCATGGAGCAAGAACAGGTCGCTGACGCTGAGTATCACCGAGCAGGAGATGCGAGACTTCCGGAAATACATGCAGGAGCAGGGCATAGACTTCAGCCGCCCCGTCTTCCTCGTGGGTGTCACGGCGAAACTGCAGGATAAGACATGGCCGGAGAGCCGCATGACGGAGACGCTGCAATGGCTCACGGAGACTTGGCCTCAGCTGCAGCTCATCTTCAACTTTGCCCCGGGACAGGAGGCAGAGAATGCGCGCCGCATCTACGACTCCCTGCAGCTCCCGCCAAGCTGTTCCTCCAGCATCTTCCTCAACATCGAGGCAAAGACGCCGCGACAGTTGGCTGCGATGGCCGCCAACTGCACCGCCTACTTCGGCAACGAGGGCGGCGCCCGCCATATAGTCCACGCCATGGGCAGGCCGTCGTTAGTTGTCTGTTCCCCAGGAGCCAGCAAAAAGACCTGGCTGCCGGAGGATGACAACGTGCTGACACGTGGCATTGCCGCCTCCGACATAGATGCCGCCTCCGACACCCTCTCCCGCGAAGAACAATACAACCTCATCACCGTAGAACGAGTGCAGGAGGAGCTGAACGCGTTCTGCACGCAAATCCTGAAAGAAGCATGAAGAACATAGTCGTTGACTTTTCCAACCTCGATGACATGAGCGGCTTCGGCGAGATAGCCCGCAACTACGCCCCACGTCTGGCAAAGGCAGCCAAAGAGATGCAGGACCTGCATTTCGTGTTTATCCTGCCTGAGAAACACCGCGGCTCCTTCGGCGCGCACATCGACTACATATCACGCGAACATCTTAAGAAAGAAGCTGGCCAGTACAAGGGGGCCATCCATCTGTGGCACGCCACCCACCAGCAGTTCCGATACCGTTTGCGCGGAAAGGGCACCATCCAGCTGCTGACGGTACACGATCTGAACTACCGCTATGAGAAACACGGCATCCACCTGTTGCGGCACCAGATAGAAATGCCGTGGCTCATCCGCCGCAGCGATGCCGTCACCGTCATCTCCGAATATGTCAAGGAGGATGTCAGGCAGCATATTCCTTTCCTCAACAAGGAACCACAGGTCATCTACAACGGCATCTCCGACGTGGAGAACATGCCCCGGCGGAAGCCCGCTTTCGTCACATCGGTGAACGAGCGATTCTTCCTATGCATCGGACAGGTTCGTGAAAAGAAGAATATCCATACCGTCGTACCGATGATGGACTACTTCCCGGAACACAAGCTGTTTATCTGCGGTGCCAATCACTGGGCGTACGCCGACCAGGTTCGCAGCCTCATCGCCCCAGAATGCAAAGACCGCATCCTACTGACAGGGAAAATTACCGACGAGGAGAAAAACTGGCTCTATGCCCACGCCGAGGCGCTGCTGTTCCCCAGCCGTCTGGAAGGGTTCGGCATTCCTGTGCTCGAAGCCATGCGCTTTGGCACCAAGGTCTTTTCCTCCCGCTACAGCTGTCTGCCGGAGGTCTGTGCCAACCACGCCACCTACTGGGACAGCTATGAACCGCAGGACATGGCCGACACCGTGAAGAAAGGACTCGAAGGGTGGAGCCGGAATTGTGAGGCAGCACTCAGCGCACAGGAGTATTCGCGTTCATTCAACTACGACCGCTATACCCGTCAGTACGTTTCCCTCTACAAAAGCCTGCTCGGTCTATAACGGTTTATGCTCACTGCCGACGTCAATGAACAAGGCGTTTATAACAGTTCTTGCTCATTGCCAATGTCAATGAACAAGGCGTTTATAACAGTTCTTGCTCATTGCCAA
>ONKY01000030.1 GCA_900318585.1 uncultured Prevotellaceae bacterium
TGAGTATGAAAAGAAGTATGGTGTAGTTAGGCTTCCGAAAGTCAAAAAGGGTGGCGATGTTTCCAAGGTCTTTGACCTTTCCTAATCATCGGGGAATCTCAGTAAATGAGGTTCCCTTCTTCTTTCATGAAGCGTATTCTGCTTCTTATTCCTTTGTCCGTTTATAAACTGCCAATGCGGGCAGGATGACCAATAGTAATAGCGCAATTTCGACCAATGCGTAGGACCCGAAATAGTCAACCAATGTCTGGAATTTCAGAACTCCATCTACCAGAAAGACTAAAAAGGCAAACCAGCAGAGGCAGAATATAGCGGCATATTTGATTTTTCGTTTCTTCAGTTTCATTCGTTGATGTAGTTTTTGGTGGACATATCATAATACAAAGCCTCCAATTCCTGAAGGGTCAGGTTCTCCAGTGAATGCTCAATCTTCCGTATCAGTTCGTCACGACGATAGTCATCTGACTGTCCAAATCGCCCTGTGTATGCCATATCAGTATTTCTGGAAGTTATACTTTTCCCTCAACTCAGCCTTCTTTTCGTCACTTAGGCTGCTGAAATACGCCTTCCAGCCAGGACAGAAGTTAATGTGCCACCGCCAGAATCTGCCTAAAAACGAATTGGGCTTCTGGTCGTATTTTGCCCTTAACTTACATTTTTCACAATTCTCTGCCATAATCGTATTATTATTTCTTCCAAGCATTAACTACTTCACCGATATACATAGAGTGGATGCCAGCAGGGAAATTGGCATACATCTGCTTAGGTGCATCACTCTTAAAGCCCTGTGGGTCGAAAGGTGCGGCATACATAATCTTACACTCAATCACTATCGTTGCCTCTGTGTAATAAGGAGTACCGTTGGCGGTATATGCCGTGTGAAGTCCAAGAGCCTGAGCCTTGTCACCATCACGTCCGCTCTTAGTTCCCATATAGTTCAGTACCTTGCTGTCCTTAACATCGAAGGACATTACAGTGAAATACTCAGAGTTGTCTAAAAACTCCTTGGTATAGCGCTTTTCTGCTACATAAACCGTCAGTGCAGTTTTGCGCCAGAGTGTTCCGATGCCACCCCAGCCAATGGTCATGGCATTGCTCTTTTCCTTGTTTCCAGCACAAAGCAACTGAGCATCACGAAACCACTGGAAACCGTTGTCCTCAAAGGCTTCTTCTACACTAAACTTCTTAAAACCATTGTCCTCCTGAGCGGACATCTTACCAGGAGCAATCATCAAAATTGCTGCCAAGATAGCTGTAATATAAGACCTTTTCTTCATAAACAATCATAAATCTAAGGCGCAAATATACAACATTTGCAGCAAAATCCTTATATTTGCAAGGTTATTACAACATTGTTTAAGGATTTACGCTAAACGAATACGATTATGAACATTCTGATTCTACAAGGCTCACCACGAGCAAACGGTAACACCGCATGGATGGCGGAAGAGTACAAGAAGGCTGCCGAAGCAGCAGGTCATCAGGTCACACTGGTCAACGTTTCGAGAAAGAAGATCGCAGGCTGTCTGGCTTGCGAGTATTGCCATAACAAGGGCAATGGCGCCTGCATCCAGAAGGATGACATGCAGGAACTCTATCCGCTGATGGCAGAGGCAGAGGTATTGGTACTGGCTGCGCCTATCTACTACTTCACGCTCTGCGCACAGATTCAGGCTCCCATTCAGCGTATGTACTGTGTGAACAGTCCTGCGAAGGTTAAGAAGATGGCTCTATTGATGTCATCCTACTCGCCAAACGTATATAGTGGCGCAACTGCTGAGTATCATGACATCTGCAACTATTGGGGTGTAGAGGACAGTGGCATCGTGACTGCCAAGATTGATGAGCAGAAGACAGACGACATCAAGCAGAAGATTCTGGCTATTGTTGGTAATCTGTAAAGATGAAAAAGATAATAAACCCTTGGCGTAACCATCCTGAGTACAACTGCTTCGGCTGTTGTCCTGAGAATCCCATCGGGCTTCACATGGAGTTCTATGAGGATGGAGATTATATCGTCAGCAAATGGCATCCCGAAAAGAATTATCAGGGATGGGTAAACACCATGCACGGCGGCATCTTGAGTACACTGATCGACGAGGTATGCGGATGGGTAGTCACCCGCAAGCTACAGACCAGCGGCTATACCGTCCAACTGAATGTGAAGTTCCGCAAGGCTGTATCTACTACAGAGCCAGAGCTGGCCATTCGGGCAAAGGTCACGAAACAAGTTCGCAATCTAGTATATATCAATGCAGAGATAACAAACTCGAAAGGTGAACTATGCAATGAGGGCGAAGTGGTCTATTTCCTGATGAACCAGGAGAAAGCCAAGGAGATGGGATTCCTGCATTGTGATGTTGAAGATAATGAGTTAGAATAACAAGAAACAACAATATAGTGATTATGGAACTGATTGACTACACAAACAAATGGATATCTGGTGAAATCATGGAAGATTTGGCAATGATTGTCGGAGGTGTAGCATGCTTCGTATTAGCCCTCATGGCATGGCGCTGGGGCACATCGGAGTTGGCTCGCGCCATCATCCTGCCGCTGACGGTGGTGGCGGTCATACTTGTCGCACTTGGAGGCTCATTGGCCTATAGCAACCACATGCGCCAGAAGCAGTTCGTGGAGCAATATCAGGAGTCGCCCGATAAGTTTCTGGAGAGCGAGAAGGCTCGCGTGGCTGATTTTATGAAGATCTATCCACAGACCATCATCGTGTCTGCCGTCATGATGGTCATCGCCATCTGCGTGTTCGCCTTCTGTGATAAACCCTGGCTCCGCGCCTCTGCATTGGCACTCATCCTGATAGCCCTCGCCGCTCTAACAATTGACTTCTTCTCGAAGGAACGAGGAGTCATCTATCAACAGGAGCTAAACAGCGTACAGATTGAGCAGACGGAATAAGTATGAAACAGATAACAAATCTATTATTACTGTCCGTTTTCTTGCTTCTTGTAGGATGCAGCGGAGACAAAAAGGAAAAGTCCATGTCAATAACAGTCAATTTGAGATACACTGGCACCGATGGGAATGCCAAGAAGTTTGCTGAGGAGATGATTTCCAGCGGCACTGTTGATGCTATCAGAGCTGAAGAAGGCAATCTGAGGTATGATTATTACCAGTCGTTGGATGATCCCGAGACAATCCTGCTCATCGACAGCTGGGCCAATCAGGAAGCCATCGACAAGCATCATGCCACGCCCATGATGGATACCATCGCCAAGTTTCGCGAAAAGTATGACCTCCACATGACAGTGGAACGCTATACTGCTGTGGAAACTCCAGAAACGGAGAATAAGTTTATCAGAAAATAAAAAAACAATATTATGACTAAAAAAATGATTTTGCTGAATGCCAGTCCGCGCAAGAACAAAAATACGGCGCAGATGCTGGAGAGCGTGATGAAAGGTGCCCAGGAGGCTGGTGCCGAGTGTGAACTGATTCACCTGACGAGTCTGAACTACAAGGGGTGCGTGAGCTGCTTTGCCTGCAAACGCACAGGTAATAAATGCGGTGGTCTTTGCATCCAGAAGGATGACCTGCGCCCAGTTCTGGAGAAGATATTGGAGGCCGATGCGCTCGTAATGGGCTCGCCCATCTACTGGTCGTTCCCCACGGGTATGTTCCGCAATGTCATCGAGCGACTGCTGTTCCCCATCCTGCGCTATGACCTTGACGAGAAGACGGGTGGTGTAAGCAAGTACCTCGACAAGAAGATGCAGACGGCTCTCATCTACACCATGAACGTCACGCCGGAGGCATACGAACAGATGAACTACGGAACGTTACATGCCCCCGACCAGCAGTATATGCAGATGATGTTCGGTTCGTGCGAGGTGCTGAACGTACACAACACCTGGCAATTTCCCGACTACTCGAAGTACGACACCAGTGCCGTAGATGTGAATCTGAAGCAATGGTATCGCGACAACCAGTGGCCGAAGGACTTGCAGGCTGCATACGAACTGGGCAAACGACTGATAGAAAAGGCAGAATAAAAAAATACTCTACTTTCCTTCCCTATACTCCAGCGGTGTCATGCCCACCTCGCGTTTGAAGTAGCGGTTGAAGGCGGTGGCTTCAGCAAAGCCGAGGCGGTCGGCGATTTCGTAGATCATCAGGTCGGAGTGGCGCAGCAGCACCTTGGCCTGCAGCAGTGTCTCTTGGTTGAGCCACTGGCTGACGGTGCGACCGCTATATTCCTTGATAATAGTACTAAGACGATTGGGCGACAACAGCAGGCGTTCGGCATAGAACTGGATGCGTCGCTCACGGGAACCATGTTCGTTCACAAGGTCGATGAACTGGTTGAACACCTGTTCCTGCCGACTGGGCTTGACGTCGGGCTGACGCTCGGCCTCTCTGCCACGACAAGGTTGGTGGTCAGCGGGTCAAGCCCTCTATCCACACACTCCACTGAAGCGTAGAACGACTTCAGGTCGATGGCA
>ONKY01000047.1 GCA_900318585.1 uncultured Prevotellaceae bacterium
TGAGGGTGCCAAGGTCGAAGCGCACATTTTGCGGCGACTTCGCACCAAGGATGTTCAGTCCCTCGAAGGCGATGGTATGGCTCACCTTCTTGCGGTTGATTTTGTAGCTGACGGTGAGGTCTACAATGCTTGTGGGGTCGAAACGCTTGGTATATTCCTCTCCCTTCTTGTAGATGGGATCATCGTCGATGATGCCAGCAGCGAGGTTGGCACGCATCTGGGCCACGTCGATGGGTGAGTAGCGCAGACCGCCCTGAATGGAGTACTTCGCGCTGACGTTGAGCACATTCTTGCCCAGCATCCACTCCTTACCGCCCAGAATCTTGAACATGAAGCCGCGGTCGAAGAGCTGGTTGCGCCACACTTTGTCCTCGCCGCGATACTCCGACTTGAAGAGCGAGAAGTTAGTCTGTCCGAAGAATCCGTGACTCATGTAATGCTCCAGGGTGACATCGCCGCCGTAGTTGCGAGTGTTGCCCTTGCTCACCAGCGGCTCGTCGGTGAAGGCATAGTAGCGGTTAGCTACACAGTAGGTACTGCCATTAGTGCCCACGGGGGTGTCGAAGCCATATTCATAGTAGGCGTTCATGCGCAGCGTCAGGTTGCTGTTGAACTTGTGCATATAGGTGACGTTCAGGTGGTGTGCCTTGGTCAGTCCGAGGTCCTTGTTGACAAGGTTTCCTGCAGCGTCGCGATAGAAGTAGGCGTCGAGCTTCTCTACCATCGAGTGCAGGCCGTAGCCCATCGACAGGCTGTTCTTCTCGTTGGGTTCCCACTTCATGCTGACACGGGGCTCAGGCGAAAAGTCCTTGGAGAGCAGAAAGTAGTTGGCTGCCACACCCAGCGAGAGGCTGAACTGGTCGCTCAGCGTCAGCAGGTTCTGCCAGAAAGCACTGAAGAGCCCAGTATTGTCCTTCATCGCCGTATAGGTCTTCATGGTCGAGAGGTCGGCATAGAGTTCATCAACGGCGCTGTAGCCAAGGTCGAAGAAGCGGTGTGAATACTCTGCGCCTATCTGCGTGAGCCATCTGGCAGATATCTGCTTCGACAATTCGGTGTTCACAAGCAGGCGGTCTTCATTCAGTTTCCTCTTAGCAAACAGATACTGCTTCTCGGGCTCTTCGTAGGCCAGCGGGGTCTGTAGCACTCCATCGGCATTGCGCTTCAGCCCATAATAGTAGGTGTCGGAACTGATGTGCTGCATGTTGTAAGCCGCCGTCGTGCGCCACGTCCATTTGTTGCCGAGGTGAATCTTATGCGACACGCCTGCCAGCAACTGCAGCAGTTTACCGTCTTCGTTGGCGACATCGTATGCCGAGTGAACATCTTCCAATTCACTAGGATCGTCGTGTCCAGTATCGTACATACCCAGACCAAAGACGGAGAAGGTGCCTGCACTCTTGGTGGGCATATTGATTTTCCAAGAGAAGTCCTGGAATCCCATGTGTGCCCCGTCGGTATCTACCAGCCCCAGCTTGTCTACAAGCGATGTAAATCCGTAGCGGTAGTTCACGATGTAGCTCGATTTGCTGTGGCCCCCCTCACTCCCCCCGAAGGAGGGAAGCGGACCTTCCAGCGTCAGTTCCTCGAAAGCCGTACCCATCTGCAGGATGTTCTCGTGCTTGGCGTTATTGCCCGGTCGCATCTTCACGTCGAAGACACCGCTGAGGGCGTTCGAGTAGTTGGCGTTGAAGGTAGAGGTGAAGAAGTCACTGTTGCCGATGACGTTGGAGTTCAAACCGCTGACGAGTCCGTAACCGGCATTGTACATGTCGTTGTAGTGGTTAGGCGTGAACACCTCGACACCCTCTATGCGATACTGCATACGCTCAGGTGCACTGCCGTGAACAGAGATACCACTGCCGTCGCTCTCACCCGACACACCCGCAAAGGCCATCACCAGACGGGCGGGGTCGTTGGCACCGCCGGCAAAACGGCTGGCTTCTTCCATTGAGAGCATCACACCACCTGTGAGCACGGCGGGATTCACCGTCGCCTCTTTGTTCACGCGCGGTTTGACGACCACCTCCGTCAGTTCGGTGCTGTTCTCGCGCAGCGTGATGTCTATCACCACCTCCTTGGCACCGGAGATGAGGATTTCCTTCATCACGCTCGGCTCGTAGCCGATGTAGTTGGCCTCAATGGTGTAGCGGCCGCCCTGACTGATGGTAATCTTGTAGTTACCGTCGATGTCGGACACCGCTGCCACATTGTTCAACTCGGCAATCTTCACCGTTGCACCAATAAGAGCTTCACCCGTAATGGCATCTTTCACAGTTCCGCGCAGAGTCTCAGCCTCAGTGACGGTTATGCCGCAGATTGTCAGGATGGCGGTCATTACCCAATTTTTCATCTTTTTCATTGCTTTTGTTATTATTGTTTTATTGTCTTCCCGTTGCCGCCTTCGCCAACCTGCTGCCAGTCGGCAATATTGATTTCACAGTGGCACATTACAGTAATTTTTTAAGACTCCAGTTGCCCATGGTTTGAACGTTATGGGTTATTTCATACTCATGGAACACCTCGTAGCCGCGTTTTGTGTAGAAACTTAGGTTCTCCCGGTTGTTGGTGAACAGCA
>ONKY01000050.1 GCA_900318585.1 uncultured Prevotellaceae bacterium
CGGCAGTTGCCGTCGTAGGCAAATAGTTCTTGCCTTGCAAGCGACCAGAGGTCGAGCGGTCCTTGTTGTCCAAGTTGTCGTTTAAAAAAAATACGTGAAACAATTGTAAAGTATGGTTTTAGATTGAATTCTTTGGAGAGTTTGATGCTAAACCACTGGTTTACGATTCTAAACCACCGATTTACGACGCTAAACCAGTGGTTTATGAGTCTAAAGCACTGGTTTAGAATTATTCCACAGGCTGGAATAATTTGTTTCAAGGCATTCTGATTGTTGAAACAGTTCTTTACATCCTTAGAATGTTGAAAATATTTTACGTGCGGGACGTGCGACACGTGCGGGTATTTTTCCGTTTTTCCTCTATGTTGCTTTCCAAATATTTGCACCGCAAATTCGCAAATTGGGATTATGATGACAACAATAGAGTGGTATGCCACCGATGAGGAAGTTGAAAAACTGAGTCAGGAATACTTAACTCAGAAGTACAAATGAAATGCGTCGGCAAAAGTAGGTAATAAGTTCGACACTACCAACCAATTGAACTGATATGTGACAGTTGTGACAGTAAAAACACGCCATCCGTAAAAATACGTGTGATTGTTTGGAGAATTAGCAGGTAAGTCGTACCTTTGCAGTCGGATTGCGAGAAATCAACGAATTAATACAGATATGAACCCAACAATCGAAAGAATCTTCGGCTTCGACGCCAAGAAGCACAATGTCCGCACAGAGATCATGGCGGGCATCACCACATTCCTGACCATGGCCTACATCCTGGCCGTCAATCCCACCATTTTCAGTGCTCTGCCCGGTATGCCTGGTGGCAGCGTGTTCACTGCTACGGCTCTGGCAGCGATCATCGGTACGCTGGTGATGGCCCTCTATGCCAAGAAACCCTTTGCACTGGCTCCTGGTATGGGACTGAATGCCTTCTTTGTCTATACCGTCTGTCTGGGAATGGGCTACAGTTGGAAGTTCGCCCTCACTGCCGTATTGTTGGAAGGTATCATTTTCGTCATTCTCACCGTTACCAAGGTACGCAGTATGCTCCTGGCAGCCATCCCTGGTACGCTGCAGAAGGCTATCGGAGCGGGTATCGGCCTGTTTATTGCCTTCATCGGTATGGAGAATGCAGGCATCATCGTGAACAACGATGCCACGCTGGTGAGTCTTGGCCATATCACTGAGGGGACGGCTCTGCTGGCCATGATTGGTCTGTTTATCACCGCTGGTCTGGTGATGGCCAAAGTTCGTGGCGGCATTCTCTGGGGAATCCTTCTTACCACGCTGATTGGCTTGTTCATCAAAGATCCATCGACGGGCGAGGCTATCACCAAGCTCAACGGTGTTGTCTCCGTTCCTGAGGGCATAGCCCCCATCTTCTGCCAGTTTGAATGGAGTCAGGTGCTCAGCCCGAACATGCTGGTAGTGGTATTTACTTTCCTGTTTATCGATATGTTTGACACGATGGGCACCATTATCGGTGTGCATCAGGGTTCAGAAATGGCTGATCCCAAAGCCAAGCGCGACGATATCCCCGACATGGACAAGATGTTCATGGCCGACTCCGTAGCCACCGTCTGCGGAGCCTGTCTGGGTACCTCAACTACCACCACTTATGTGGAGAGTGCCTCAGGTGTAGGCGAGGGCGGCCGTACTGGTCTCACAGCCTTATCCACCGCACTGTGTTTCGTCTTGGCACTGTTCTTCAGCCCACTGTTCCTGGCTATCCCAAGCGCAGCAACAGCGCCTGCACTTATCATCGTGGGTGTGATGATGATGCCTGCCGTAAAGCGCATCCATTGGGAAGACTATTGCAGGGCTATCCCCGCCTTCCTCACCATCATCATCATGCCATTGGCCTATAGCATCAGCGACGGCATCCTCATCGGTGTCATTTCCTATGTGTTCTGTCACGCCGTGGCCGGCAAGTTCAAGTCCGTCTCCATCACCATGTGGATTTTGGCCATCCTGTTCATCTGCAAATACATTTTCATTTGACACAAGTACACAGTAGGGGCGGTTCCGCTGTGTACTTAGAAGTGAAGCCTCACGTCCAACCCCAAATGGATGGGGTTGGCACGCTGGGCGAAGTAGCGGGTGCCGCCGGCAGCCGAGCTGCTGATGGCGAATGTATTGTAATTTGTGTCGGTCAAGTTGCGGCCCCAGAGGGAGACTACTACTGGTCCGAAGTCGTAGTCGGCGTGGGCACTAAGGGTGGCGTAGAACTTCTGAGAGTAGGTGTTGGCCTCGTCCCACCAGGTCTTACCCTGGCCGGAGAGGTTGACGCCGAGCGTCAGCTTGCGGAGAAGGTGCCAGTCGGCCATGGCGCTCATCGTGTGCTGGGGAACGAAGGGTACATAGTTATCCTTGTAATTAATCGGGGGATTTGACGAATATCCATACATGCCAGGAGCCACCTTCACAGTATTGTACTCATCGAACTTGGCATTGGTGAAACCGTAGGTGGCTGCCCAGTCCAAGTGTCCATCGAAGAGCTGGCCTCGCAAGGTCAGCTCTGCACCACAGGAATGGCTCTTGCCAGCATTCACCATGATGCGTCCGTAATTATAGCCCAAGGCCATGATAGACAGCTGCTGGTTACGAATCTGCATGTAGTAGAGCGAGAGGTCGAGGTGCAGCAGATTATCGAAGAGGTTCAGGTGAGTACCCACCTCATAGTTCCACGACTCCTCAGGCTTGTAGGCGATGGTTTCCTCGATATTATTGTAGTCTTGTGCGGTGTGCTCCACGTCATAGTCGCCCTGCATGGCTTTCTGCTGGTTGTTGTTGAGGTCGGCTTGCAGGATGTCGCTGAACATCTGCATATTGTAGCCACCGGCACGATAGCCTTTAGCAACGAGGGCATAGACGTTGCCCATGTTCTCATTGAGCGAATAGGTAAGGGCGAACTTAGGCAGCAGTTGGGTAAACGACTTCGAGCGGTCATCGACCACATGGGATGTAAGGTGATAGGTGGCCTGACGCTCAGCAGTGCCGCCAGTCATATTCATATAGGCCAGGGCATCATAGGAAATCTTCACCCAGTCGTGAGCCAGACGAAGTCCGAGAGTGAGCTTCAGACGGTCTGTCAAGAGGATATTGGACTCGTGGAAGAGGCCAAAACTCAGCTGAGGCGTATGGAAACACTCAGGGACGGCCATCACTGCCGACATAGTCACTCCCTGGAGCGCAGCATCGACAGCTTTCTGGGCAGCTGCGGCAGCCTGTTTCTCGGCCACAGCCTGTGGCATGCCCTGCTCCACCATCTGCTGAAGCATCTGCTGGTACATGCGCGGATACATTGAACCCTGCATGGCACCACGCATGGCATTGGTGATGGCATCGCCAATAGGACCTGTGATGGCATCGCCAAAAGAGACGGGGGCATCAGTGCGCAACCACTGGTAGGAGCCAAAGAGTCCCGTTGCGTGCTGCCAACGGCTGCGATCATGGTTTCGTAATACGAATTCCTGTGTCAAGGCATTCATCTTCTGGCGCTGCTCCAGGCTGAGGTAGTCGGGTGTCATATAGTCCTGATCCATCAGCATTCTGTCCTTAAGAAATTGGTAGCTGGTGGTGGAGGTGAAGAGTAGGCTGCCCGTGTCGTAACCAATGGAGAGACCCGTATTGAACATATTGCGCTTATAACCGTTCATAAAGGTGGTGGCAGGATCGGCCACGTCTTCATCGCCTTTCACTTCGATATAATCCACAAAGCCCACTTCCATCGGTACAACTCTCTTCTCAACCTGCATCTCCCCGTAGCCAAAGCCATTCTGGTTAACCCACTGATAGTCGGCTGTCCAGTCGAACTTCAGATTCTGACTCGGCGCAAAGATGAGTCTCGCCTTACCGCCAGCCTCCAAGCTCTTATCGTTCTTCTCGTCAAAGTTTTGGTTGTCGATAAATCCCTTAAATCCTGAGTAGAAGCCTGCTACGGTAAAGGCAAGCTTCTCTAAAGGGCGGTGATGATGAGCCACCTCAACGTTACGCCACAGGCCTGTGCCAATGCCTAACTGAATGTCGGTGCCCTGATAGTTCATGGGGTTCTTCGAATAGATGCGCACCAGTCCACCCTCGGTGTTCTGACCATAGAGTGTTCCCTGCGGCCCGCGAAGAATGTCAACGCGGTCGAGCATATAAAAGTGGTTATTGAACGCCGCCTTCGACATGAGCGGGATGTTGTCGTAGTAGACACCCACTGCCGGATTGTTGATGCGGGAGCCTATGCCGCGAACATACATAGAAGAGGTAAGGCGCGAGCCGTAGGCAGGCATCACAAACGAAGGCACATACTGCGACAGCTGGCTCAGGTCGCGCACGTTGAGCTGCTGCAGCTGCGCGTTGCCGAACACCGACGAGCTGACAGGCTGCAGGCGCAGGCGTACCTGCTCCTTCGGCTGGCTCACCACAACTACTTCGTCTATCTCTACTACACGGCTCGTATCGGTCAGCTCTTCTGCACCGACAGTCGTCATCTGTATGGCAAAAAGTGCCAATATCAGGGGTTTCTTTATCATCTTCTGATTATTCTTTTGTATGAGCGGCTGCAAAGGTACGGCAATTTTCTGGTTCCCGCAATCCTCATTTGTAATGAAAAACAGGCTGAGACGATGGTATTTGCTAAAAAAGTAGTAACTTTGCACCATCAATGAGATGATTATGAACGGAAACGCCCCTACCCACGCCATTGCCATCGTCGACCCCAACACCTTGTCGGCCATTGGTATGCAACAGATTCTGACCGAGATGATACCATCAGTCGACATTAGAACATTCGGAACATTCGACGAATTGCGAGCTGCCGACAACGGGCAGTTTGCACACTACTTTATAGCTTCACGCATCTATTTCGAGCATACCGCCTTTTTCCGCGACAACGCACGGCGCTCGATGGTGCTGGTCAACGGCGACATGCAGATTCAAGGCGTGCCGACCCTCAACATCTGCCAGAACGAGAAGATGCTCGTCAAGTCGATCATATCGCTGCATAACCAGGGACACAGTTCTGTAAGCCAACATCATGGCTACGTACCGCCTACAAAGACTGCCAGCCTGCTCTCGCCGCGTGAGACAGAGGTGACCATCCTGCTGGCGAAGGGCTGCATCAACAAGGAGATTGCTGACCAACTGAACATCAGCATCACCACCGTCATCACCCACCGCAAGAATATTATGGAAAAACTGGGTGCCCGTTCGCTGGTAGACATTATCATCTACGCCGTTGTCAACGGGTTGGTTGACATCGGAGAACTGTAATTACTTCCTGATTACCTCCACTTCGCCGTCCGCCCGCAGCCGGATGATACTTGAGGGCTGATGGGGCTTGTGCTCCTGTCGGCGGCTCCAGCAGACATAGTCAACGGACTCAACGACGCGCGGGTCGATGTCGCAGAAGTTCTGCGCTGCCGGCTCGCCACTGATATTGGCCGAGGTAGAAACAATAGCCTTCTGGAAGCGGTAGCATAATTCCTTTGAGAAGGGCTCCTGAGTGATGCGGATACCGATGGAACCGTCGTCGGCTATGAGGTTCGCCGCCAGGTTCACGGCGCCGTCGAGGATGAGCGTCGTGGGACGGCCGCCCTCCGCCAGGCTGTCGATGAGCTGCCACGCCACATCGGGCACCTGCCTCACATACCGCTGCATACGGGCGTCGCTGTCCACTAAGCATATCAGCGCCTTCGAGTCATCGCGCTGCTTAATCTCATACACTCGCTTCACGGCCTCCGCATTTGTCGCGTCGCAGCCTATTCCCCACACCGTATCTGTCGGGTAGAGTATCACCCCACCCTGCCGCATCACCTGTACGGCCTGTTTGATATCTTCTTCTCGAGTCATATTATATTATTTATTAGAACGTAGGATTGATGACAAAACGAATACCGTGCTCAGCGGCGGTAGGCAAGTCGCGATAGTTGACACGGTGGACATACTCTATCTGCAAGAGACTGAAAATGTTCTGCACGCCGACGGCATACTCCCAGTAGGGTTTCCGTCCGTCCATGATGAAACTGTTCGTAGGGAATACCATCAGCCGCGAACTATTCTGGTTCTCCGCCAGGTAGGGATTGTTCTTCTCAGAGAGCGTGCCCCAAAGGCTCTTCACCTCGACGATCTCGCGCCACTTGAGTTTGCGGAGCAGGGGAATGCGGTTCAGCAACTTGCCACCCAGTTCCCAGGTGACCATCAGCGAAGCATAGCGGTCGTTGAGGAACTCAAGGTTGTTCACCATATTGAACAGCTGCGGCGAGACAACATAGGAGAGGTTGGCCTGCGGCATCGGCAAGAGGGGCCACGGCACCTGATTCCACTGCTGGCAGAGGTGCAGGCGTGTATCGACCTTTCCCCAGCTCATGGGCAGCCACGTGCGACGGTACCACTCAAGTTCAGTATAGTTGTATCGATAGTCGCCACCCAACAGCCCGTTGTAGCCTATAGTGTGCTGCAGCTGCACATACCAGGCGTCGCGGTTCATCGCACGGCGGCGCTGCTTGGTGTTGACAAACTTCTCGTCGGGGGCGTAGCGGATACCAAAAGTGGATTCGGTGTATCGCATCTTCGAAAGGGCCTCAGCACCAGGAGCCACAGGAAGAAGCTCTACTGTGCCGGCGGGATTTATCCGTTCCGTCTTCAGGTCGGCGGAGAAACGCCAGTGAGTCGGTGTTTCATACTCGTAGGCCAGCCGCTGGGTATTGTAGAGGAACATCTTATCGATGTCGTGTACCTTGAACGAGGCAAAGACATTGTCCTTGTCGGTGACGGCATACTTGTCGCTCGGCAAGGCTACGTCGCGCTTCGAGGAGAAGATGAGGTTGTGGACAGGAAACTCCTGCGGCAGATACTGCTTCGGACGGAAGGAATAGGTCAGTTCCGCATTATAGTAGTTCTCGTGGGTCTTGGTTCCGTAGGCATAATAGCCCTTGACGAAGAGGTGGGGATTGAGGTTGGCTGTGGTCTGTCCGCCCACCCTGAGGCGCAGTCCGTCGTAGAAATTCTGCGATACAAAGGTATTGATGGGGCCGACGTCGAACTTGCTGGGGTTCTCACGGGAGCCGGTCTCCAAATAATTCTCGAAGAGAGCCTTGAGCACGAAGATGGCATACTTGAAGCCTTTCAGCTGTTCCAGGTGGTCAAGGAATCCGCCCATACCCGCCTCGCTCTTGGTGAACTCCACCTGACGGTGCTGCTGCCAGAACGCATCGCTGCGATGGTCGGAACCTGCCTCCACCTGAATGGGGCTCTTGCTCTTGAAGCGTTCACGCGGCAGAGGGTCGAACGAGAAATCAGTCTTACGCGTGGTTCGCGTCACAACGGCCTTCTGTACAAAATCCACCAGCATCAGCTCCACAATCATGTCGTCGATGGTGAGCAGCCACTCGCCGTTGTCCTGACGGGCAAACTCCTGCATACACTGCATAGACTCCACCCAGTTGATATCAGACGAACGAGGCAGCAGCAGCTCACAGCGCTTCACCTGATAGGTCGTGTCGTCGAGAATGTATAACTGCCCGCGGAAGCCGTAGTCCTGGATGTTGTTGGGCAGGAAGTCAAGATGAATGCAGCGCTCGGAACCTACATAGACGGTATCGGCTATGTAGTAGCGGTAGAACTGAATGGCATCGCGACCGATGGGCGAGCTGAACTTGTGGCGCATCAGGAGGATATAGTCGTCGTAGATATCGACGTCGGCAAATACCTCGCGCATTACGGTGGTCAGCATCTCACCAGTCTGGAACAGGTCGTTGACTCCACTCGACTTGGTGCCCTTCACGATGGTGCGCTCAGCTTTCGGGTCTTTGCGCCAGAGCTGTTCGGTCACCATCTCATCGACCGTCAGCGGTAGCACCAGCTTATCGGTATACTGGCTGCTGTCCACTTGCTCGCGCAGCCAGGGGTATTTCTTGAAAATGCCTTTGTCCAGCATTTCGGGCTTCAGGTCATTCAGTCCGAGCCCTATTTTCTGATAGTTCTCATAGCGGTAGTAGTCGTGGCGCTTCAAATCAGCCTTTTTCTTATTGGCAATAACCTTGCGCATCAGCTCCACCGCAGGATTGTCCTTCCTACGGTAACGTGTGCGCTTCTTCGACTTGATGGTCACCTCGCTCAGTTTTCGGGTGTCATCAGCCAGACGAATCGTCTGCTGAGAGGACGTCTGCGGACTCACGTTGATCACCTGCTCACGATAGCCCACGGAACTGAAGGTCAGTCGCCAACCGTTGTGGCGTGCTATGCGGAAACGCCCCTGGCCATCGGCAATCGTGGATACATGGTTGCCCTTGTACTGAATGGTGGCATAGGGAATGGGGGCGCCGTCCGAAGCGTCGAGCACTACACCAGTGATCTGCCCCAGCAGAAGCAAGGGCATCGTCAGCAGAACTGATATCAAAGTGATTCTTAAGGCGTTAGAATTCATTGGTAAAGTATAAATGTATTCATTGTTCGACATAACAGCAAGCCTTCGCCTGTATTACAACGGATGAACGAACTTCATTTCCTTTAGGATGCGCTGCTGGCGCTTGAGCATGTAGCTGCTGGGCTGTTTGCTGGAGTACTTGCGAGGATTGGGCAGCGTGGCGGCTATGAGGGCACATTGGGCACGGGTGAGCTGCGAGGCGGAGGTGTGGAAGTGCTCGCGGGCAACAGCCTCGACACCATAGATGCCCTCGCCCATCTCAATGGAGTTGAGGTAGACTTCCATGATGCGCTCCTTGGACCAGAAGAGTTCGATGAGGGCGGTGAAATAGACCTCGAAGCCTTTGCGCACCCAAGAGCGACCAGGCCAGAGAAACACGTTCTTGGCCGTCTGCTGAGAGATGGTGGAAGCGCCGAGCTTGCGCTTCTCGGGGTGCTTCATGTTGCGGATGGCGGCGTTCTCGATAGCCTTGTAGTCGAAGCCGTGGTGCTTGAGGAAGTTGGCGTCTTCGCTGGCCATAACTGCCACAGGCATAGAGGGCGACATCTCGTCGATGCTGACCCAAGAATGGCTGAGCTTCAGCTCCCTACCCTCCTTAACCTGTTCATAGCAACGGATGAACATCAGGGGGGTGAACCACACGGGGAGGAAGCGGAGCAGAATGACAGAAAGAATCGTGGAGGCAAAGAATGCCACCACGATTCTGCGTAGGATTTTCTTAATGAGTTTCAAAACAATTGTCGTAATCCCTTACACTTGCATCTTACTGCAGCGTACCTGCCTCAGCGGCCTGAATCATAGCCTGAGAAGCATAGAGATAAACCTCCACGCGGCGATTCTGCTGCTGGCCGGCCTTAGTAGAGTTGTCAGCTACGGGATTAGCCTCGCCGAAGCCGTCCACGGCACGGATCTGAGTGGCGCTGACACCGAGTGACTTCAGGTAAGTGCTCACGGCGTCTGCACGCTGCTGCGAGAGAGTCAGGTTCTTCTGGGCGCTCTGCTCGGCGGTAGAGTTCTTCCAGCCCTGATTGTCAGTATATCCCTGTATGGCCACGTCGCAGTCGGTGTTGACCTTCAGCACGTTGTTGGCAAACTGGGTAAGTGAGTTCTTGGCAGTCTGACTGAGCACAGCACTACCCGTATTGAAGAGGATACCAGAGTCGAAGGTCACCTTCACAGCCTGGAGACCGTTAGCGTCGGTCACCGACTCCACCTGTGCGTTCTGCACGGCCTCGGACTGAGCCTTTACCTTGTCCATGTGCTTGCCAATGAGGGCACCGGCACCGGCACCTACGGCGGTACCTACAGCGGCACCAACAGCCATATTACCAGCCAGCTTACCTACTACTGCACCCAGGATGGCACCACCACCGGCACCAATAGCAGTTCCTTTACTCATGTTGTTGCACCCAGTCATCAGCATTGCTGCGCAAAGGCCGATGGCAATCGTCTTCATACCTTTCATAATCTTTTCAGTTTAAATTATTAATGTTTAAAGGGTTTTTTCTTGGTTTCTGAGTGCAAAGATAATTCTTTTATCCGAAACTTGTATCATTTACCAACTTTTTTTAGTACTTTTGCACCCAAAATCAGATTAAACAATAAAAAACAATGGCAAAAGAATTAAAAGATTTAACAAAAAGGGCTGAAAACTACTCACAGTGGTTCAACGACCTGGTTGTGAAGGCCGACCTTGCCGAGCAGTCAGCCGTGCGTGGATGTATGGTTATCAAACCTTACGGTTATGCCATCTGGGAAAAGATGCAGCAACAATTGGATAAGATGTTCAAGGAGACGGGCGCACAGAACGCCTACTTCCCCCTGCTCATCCCTAAGTCATTCCTCAGCCGCGAGGCAGAACACGTGGAAGGCTTCGCCAAAGAGTGCGCCGTGGTGACTCATTATCGCCTGAAGGCTGCCGACGGCGGCGTGGTGGTAGACCCGGCTGCCAAACTCGAAGAAGAGCTGATTGTGCGTCCCACGTCGGAAACCATCATCTGGAACACTTATAAGAACTGGATTCACTCCTGGCGCGATCTGCCCCTGATGTGCAACCAATGGTGTAACGTGATGCGCTGGGAGATGCGCACCCGCCCGTTCCTGCGTACAAGTGAGTTCCTGTGGCAGGAAGGCCACACCGCCCATGCTACCCGCGAGGAGGCCGAGGAGGAAGCACAGAAGATGCTGAAGGTCTACGCCAAGTTTGCCGAGGAGTGGATGGCCGTGCCCGTGGTGC
>ONKY01000088.1 GCA_900318585.1 uncultured Prevotellaceae bacterium
CAATTGCAAAGTGTGGCTTTAGATAGAATACTCTTGAGAATTTGATGCTAAACCACTGGTTTACGATTCTAAACCACCGATTTACGAGTCTAAACCAGTGGTTTACGAGTCTAAAGCACTGGTTTAGAATTATTCCACAGGCTGGAATAATTTGTTTCAAGGCATTCTGATTGCTGAAACAGTACAATACACAACGATCCGTATAATCTGTTTAATCAGTTCTTGCTCTGGCAAGCGACCAGAGGTCGAGCAGTTTAAGAAAAAATTTACGTGCGGGACGTGCGACACGTGCGGGCATTTTTTCGTTTTTCCTTATATGCGTATGTGCGCACGTAAAAGAAGATAGGTGACACGGGCTTCTCTCTCCGTCGAAAGTAGGCGGCATCTCGGAAATGAAAATAAATGCAGATTTATTTTGCATTTCGCTCGATTTGGATAACTTTCTCACGCTCAAGAATGAAAATAAATTCTCATTCTCTTCGCTTAATCGAAATTTTGCACTACCTTTGCACACAAACTAAACAACGAACTCGAAATGAACAGGATTGTTTTTACTTTGGCACTTGCAGCCATCTGTCTGACAGCCGCCGCTCAGGGTCAGCGCCGCGGCTTCCCTCGTGAGGCATTTACTACTGAGACACCAATGGTACACGACCCTGTAATGGCCAAGGAAGGCGACACGTATTATGTCTTCGCTACGGGCATGGGCATCCAGCAGATGACGTCGAAGGACCGTAAGACGTGGACGGTGCTACCGCAACCGGTAATGACCGTCATCCCCGGCTGGACGACGGACTCCGTGCCGGGATTCGGCAGCCATGTATGGGCGCCCGACATCATCAGGTGGCACGGCCGCTGGTGGATGGCCTACAGCTGCTCGACGTTCGGCAAGAACGGCTCTGCCATTGGTCTGCTCAGTAGCCGCTCGTTAGGATCCCGCCTGTGGAAGGACGAGGGCTGCATCGTGACGTCGCGTGAGAATCGTGACAACTGGAACGCCATCGACCCGAACTTCGTCATCGACGATAACGACCAGCCGTGGCTCGTCTGGGGATCGTTCTGGGACGGCATACAGCTGGCACGACTCGACACGACCATGCACTTAAATAATGCACCGCTCGGCCGAAGGACGCTTGCTACCAAAGGGACGCAAGAATGCAGAAATGCACAATGCACCGCTCGGCCGAAGGACGCTTGCAAGGCAAGAATGCATAATGCACAATTTACCATTGCCCGCCGCTACGATCCTGACTACAAGCCGTCGGAACCTAATCCCACGTCGAAATACGCCGGCACGAATGCCATTGAGGCACCGTTCATCTTCAAACATGGCGGTTACTACTACCTCTTCGTGTCGTGGGACTACTGCTGCCGCGGCGCCAAGAGCAACTACCGCGTGGTCGTGGGGCGCAGCAAGACTGTCGAAGGTCCCTATCTGGACCGTACGGGTAAGGACATGGCCAAAGGCGGCGGCACAATCTTCCTCGAAGGCGACAAGAAGGAATGGGAGGCTGCCGGCCACTGCGCTGCTTACAACATGGACGGTGAGGACATCTTCATCTGCCACGGCTATAGTGCCACGCAGAACGGTGCCGCCCTGCTCATTCAGCGGTGCATAGCATGGACAGCAGACGGATGGCCAGAGCTGGAACGGTGAACGGTGAACATTGAACGTTGAACGTTGCGCTCGGCCCACAGGGACGCTTGCAAGGCAAGAACATTGAACATTGCGCTCGAGCTTGCTCGCTTCGCTTGCGAAGAACGGTGAAGGGTGAAAAAAGAATAATGAAATACGGACAGTTATGAAAAGAATGCTGATTTCCCTCCTTGCCCTGCTGACGATGGCAGGACAGACACAGGCACAGGTATCGTTTGGCCATGCCGAGAAGATGAACAATGGCTGGAGATTCCTCCGCATGGACGCTGCACGCAACATCAGCGAACAGCCCGATATGAAGGCGAAGGACTTCGACGACTCACAATGGCGAAGGGTAGACTTGCCACACGACTGGGGCGTGGAACAGCCCATGTCGCCCGACAAGGGGTCGTGCCAGGGATACCTGCCAGGAGGTGTGGCATGGTATCGGCTGCACATTACCGCCGACAGGCTGGCAGCGGGGAAACGGCACTATATCTACTTCGAGGGGGTCTATAACCACTCGGAGGTATACCTGAACGGGCACCTGCTGGGCAAGCGCCCCAGCGGCTTCGCCTCGTTCATGTATGACATGACACCCTACCTGATACAAGACGGCGAACGCTCGGCCGAAGGACGCCTTGTCCCTGCAAAGAACGTAGTGGCCGTGAGGGTGGACCACAGTCAGGAGGCCGACTCACGGTGGTACACGGGGTCGGGCATCTACCGCAACGTGTGGATAGTCAGCGCGCCACAGGTACACTTGGCTCAATGGGGCACCGCCTACCGACTGAACAGCATCAGCAGGGACAAGGCCACCATAGAGGTGGACGTAGAGACAACCGACGACAGAGATGAAAAGACACCTCTGCGGCAGAACGCCACCGTGATGCTATGCGACAGCGAGGGTCGTGTGGTGGCCACAACCAAGACGCCCATCGGCCCGCAGGAGAAAAGGACGGTGAGGCTGACGGTGCAGCGCCCGCAACGATGGACGCTGGACCGCCCTTATCTCTACACGCTGAAAACCATACTCCACGCTCCGACGACTGGCAACGACACCTCGACGGTGCGCGTGGGGCTGCGCACGCTCGACTTCTCGCCCGACAAGGGGTTTGCCCTGAACGGAAAGTGGATGAAGGTGAAGGGAGTGTGCATACATGACGATGCCGGCGTGCTGGGAACAGCTGTGCCGAAGGAGGTGTGGAGGCGACGGCTGTTAGAGCTGAAAGCCATTGGCGTGAACGCCATACGCATGAGCCACAACCCGCACGCCCCTGAGCTGTACGACCTGTGCGACGAGGTGGGAATGTTGGTGATGGACGAGGCCAGCGACGAGTGGGAGCTGCCCAAGCGGAAATGGATGAAAGGCTGGAACGTGGGGGCACCGGAATACCAAGGCACATATACTTACTTCAAGGAATGGATAGACCGCGACGTGGCCGACATGGTGCGGCGCGACCGCTGTCATCCCAGTATCTTCCTGTGGAGCATCGGCAATGAGGTGGACTATCCCAACGATCCCTACTCGCATCCGGTGCTCGACGGCGACGGCACGGGATTCACCCAGCCCATGTATGGCGGCTATAAGCCCCAGCAGCCCAATGCCGAACGCATAGGCATCATAGCCCTGCGGCTGGCAAAGGTGGTGAAGGACATTGACCCCTCACGCCCCACGACGGGCGCACTGGCAGGCGTGGTGATGTCGAACGCCACGGCCTACCCCGAGGCCGTCGACGTGGTGGGATATAACTATACCGAGAGCCGGTACGACGAGGATCACAGGAACTATCCCAAGCGCATCATCTACGGCTCGGAGAACCGACACGACCTGGCCGCCTGGAAGGCGGTGACCCAGAACGACCATATCTTCGGACAGTTCCTGTGGACGGGCATCGACTATCTGGGCGAGAGCGGGCCGTGGCCCGCCCGCGGGTCAACGGCCGGCCTATTGGACTTGGCCGGACAACGCAAGCCTATAGGATGGTATCGGGCAGCCCTGTGGAGCGAGAAGCCCGTCTGCTATATCGGCACCATCCCTAACTTCCCACAAAGGGAGGGAAGACCGTCACGGCGACGTAACAATGTTTCCCCATACGCCACGGACACTTGGAACTATCGGGAGGGGCAGCAAGTGCGCGTGGTGTGCTATACCAACGCCGGGAACGCCCGGCTGCTACTCAATGGAAAGAAGGTGGGCGGCCAGCCACAGCGCGACACAGAGACCGACATCCTCTACTGGGACATCCCCTACGAGCCGGGCAAACTGCGCTGTGAGGCTGACAACGGCGCTTCCTACGAGATTTTGACAGCAGGACGGCCGTATGCCCTGAGAGTGACCACCGACTCGGTGGCTCACGTCATGGTGGAGGTAGTGGACGAGCAAGGACACCTTGTGCCCACCGCCGACAACGAAGTGACGCTGAACATAAGGGGGGCGCGGCTGATAGGTATGGAACACGGCAACGCGGCCGACGCCACCATCACTACCCGACAGCAGCGTAACCGCCTGCGTACCTACGGCGGCCGACTGGTGGCCTACATCCAGACGGACGGACAGTTCACCGTCAGCGCCTCGTCACCATTCCTGCAGGGACAGGAGTTGACGGTGCAGCCCTAAATGAGAGGTGAAAGGTGAAGGGTGAGAGGTGAAGGGTGAAGGGAAAGAGTAAAAATACGGGAACCCTGTCAAGTCACGACAGTGTTCCCGCTACACATGTTGCGGAGTTTCGCTTAACTCCAATCTTCATAACATACACACACTAATCTTGTTTTCTCTCTCTATTATTTTCTTTCTTCTTCGTATCTTTCTTCTTTTTTCATTTATCATTTAGGCTTCCGGCCGCATGGCCTCCCGGCCTTCGGCCGCAGGGCCGCTAAAACTTGATCGTTCCCTGTACGGGCTCCGCGTTTGGAGCATCGGGCTTTTCGGCGGGTGGTGTTCCTACCGACTGGGCATTGATGCTCTCGAGAATCTCACGCGTACGCTTGTAGGTAGGCGTGGATTCCACAGCGGAGATGACATCGTCATTGTCAAGGTCCTCGGGGCGGAAGAGGTAGATATTGGGGCGGCGCTTGTAACGCTTGGTGGTGCCTGGCTGACCGTAGTACTGCTCACGGCGCTCCTCGCGCTTGGCGGCCTTCTCCTGCTCCTCAGCCAGTCGGCTGGCCTCCTCACGGCTCTGCTTGACGAGGCGGTCCTGCATACCGTCGACATTGGTGATGCCGAAGCCAGTGGCCAGGATGGTGACCTTCACCTTCTTGCCCAACTCGGGATCGACAGCCACGCCCCACTTGATTTCGAAGTCGGAGCCAAACTTGTCCATGAAGTCGTTGACATAGTTCATCTCGTCCATCATGAAGTTGTCCTTGCCCTCCTTCTGCGAGGAGAAGGCGATGGAGAGGAGGATCTTCTTAGAGTTGTAGACGTCGTTGTCGTTGAGCAGCGGCGAGTTCAGGGCGTCATCGATAGCCTTGCGCACGCGGTCCTCACCCTCGCCGTAACCAGTGGACATGATGGCCACGCCACCGTCCTTGAGCACGGTCTTGACGTCGTTGAAGTCAAGGTTGATGAGGCCATGGACGGTGATAATCTCGGCGATGCTCTTGGCTGCCACCGATAAGGTGTCGTCAGCCTTGCCGAAGGCATCGATGAGCGACAGCTCGGGGTAGATCTCACGCAGCCGTTCGTTGTTGATGACGAGCAGGGCGTCCACGTTCTCGGCCATGCGCTCTACGCCGTCTAAGGCTTGGTCAATCTTCTTCGCGCCCTCGAAGCGGAAGGGGATGGTGACGATGCCGACGGTGAGGATGCCCATGTCCTTCGACACCTTGGCAATGACGGGTGCTGCACCGGTGCCAGTACCGCCGCCCATGCCTGCGGTGATGAAGGCCATGCGGGTGCCGTCGGAGAGCATGTGCTTGATGTCGTCAATGCTTTCCTCGGCGGCCATGCGCGCCTTCTCGGGCTTGTTACCTGCGCCGAGGCCCTCCTTGCCTAACTGCAGGTGTACGGGCACGGGCGAGTCATTGAGCGCCTGTGCGTCGGTGTTGCACAGCACGAAGGTCACGTCGTGGATGCCCTCGCGGTACATGTGGTTCACTGCGTTGCCGCCGCCGCCGCCAACGCCTATCACTTTGATGATGCTATGCTCCTTTTCCGGCTCTCCCAGGTCAAGGATGTCCATTGTCATATCTAAGTCTGCCATATTCTTGTGAATTACGAATTACGAATTATGAATTACGAATTACTAATTGTGAATTGTGCATTGTGAATTGTGCATTGCATTCACTCGTCTTCGAGGATTTTCTTTCCGAAGTTGGAGAAGCCTTTCTTGAACTTGTTCCAAGCGCTGTTCTCGCGACGGATACGCTCTTCCTCCTCCTTCAGACGGCGCTCCTCTTCCTGACGTTCGCGTTCGGCTTCGGCCTCCTGTTGACGCTTCAGTTCCTCGGCTTTCTGTTTCTCGGCTTCGGTCTGAATAACGCCTGCGGGAATGTCGGACGGTTTGCGAACCACGCGCTCATTGCCAACGCTACCGACGCCTGTCACGGGCTTGGTGTCGAAGAGGTCACCGTTGGGGTTGATCTCTGCGCCGGCGCAGTTCATGTCGCCTTTGGCCAGCAGACCCAGGATGGTATTCATCATGCCGTTGCGGCTCTTGATGTCCTCGTTGGAGGAGCTGATGGTCTGCTGCGGGAACTTGGCGATACGGATTTTCTCAACGTGGGTGTGGCTGGTAAAGGCCTTCTCAATGTTCTTCATGTTGGCACCGCCTCCAGTGAGGATGATGCCACCGAGGAGCTTGTCGTAATACTCTGAAGGTATCTGGTACCACACGTTCTCGATGATTTCCATCAGGCGACCCTCCACAATCTCTATGAAACGGCGGCTCTCTACCTGACGGTCCTGGTCGATGGAGTATTTCAGGTTGTTGTCAATGTCGTTGTTGTCAGTGTAGGCCGAGGCGTACTTCAGCTTCATCTTCTCGGCGTCGCCCTCCTCTATCTGGAGGGTGGCTATGTCCTTGGTGATGTTGGCACCGCCGAGAGGGATGACGGCGAGGTGGCGCAGGATGTTCTTGGAGTAGACGGAGACGGTGGTCGTGTCGGCTCCAATGTCCACCAGCGCACAGCCCGAACGACGCTCGGCCTCGGTGAGGACGGCGTCGGCCAGCACAAGCGGGGCGTTGAGCATCTCGGCAATGGGCACGCCGGCGTTCTCGAAGCACTTGTTGAGGTTCTTGCAGAACGACTTGCGCTGCAGGATGTTCAGGTAGTTGCCGTCAAGACGCGTACACTGGATGCCCACGGGGTCAATCTGGTACTGGGTATCCACGCGGTACTCCTGGACGGCCACGTCGAGGATCTCCTGCTCGGGGTAGTTCATGTTTCGGTTAGCGTCCACCAACTCGTCGACCATGGCGCCGGTGACAATGGTGCTGGCGGGCAGCTCCTTGGAGATGACATTGCGCACGGAGCGCACGGACTGTCCGCCAACGCCTACATATACCTGGGATATATGACGTTTCAACTGTGACTCCAGCTTCTTGACGATGCTGGTAATACACTGGGCTGTCTTGTCAATGTTGTAAACCACTCCCTTGCGGATGAACGAGGAAGATTCTTCCTTGACGACGGCCAGCACGCTGATGCTGCCGTCCAGATTCTTCTGTCCTGCAATGCCGGTCATCTTTGATGAGCCTAACTCGATTGCAACGATAAATTCCTTTGCTGACACCATGACTATTTACTATTTACGGATTTACTATTTACATTTCATAATTCATCATTCATAAATTAGTTGCCCACTTTTGCCTTTTTGCATACGATCTGGTTGTCGAACTCCACGCTGATGCGCTCGTACTTGTTCCAGCCGGCGTAGCTCAAGCCATACTTGTAGAACTTGCGCAGGCGTTCCAGTTTCTCCTGGATCTGAACGGGCTTCCCAAGATAGGCTATGTGGTCGCCCACGCGAGGCACAAGCTCCAAGCCGCCGTCGCGGGTGACGTTCACCTGTACGACCTGACTCTGCCAGAAGGGATCCAGGGCAATGATGCTACCCAGCTCCGTCAGGTACTTCTTGGCAAAGGAGCGGGTGATGTGACCGGTAGCGACAACGGTGTTGCAGGCATAGCGCGGGTCGCCGGGCAGTACGTTGCCCTTATTGTCCAAGTAGTAGTTGTCGCCGTTGTCGGCGAGCACGCGTATGACAGGCATCCGCTGGCTGATGTTGATGCAGATGTGGCCGTTCTGGGTCTTGTAGCACTCTGCCTTCTCTATATAGGGGCTCTTCAGCAGCGTCTCCTCGATGGCACGGGAACTGATCTCGGCCATGGGCTTGGCCAGCGGGTAGAGCTGCTGTCGCCTGAGCAGCTGTTTCACCTCCTCGGGCGTGAGGAATCCCTCCATCACATCCTTCGCAATGTCAATCTTCACCTCCGTACACACCGTGGCCTTCACGTCCGGCTTGTTGAAAGCCGTGACCGCCAGCACAAGGTACACTCCGATGAGGATGTCCAGCAGAATCTGGGATGTCTTTTTCCAGTTGATGCTCACGATTGCTTATAATTCAAAACTCATATTTTACTTCTCCCCTTTCAGCACCTTCGCTATCTGTGGGACCTTGTCGTCCAGGTCGCCAGCGCCGAGAATGATGAGGACGTCGAACGACCGGCTCTTCACGTAGTCGAGTACATCGTCCTTTCGAATCATCTCTTTCTTCACGCCCGGTTTCAGACAGTCGTAGATGAGCTGCGAGGTGACGCCGGGAATGGGTGCCTCACGGGCAGGATATATTTCGGTCAGCACCACCTCGTCGAGCACGCTCAGCGCGTCGGCAAACTCCTGGTAGAAGTCGCGTGTGCGGGTGTAGAGGTGGGGCTGGAAGATGGCCGTAATGTGGCGGTCACGATACAGTTCACGAATACTGCGCGCACTCTGCAGGATTTCCTTCGGATGGTGGGCGTAGTCGCTGAGCAGCACCAGCTCCGGCGTTTTGATCTTGAAGTCGAAGCGGCGCTCTGCCCCTGTGAAGGTCTGCATACCGTAACGCAGTTCTTCGGCAGTACAGCCGGTCAGCTGGGCCATGGCCATAGCGGCCACGCCGTTCTCTATATTAATAGGTATAGGCTGGCCGAGGCGCACGTTACGCACCGTCTCGATGGGCGAGATGAAGTCGAAGGTGATCTCACCGTCCTTGATGATGATGTTCTCGGCGTGGAAGTCGCCTTCACTGAGGCTGTAGTCATAGCGCTGCACGCCCTCCTGCAGCTGCTCCTGCATCTCCAGGTCACGGTGGATAATCAGCGCGCCGCCAGGCTGGATGAGCGACGAGTAGTGGCGGAAGCTCTCTAAATAGGCATCCTTCGTGCCGTAGATGTCCAAGTGGTCGGGGTCGGTAGCGGTGATGACCGAAATCCAGGGGCGCAGCCAGTGGAAGGAGCGGTCGAACTCGTCGGCCTCGATGACCACGTATTCCGAATTGGAGAGGATATAGTTCGTG
>ONKY01000049.1 GCA_900318585.1 uncultured Prevotellaceae bacterium
GAACATGAGCCGCTTCTATCGTCACGTCCTCATCGAGAAGCACTATCCGCACCACGCTGCCGTCATGTTCGAGCACGCCGGTAAGTATCTGTGGGAGGTGCTGAAGTACATGGGCATTCCCGTGGAGGAAATCGACTACAACTTCCCGAAGGGGGACTACTATCCCACTGAAAATCCTTTCGCTTGAGCGAAAGGGTGAAAAGGGAAAAGTGAACAGTGAAAAGTGAATAATTTACTGCCGCCGTACCTTCCGCAGATAGAAGGGATGGCGGCAGTAAAGTATTCACTGTTCACCTTTACCTTAAAACGAGCATGGAAGTGCCAGCAGCTGGTACATCAGGGTGCGAGCCATGCGCTGGTGGCCGGCATCGTTGGGATGGAGCAAGTCCGTCTCGCTGTCCTTGAAATATTGGGCGTGCTCCTTGATAAGTGGGAACAGGCCGCAGGAAGCGTTCCAGTCAATCACGGGCACCGACCATACGTTGCCAGCCTCTTTCACCGTTTCGATATAGGCATCAATGTATTCGCCACACTGGTTGGTGTACGACTCGTCGCACTGCCAGTTCTTTTCGTTGGCGTGGAAGTCGGAGCGGTGGATGGGGGTCAGCAGCACGATCTGTTTTGTGGGGAATGTGCGCTTCAGTGAGTCTAAGGCAATGTTGATGCGACCTTTCAGCGTCGTGGGATCCATAGACGGCGTGCGCTGCCTTCGCGTTACCATCTGCTTGGGTTGCCCGTGACCGTACATCACCTCCGTCACCCGTTCATCCCACCATTTTCCGATGGGCACTCCATTGTTATAGTCGTTCGTACCGCAGAAGATGAGGATGGCGTCCACTTCCTGTCCGTGCTCCTGCAGTAGTTTGTCGGTCTGGCGGGGGATGTCGTTCCATTGCCGGCCGCTTACGCCGTAGACGTATGGAGTTATCTCTAACCAGTCCTGCAGATAGCCCCAATATTTTATCTTTGAACCGCTGTTGCGGGGGTCTGTGATGGAGTCGCCGAAATAGGCCACGCGTTTTCCCTGCCAAGGATGATGGATGAGCGTTTGCGGCAGCGCCTCGGTTGCCAGCAAGAGCAATAATGCCAGTGTCTTGATTCTGAAATACATGTTGTTTTAGCGTTTTGTTGGTGGAAAATGTCTGAATTCTGAGTACAAAGATAGGAAAAAATACCGTAAACTACAAAAAAAACAGGGTAAAGTTTGTCGGGAACAATAATTTTTCGTAACTTTGCGCCCGAAAACTATTGTATACAATTAATCCAACTATAGGTTTGAATCATTTTAAGTTAAACAAGATTGTTTTTGCGTCCTTTGTTCTGTCTACGATGGTAATGACAGGTTGTAACAGGCGCAGTCAGGTAAGCAGCAGTTCATATGCTTCGCTTACCACGGAGAAGTCTGTATCTGCTGACACCACCATGAGTTCAGAGATGAGGCTGAGTGTGGAGCGCCAGCTTGTGCTGCAGCGTGTGAAGGACATCTACAGTGTGGTGAAGCAAGACTACACGTGTCACGGTGGCGTCTTCGACAGCGATTTGTTCGACAGGGCATTTTGTTCGAAGTCATGGAACAACCTTCTGATGCAGGTACGTGGCAAGGAGGCACAGACGAACACGCTGTTCTATGAGATTAACCCGTGGTCAATGACGCTCTATTCCGGTGTTATTGTAAGCTTCGAGGAGTTTGAGGTGAACAACGTAACCCTTGACCCCGAAATGAGGGCTTCGGTCTCCTTTACCGTGTATGAAAACGACACCTATACACCGGCCCGCGTGGATCTCGTTTATGAGGACGGCCGATGGGTGATTGACAATTTCCATAACCTGAAGTATATGATGAACGTGCGCACGTGCATGAGCCAGTATATCAATACAGAAATGGTTTAGCACTCCGCAAGACACCAGATAATAATAGCCATGGCAGCAACCGCTGCCATGGCTATTTTCTTATTTCTTGATGAACGTGGCAGGTTGTGCCTCGCCCTTGAGAGCATCGGCAAACGATTGGGGCGTGATGGTGACTGGACCACGCATCAGCTCCGGGATGTTGTAGCTCTTCAGCAGCTGGCGGTGATAGTCGGGGTCTTCAGTTGGCAGCTCAAAGGGCTTTGTGGCATTGCCCGCCTTGTCTACATGGGCGAAGAAGGGACGGGTGAAGTTACCATCATCGCGGCGGCTGCTGAACACAATCCAGCGGCCGTTGCTGCTCCAAGTATGATAGGCCTCCGTATGTGAGCTGTTCACTTCTTTCCAGGGACGTGCCCTTTGGGCATCCAACTCGGCAATCCACAGGTCGGCGTCGCGGTGCCAGATGTGGAAGCAGCCCCAGCCGCCAACAGACAGCATGAGCCAGCGGCCGTCAGGCGAGATTCGTGGAAGGGTGGCGCTGAGACCACGGGAGGCAGCGTCGAACACCAGCTCCCGCTCACCGAAGGTGCGGCTCTGTGCGTCAAACGGCTTGCGGTAGACATTGTAGCGGATTTCTTTGTAGCGACGTATTATCTGTTCCTCCATCCCGGTGGTGTCATCCTTCTCGAAATGGGCGGAGCTGTAGTAAAGCCACTGGCCGTCGGGGCTCCACGCTGGGAATACCTCGAACTCATCGGTGCTGTTTTCCACGTTGAGTACCTCGTTGCGCTCCAGGTCGTAGAGGATGAGGTCGCTCTGGGTGTCGAATACCTCCACCTTATTAATATCGTGCGTGTGGAACATCTGGTGGGTTTTGTCGGTGGAGTAGGCGATGAAGGGCAGTGTAGGATGCCAGGCGGGATAGACGCCGGCGGAGATGGTACTGTCGGTCTTAAGGTTCACCTTGCGAAGCTGCCCGTCGTAGTTGATGAGGGTGCCTCCGTGGTTCAGGCGGGCATGGAACTGCATCCGGTTGGGATTCCACTGCTGATAGTTGTGGCAGTTGATACACTGGCCTTCAGCCTCCTCGCTGCAGAGCATATTGTTGTAGATAATGCGTTCGTCGAAAGACTCTAAGTTACGTTGGTTGATGGTCAGCTCCTCAAAGGCGACGTAGGAGGGGGAGATGAGACGATAGCTGAGCCAGCTGTCGATGGAATCGGGCGAAATCGTGATATTGAAGGGCCTGTAGCGTACCCAGCCGTTGGCCTTGTTCTCGAAAACTTCCACGGTGATGGGTGCCGACTTCTGGGTACCGGCAGCCACGAGGCGTTGCCAGTCGCTGATGTCGGGCATGGCCTTGCGACCGTCGCACACGATTTCCTCGTCGCCGCACTTGAAACGCGTCACGACGTCGGTCTTATCGGCAACGGGCATCAGTTGGAAGTGTAGCGGAGCCATGTTGACGGGAACGGTCACGTCTATATAGTCGGGGTAGATTTTTGGTAGCTTGTTGCTCTCCGTATAGCTTTCAGGTACCTGCGGCGAGCTGCACGCTGCGCACAATGTGAACATCGTGCTAAATAATAAAGTATAAAGAATAGAATTCAAATATTTAAGTCTCATAACCTTCATTTCTACTTTTTATTTCTTCTTTTTTCTTTCTTGCTTAGGCAAGCGTTACCCTGTCGGGATGCCGAGCGAGGGCGAAGCCCGCTCAATACGTCTTCAGTCCACGGACGAGGAAATAGTTGTAATAGAAAGTCTTGCCGTACTTCGGGTAGAAGATGCTACGCATTTGCGCCTCATCCATACCCTGATACTGCTGCCCCATCTGCATGAATCCCTGATAACCATCTATGACGCTCTGGTCGAAGGGCATTTTGCTGATGTCTACATTGTGCTCCAAGTTACCGTAGAGGAAGGCTGCCTCCTGATAGATACGTGGCATGTGGCCGTCCGGGTGAGTTGCGGCATACTGACTGAAGGCTCGCCAGAAGGTGGGTATGTCCTTTGTCTGTACGGCCGACATCAGCGCAAGGTCGGCACCAACGGGTTCGTCCGTCTGGAGTCCTGCCAGTATCGTCAGCAGGAATTTCTCTAACAAGGACTGGTCGCTGGCCAGAACGCTGGTCGTGCCCATGACATGGGTGATGGGGCCTAACTCGCGGTGCTTGGCAATCAGCTCGGGGTGTCCCACCAACGGCTGGTACTCCTCTGCCCAGGAGGCATGGTTGCGTGTCATGCGGAGCAGGTCAATGAACTTCTGGGCGAGGCTCCACTCATGGTTGAGCAGTGAGCAGCGCAGCATCAGGCGCAGGTTCTTCACCCGCCAGCCATACTCCACGCCGTCTTCTACGCACCAGCGGTAACAGAAGTTCTGCATACCGTATTGCAGGTAGAGCTGCTGACCGCCGAGCTGCACCAGGTGGAGCACGGCTGGACAGTCGGGCATGGCGCCGCCATCCGGCAGGTCATACATCTCTTCGCCTGCCCTGTTCATCTTGAAGAGGGCTAAATACTTGTAGAGCACGATCTGGCGCGTGGGGTTGTCTGCTGTTGCGGCAATGTCCATCACACCCTGCCAGTTGCACTGCTCCACGCAGTCTTCCATCTGGATTTCCTTGTGGAAGTTCTCGTCCTTGTACCAGAAGTGGTAGCAGACGTATACTAAGGCCGCCACGATGATGACTCCTGGTACTGCCTCGAGCCAGCGGCGACGGATATTGGGCACGAATACCGCCAACAGACAGGCGCCTAACATCAGCAGATAGGGAAGGTAATAGATATGGAACGCCTTGTCGCCCTGCATGAATAAGGGTAGACCGCACCACCATATCCTGCCTATCGGCGTCTGGTCGTAGACATAGCGGTAGCACAGCAGGGGAACGACTATCATCAGCAGTACGGCCAGTACTGTAAGGATGACCTTTACTTGAGCCTGCTCACGCTTAGTCGCAGCCTTAGCCTGAGTCTGCTTGGAGGCTGGCGACGCAGGAGAGCGCCATTCCATCGCAATGGTCAGGAGCAAGGCAGCCAAGCCGTAGATACCTGCCAACGGATAGAGCACGATGCCTATGAATACCATCCATACTGCCCGTAGCCACCACTGACGAGCCATCAGCAGGCGGTAGACCCATACAGCAGACAGGGTTACGCAGCTGCCCACGGCAAAGGCGAAGAACCAGCCGCGCATCTTCAGCAGGTAAATCCAGTAGCCTGTCATGAATTCGCTCAACAGCACAGCCACTATCGGCGCCAACAGCAGCGGCGCCCAGCACGCCGGCAGGCGGAAAGCCTGCTGCATGAGCACTGTCAGCAAGGCGCAGAGCAGGCAGATGACGAGAGCTCCCTGCCAGGGGACGTAGAGGAACTGAGTGAGCCACGCACCGACATAGCTGAGCATACCGCCGGCCACGACAAGCTGCTGGCTCAGGAAATGGGGTGTGTAGAGAAAGAGGCTTAGCTCCTCCACGCGCATCAGGTAGTCGGACTCGAAAGCCAGAATGACTACGAAGGTGGCGATGATGGCAACCGTGAGGAGCAGTGGAAGGAATATTTTTTTCATAAAGCCAGTCGAATAATGCTATTAGGATCACTACTGTTTCAGCAGATTCAGCTTTGCCTTGGGAGCCAGGACATTGTTCACCTTCTCTGTGTACTGGCCGACAGTGGCGGTGGCGGTACACTGGATGTCGCGGCTGGAGTTGCCGATGCGGAAGGTGTATTGGCCGGCGTCGGTGAGCCACTGGGAATTAGCCTCGTCGAACGATGCCAGCATCCTGACGGGTATCTGCATGGTGAGCGTCTGCTGCTCGCCGGGCTTCAGCTCACGCGTCTTGGCAAAGGCCTTCAGCTCCTGGGCAGGCTTTTCAATGCTGCCTTTCGGGGCGGTGACATAGACCTGTGCCACCTCCTTGCCGCTGACGTCGCCGGTGTTCTTGACTGTGACGCTCACCTCAACAGTGCTGCCCTTGACCTTGGCGGTCGGCTTGGAGAAGCTGAACGTGGTGTAGCTGAGACCGAAGCCGAAGGGATAGGCCACTTCTCTGTTGAAGGTGTCAAAGTATCGGTAGCCCACATAGATGTCTTCCTCGTGGTTGGTATAAGCGTGTCCCGGGATAGGCGAGTTGTTGCCCACCATCATCTTGAAGGAGTAGTCGTCTACGCTGCCGGGGAAGTTTTTCGTGGAGGCGTGGTCGGTGGCTGCAATGGGCCAGGTCATCGTCAGTTTACCCGACGGGTTGATCTTGCCGGTGAGGAGGTCGGCGATGGAGTTGCCTCCTTCCATGCCTGGCTGCCAGGCGCAGAGGATGGCGTCAGGATAGCCGCTCCAGGAAGCCGTCTCGATGACGCTGCCGGAGTTGATGATCACGATGACCGGCTTGCCTGCTGCGTGGAAGGCGTTGCAGACGTCCGTGATGAGGGCACGCTCCTCGGGGATGAGGTTGAACTCGGTATCGATGTCGCGGTCAATGCCCTCGCCAGCCTGACGGCCGATGGTGATGATGGCAGCATCGGCATTGGCCACTTCCTTGTTGATGGCAATGGGGGCGATGGAGATCTCCGGATATTTCTGCTGACCCATTATCTCGGTCTGGAACCACTTGGCGGGATGGCGCTCAGCCTGGAACTTCACCCTTGCGTAGTCAATATACTTACGATAGATCTCTGTCAGGGTGGGTGACGAGCTGATGCCGGCGTTCTTCAGGCCTTCCAGCATATCGACGACGTAAGGCGGATGCACACAGCCGGAGCCCGTGCCGCCGGAGAGGAAGTCGTAGGAGTTCTCGCCGAAGAGGGCTACGGTCTTGACGGTATTGTTCTTCCAGGGCAGTGCGCCGTTGTTCTTCAGCATCACGATACCCTCGCAGGCCGACTGGCGGGTGATGGCAGCGTGTGCCTTGAAGTCGGGAGCATTTGATGCGGGATACTGGTGGAAGCTCGGTGTCTTGACGATATATTCGAGCATACGGCGCACGTTGCGGTCCACATCCTTGATGTCGAGCTTGCCGCTCTTCACACCCTCAATAATCTCGTTCACCTGCTTCGGCTGTCCAGGCTCCATCAGGTCGTTGCCTGCCTGAACCTCAGTGATGGTGGGCAGTCCATCGCGGATACCTATCCAGTCGGTCATGACGATGCCCTTGTAGCCCCAGTCCTCGCGGAGGATGCTGGTCAGCAGGTCACGGTTGCCCATGGAGAACTGGCCGTTGATCTTGTTATACGAGGCCATGATGGTCCACGGGTCACTCTCGCGGACGGCAATCTCGAATCCGCGGAGGTAGATCTCACGTGCCGCGCGCTGCGAGACGCGCTCGTCCACGCTGGTACGGTCGGTTTCCTGCGAATTCACGGCGAAGTGCTTGGCCGATACGCCTGCCCCCTGGCTCTGTACGCCGTTGATGTAGGCGGCAGCTATCTTTCCCGTCAGGAACGGGTCTTCCGAATAGTACTCGAAGTTACGTCCGCAGAGGGGATTGCGGTGCAGGTTCATGCCTGGGCCGAGGATGACGTCGCAGCGGTATTCCTTCGTCTCGTTGCCGATGGCCTCGCCCACCTTTCCTACGAGTTCGGTGTTCCAGGTAGAGGCTAAGCACGAACCGATGGGGAAGGCGGTGGCATAGTAGGTCTTGTCCGTGCCTTTACGGGTAGGGTTGATGCGCACGCCGGCAGGGCCGTCGGTCAGTACAGTAGCGGGGATGCCGAGGCGCGGGATGGCTGGCGACGTACCGGCGGCGCCGGCCACGAGGTCGGCCTCGCCGCCAACGACAGCGTTAGCGCCGAAGAAATTGTTTGCACCGCCAACAAGCAGTTTGGCTTTCTCTTCTAAGGTCATGGCCTTCATCACCTCGTCGATGTTGTTGGCCGACAGTTTCGGTTGTGCGTTCATTGTCATCATACAGGTTGTGGCCATCAGGGCCGTGAGAATCATTCTTTTCATATCGGTTCTTGTTATTAGTTTTTATTTCTTTATTTCGTACTTTACCCACGGGATGCAGACATAGCCGGCGCTCCTCTCCTTATTATAATGGAACAGGCCGAAGCGCACGCCCTTCCAGTTCGCGAAGTCGGAGAAGAAGGGCTCGCCCACGGCTGTGAACTTCTTGCCGTCGGTGCTGTAGGCGAAACGGTATTGCTTGTTCGGCATATCGAAAGACAGACGCAGGCAGATCTTCCGGCTGCCGATAATTGCCACCTCCTTTTCTTCGTTGTCCCCGCCGCAGTACAAGCAGAGCCTGCCATCCTGCTTTCTGATGCCCGACACGACGTTTGGCTTGCCGATACAGGCCAGCCCTGCACGACCGCCTTCTGCCAGGTGTGAACAGTCAATGGTCACGGTGACTTCACTCTCGTAGCCAACCACCTTCTGTGTCAGCGTGTTGCGAGCCTGCCTGAAGTTGTCGGCCTGTAGTGCGTGAAGGGTCAGCTGGTCCTTGTGCTCCGTGAGCGACCACGCCTCGTCGGCGGGGTTGTGATTCCACTGCCACTGGGGAGCCAGATTCTTACCATCCAATGTAAAGGGTGAATAACCCTTGGCTGGTATGACAGGAACACTCTTCTTATCAGCTTTTTCTCCTTTGTCGGAGACGGGGGAGGACAGGGGGAGAGGCTTCGTCCACACCTTCACGGGCTCGCCGATGCCGTTGCGGTCAATGTCTACACCGATGACGGGCCAGTCATCCTGCCAGTGCATGGGCTGCAGGTGTACCACGCGCCCCAGCGCCCCGTCGTGCTGGAAGTGCAGGAACCACCAGTCGTCCTCTTCCCCTTTGGCCTTATTGGGGAGGGCGGAGGGAGGGGCTTGGACGATGGCTCCTTGGTGCGGGCCGTTCACCGTCGTAGAGCCTTGTTCCAGCACGACGCGCTTCTCGTACGGGCCGTAGATGTTTTTCGAGCGCAGGACGGTCTGCCAGCCTGTGCCCACGCCGCCCTCGGGAATGGAGAGGTAGTACCAGCCGTTCCGCTTGAGGAACTTCGTGCCTTCTGCCACGGGGCCTGTGTAGACGGTCACGCCGTCGTCCATCAGCTGTCGGCCGTCGGCGCTCATCCGGTGGACGATGATGGGGCCTGCTCCGTGGCGGCTGCGCCCCAAGTAGGCCTGACCGTCGTCATCCCAGAATGGACAGGGGTCTTCCCATTTCTCCACGGCTTTTACACAGTGAAGCGGGCTCCACGGCCCCTCGGGGCGTTCGGCCTGTGTCATGAACAGCCCTTCGTCGGGCGTGCAGAAGTAGATCCAATACTTCCCGTCGTGATAGCGCAGAGCAGGTGCCCACGAGCCGCCGGCATAGTGGCTGTTGGTATCCCAGCCCGGCAGGTCGAAGCGGCTGTATACCTGTGTCACGATGCGCCAGTTCACCAGGTCGTCGCTCTCCAAGAGCTGCATACCGACGAAGTGGAAGTCGGAGGCCACCATATAGTACTTCTCGCCCACCCGGATGACGTCCGGGTCGGAGAAGTCGGCGCAGAGCACGGGGTTGATGTACGTGCCGTTGCCCTGGTCGCCCCAGCTCAACTGGGCTGCGCACCAGGAAACCACCGACAGGTGGAGAAGGGATAAGATCAGTAGTCGTTTCATAGTCTCGCTTACCACTGCTGGTTAATGGTTATAGGATGCAAAGATACGGAGCTTTCGGCAAAAATCAAAAAAAATAAATAGAAGAAAAGTTAAAACGTCTCTTTTCCTTCGTCTGCCAGCGAAAAACCACTTGTATTTTTAAACGACCGCTCGACCATTGGTCGCTTTCATAGAAAGAACAAAGACAACAAGAATAACAAGGAAAAAAGAAAAAACAACCAGAGGTCGCACGTCCCGCACGTGACACTTAACTGCCTGATTATCAGTGCCTATTTTCTGGTGTAGGTCGCACGTAAGGTCGCACGTAAGGTCGCACGTAAATCTCCGACATACTGGAAGCGAACGTCTTGCTGTCCTGTCGTGGCGCTTCACGATGCTAAAGCGTGACTTTAGATTATATTCTCTCGAGAATTGGATGTAAACCACTGGTTTACGATCCTAAACCACCGATTTACGATTCTAAACCAGTGGTTTACGAGTCTAAAGCACTGGTTTAGAATTATTCCACAGGCTGGAATAATTTGTTCCAAGTACTTCTGCCAGCTGAAACAGTACTTTATACAGCAATCCGTTAAATCCGTTCTTGCTCTGGCAAGCAACCAAAGGTCGAGCGGTAGTTGAAAGAAAAGCTCGTGGTCGTTAAGGATAAAGTTTACGTGCGGGACGTGCGACACGTGCGGGTGTTTTTTGGTTCTTTAGGTACTTTGTTTGCAAAATGAGGGCAGATTATTTGGTGTGTTTGCTAATTTTTCGTAACTTTGCGACGAAAAGTAGCGAAGATACTCTGGCTCGGAAGAAAAAACAAATCGATTTGTTTTGTTCTTCTCTCGACTTTTCGTAACTTTGCCAAAAATTGGCGAAACTGCTTGTGTATAGCTAACGTAACTAAGAAATTAACGATGAAGAAATTGATATTAGCAGGACTGATGGCGCTGCTGCCCGTGGTGGTACCGGCGCAAACGAAAGAGAGTGAAGAGGGTGGAGCATTCACCTTCAACGAGATGGAGTGTCAGCCGGAGCAGACCACGTTCCGACTGTTTGCCCCGTGGACGGCCAAGAGCGTGAAGGTGCGTATCTACAAGGACGGCCAGGGCGGCAAGGCGCTGAAGACGGTGAGCATGAAGCGAGCCGAGGCGCAGGATGTGTGGACGGCAACGGTGAAGGGCAACCTGATGGGGCGCTTCTACACTTTCGACACAGGACACGGGGAGACGCCCGGCGTGTTTGCCAAGGCTGTCGGCGTGAACGGACGGCGCGGAGCCATCATCAACGCGGTGAACACGATGCCCGACGACTGGTGCTGCGACCAGCATCCCGTCATTAAGTCGCCCGCCGACCTCGTGGTCTACGAGCTGCACCACCGCGACTTCTCCGTCGGCCGCAGCGACGCGAAGTATCCTGGTAAATTCCTGGCGCTGACGGAGCCCTGGGTCATTGACCACCTGAAGCAGTTAGGGGTGAACGCCGTGCATATCCTGCCGAGCTACGACTACGGCTCGGTGGACGAGACACGCCTCAACGAACCGCAGTACAACTGGGGGTACGACCCGGTGAACTATAATGTTCCAGAGGGCGGATACAGCACCGACCCCTACGATCCCTTAGCCCGTATCCGCGAGTTCAAGCAGATGGTGCAGGCGCTGCACAAGGCTGGCATCGCCGTGATCCTCGACGTGGTGTATAACCATACCTACGACATTGAGCACAGCAACTTCCAGCGCACCTATCCGGATTATTACTATCGGAAGACTGCTGATGGAAAATACAGCAACGGTTCTGGCTGTGGCAATGAGACGGCTTCAGAGAAGAAGATGATGAGACGCTTTATGGTGGAGAGCGTGAAGTATTGGTACAACGAGTATCGGGTGGACGGCTTCCGCTTCGACCTGATGGGCTGTCACGACATTGAGACGATGAACCTCATCCGCCAGGAGCTGAACAAGCTCAATCCCTCCATCTTCATCTATGGTGAGGGCTGGAGCGCCGGAGCATGTGCGCTGCCCACGGAGCAGTTGGGCATGAAGGCGAACATCAGCCGGATGTCGGGCATCGCCGCCTTCAGCGATGAGATTCGCGACGGCCTGCGCGGCCCGTTCGACGACGATACGAAGAGTGCCTTCTTGGCCGGACTGCCTGACAACGAGGAGAGCGTGAAGTTCGGCATCGTGGGTGCCATCAGCCATCCGCAGGTGGACATGACCAAGGTGAACTACTCGAAAGAGGCGTGGGCTACGGAGCCGACGCAGATGATGAGCTATGTGAGCTGTCACGACGACATGTGCCTCGTTGACCGTCTGCGGGCCAGCATCCCCGGCATCACGGAGGAGGAATTGATACGTCTGGACCTGCTGGCACAGACGGCGGTGATGACCTCGCAGGGCGTGCCCTTCATGCTCAGCGGCGAGGAACTGCTGCGTACCAAGCAAGGCGTACACAACTCGTTCGAGTCGCCCGACAGCATCAACCAGCTGTGCTGGGAGAACAAAGAGAAGTACCCGCAGGTGTTCCGTTACTACAGCGACCTGATCAGCCTGCGCCGCCATCATCCTGCCTTCCGCTTGGGCGATGCCGGATTGGTGCGCAAGCACTTAGAGTTCCTGGATGCACCGAAGGGCGTGGTGGCCTTCCGCCTGAAGGACTATGCGGGCCGCGACGACTGGCGGAACATCGTGGTCATCCTGAACAGCAACCGTGAGCCACAGCAGGTCAACATCCCCAAGGGCATGTACGTGGTGGTGTGCCAGGACGGCGAAATCAATGAGCAGTCAACCAGCAAGATCTTCGGGCGCCGCACGATGGTGAGCCCGCAGTCGGCCCTGATTATGTATGAAGAGTGATGCGGCCTTCGGCCTGAGTGATAAGTGAAAGGCAACGGACTAAACGGACAGACACGGACAAAGAAAAGTCCGAGAAAGTCCGTAATGTCCGAGGCTGAATAGAGTGATAAGTGATAAGTGAGGAATGAGATCATTGTTCTTTATTCTTTATTCATTGTTCTTTAGCGTAGCGTTATTCGCCTACGTGCCTAAGCCGGTGGTGTGGACCTCGCAGAGCCGCAACAGTAGCGAGTCGATGCCCTGCGGCGGCCACGACATTGGCATGAATGTGTGGGTGGAGCAGGGCGATGTGCTCTTCTACGTGCAGCAGAGCGGGTGGTTCGACGAAAACAATACGCTGCTGAAGGCCGGACGCTGGCGCCTGCATTTCGAGGGGAGCCCCTTCGACGGCAGCGACTTCCGACAGGAGCTGCGCTTGGATGAAGGCGCCGTCTACATCAAAGGCAAGGGCATGGAGATCAGGATATGGGTGGACGTCTTCACGCCGGTCGTGTTTGTTGCGATGGAATCGCAACATACGGAACGGGCTACGCTGAGCTATGAGAGCTGGCGCTACCGCGACCGCACGGTGACGAAGGCGGAGTGCCAGCAATGCTCTTACAAATGGATCATCCCCAAGGACTGCACAACCTTTGCCGACAGTATCCGGGCCGAGGACGGCAGGCTGACTTTCTCCCACCAGAACAGGGCGGAAACAGTGTTCGACTTCACCGTAGAGAGGGAACGCATGATCAGCGTGAAAGACCAGCTCTACAACCCCATCGGCGGACTGCTGATGCAGGGTGAGATGCTGGCCGAAGGCTTCCGGTTCGTGGGAACCGGCAGCGGCACCTACGCCTCCACCGACTATCGCAGCTGGAACTTCCGCAACGACTACCTGAAGAAGAGCACCATCAGCATCAAACTAAATAAAAACCTCCTCCAAACCTCCCCCTGTAGGGGAGGCTTACAGAGCGCAGAAGAGGGATGGGCTGGACAAATAGCCTCCCCTTCATGGGGAGGTTTGGAGAGGGCTTCTGAGGGGGCTTTCGAGGGGGCATCCTCTTCTTGGTGGCACGACTACTGGCAGCGCAGTTGGATAGAGGTGGACGAAAATGCTCCGGAGGAGTGCCGGCGCATGGTGCGCAACTACGAGCTGATGCGATACCTGCTAGGCTGCAATGCCTACGGCCAGTGGCCCACGAAGTTCAATGGCGGACTCTTTACGTTTGACCCCGTCTACGTGGACTCTACTGCCACCTTCACCCCCGACTACCGCAAGTGGGGCGGGGGCACAATGACGGCACAGAACCAGCGGCTTGTCTACTGGCCCATGCTCAAGAGCGGCGACTACGACCTGCTCCGGCCACAGCTCGACACCTACCTGCGGATGCTGCCCAACGCCGTAGCGTGGTCACGCCACCACTGGGGACACGAGGGGGCCTGCTTCAGTGAGCAGATAGAGAACTTCGGGCTGCCCAACCCTGCCGAATACGGTAAGCACGCCGACGACAGCGACTGGGGTGTGGAGAACAACCGATGGCTGGAGTATGAGTGGGACACCGCCTTGGAGTTCTGCCAGATGGCCATTCAGATGCGACCGTGGTATCCCGATTCCACGTTGGACAAGTATCAGACACTTATCGACGAGACCCTCCGCTTCTTCCCTGAGCACTACCCCGACCTCGTCATCTATCCCGGCTCGGGCTGCGAGACCTATAAGATAGCGCGCAACCCCGCCAGCACCGTTGCCGCCCTGCGGGTGGTAGCAGGAGATTCCGGACTTTCCGGGGATTCCGGCGGCTGTCTGCCCGACATCCCCTTGCAGATTATCGACGGCGACACATGTATCGCCCCTGCCGAAAGCTGGGAACGTATCCAGAACACTGAGACGCCTCAGCTCTATCCCGTCTTCCCCTGGCGCATCTATGGCGTGGAAAGACCGCACCTCGACATTGCCCGCAACACTTACTTCAAGGACCCGCACGCCGTGGAGGTGCGCAGCACGAAGGGCTGGAAGCAGGACAATATCTGGGCCGCCTGCTTGGGACTGACCGACGAGGCGAAGCGCCTGAACACCGAAAAACTGGGCAACGGACCCTACCGCTTCCCGGCCTTCTGGGATGCCGGTTTCGACTGGGCGCCCGACCATAACCGTGGCGGTGCCGGCATGATTGGCCTGCAGGAGATGCTGCTGCAGGAAGACCTTGACCACAACCCCATCCTCTTCCCTGCCTGGCCACGTGAGTGGAACTGCCGCTTCAGCCTTTATATCTCTGGCCGGCGCTGTGTTGACGCGGAAATCAAGGACGGAAAAATAACATACGCCATCGACGGCGTTGATTACTCTGACAATAACGAATAAATACGCTGATGATGATAAACAGACTCTTACGCCGAATCCTCCTTCTTGGTTGCCTGGCCGCGAACTGCGCCAGTGCCAAGCTTGTTGTCCACAAGACCCTCTGCAACTACCAGACGGAACAGATGGCCATTGTCGACGGCAAGGAGAAGATACGCTTGGGTTGGCAGTATGCCGACGACCGGAAGACGACAGCCATGCAGGAGGCCTACCATCTCATCGTCACCGAGCGTCACACCGGACGGACGGTCTGCGACCAGCAGGTCGCTACCGACCAGAGCCAGTTCATTGAGTTGCCTCGGCTGCAATACAACGTGTTAGGCTATCGGTGGAAGGTCAGGATCAGCCAGGGTGGCGAGTGGTCGGACTGGAGCCGTGAGCAGACCATCCGCGTGATGCCTGAGCTGCCCCCCCCCACATGGATAGGTGCCATCACGAAGAAGGATGCCCATATCCCTGAAGGCCGCTGGAGCAACACCGAATTCAAGAAAGACGACTTCAAGAACCAGTGGGTCGACGTCGATACACTCTCCATGAAGAGCATCGTCCTGCGCAAGAACGTCATGCTGGAACGGTATGACGGCAACGGCCAACTGAAGACAGTCACCGACGCCATCGTCTATATCTGCGGCCTCGGTCATTATGAACTGTATATCAACGGCGAGAAGATCGGCGACAGCGTCTTCGCACCCCTGTGGAGCGAATACAGCAAGACAGTCTATTACAATGTCTACGACGTCACGGCCGCCGAGCAACACACCAATGGCGTCAACGAGATTGCCGTTTTGCTGGGCAACGGCTTCTTCAATGTCCAGCGCGGCGGCCGATACAGTAAGCTACAGACGAGCTTCGGCCCGCCGCAGCTGTTCTTCCGTATGGACATCACCTACGAGGATGGTTCGACCGAACAGATTGTCAGCGACCAAAGCTGGAAATGGAGCTTGAGCCCCATAACGTTCAACAGTATCTACGGCGGCGAGTCGTACGACGCCCGATTGGAAACGAGCCCTCAATGGAAGCCCGTGGTCATCACCGAAGGTCCTGAGGGCAGGCTCCGACCCGAGACCTGCCAGTCCGTGAAGGTAATGGAGCGCTACGACGTGAAATCATGGAAACCTCTTTTTGCCGATTCCATCGACAGTGCCTCTGCAAAAACGGCCCATTCCATCGACAATGCTGCATTCGTTTGCGACATGGGCCAGAACCTCGCGGGTTTCCCCGAAATCACCGTCAGCGGCAAAGCGGGGCAGAAGGTGAAGTTGTTGGTGTCGGAGCGGCTCACCCCGCAAGGCACCTGCGACCAGTCGCAGACCGGACGTCCGCATTTCTACGAGTATACACTCAAGGGATCAGAAGGTATTGCGGCAGCAAACTCTACATTCTACACCCTACGCTCTACACGTAAAGAGCAGTGGCATCCCCGTTTCTCGTACTACGGCTTCCGTTATATCCAGGTGGAGGGTGCGGTGATGGAGGGACAGCCTAATCCGCAGGGACTGCCAGTGATTCACAGTTTGAAGAGCTGTTTCGTGTATAACTTCGCCGCCGAGACCTCGTCGTTCTGGTGTAACAACGACCGCTTTACGAAGACTCACCGCCTCATCGAGCGCGCCGAGCGCAGCAACATGCAGGCCGTGATGACCGACTGCCCCCACCGCGAAAAACTCGGCTGGCTGGAGCAGGATCACCTCTGCGGTCCGTCACTGTTCTTTAACTTCGATATGACGCGCCTCGTCCCGAAGATCATCCGCGACATTGTGGACACCCAGAAAGCCAATGGTATGGTGCCCACGACAGCTCCGCAGTACGTGTCGTTTGGCAACCTGTTTGATGACTCGCCGGAGTGGGGCTCGACACTTATCATCCTGCCCTTCCAATATTATGAGATGTATGGCGACTCGACGCTCATCACCGATAATTACGAGCCGATGCGCCGCTACGTGGACTACCTGACGAGCCGTGCCGAAGACGGCATCGTGAGCCACGGTCTCGGCGACTGGTACGACTACGGCCCAGGACGTGCGGGCTTCTCCAAAAATACCCCAGTGCCCCTCGTGGCGACGGCCCATTACATCTATGACCTGCAGCTCATTACCAAGTCGGCACAGATGACTGGCCGCACCGCCGACGCTGAGAGATACGGGCAGCTATGCCAAGCAGTGACACAGAGCTTCAACCGCCACTTCTACAAGCCCGACTCCTGCTATTACGGCACCAACTCGCAGACATCGAACGCGCTGCCGCTGTTTCTCGGCATCTGTGGTGAGAACAAAGCCGCCGTGTTGAAAAACCTGATTGCCGACATCCACGCCCACGGAGACCGTCTGACCACGGGCGACGTGGGTAACCGCTACCTCTTTCGCGTGTTGGCCGACAACGGGCAGAACGAGCTGCTGTTTCAGATGCTGAACCATGACGAGACACCTGGCTATGGCTTCCAAATAGCTCAGGGCGCGACGACGCTCACCGAGCAGTGGAATCCGCGCGAGGGCGCTTCGGAGAACCATTTTATGCTGGGGCAGATAGACGAATGGCTCTTCCGCTCCATTGCCGGCATACGCCAGCAGCCCGGCACCCACGGTATGCGTCACCTCAGGATTGACCCTCAGCCAGTGAGCAACATCAGCCAGGTGAAAGCCACTATCCATACACTCTACGGCGAGGTTTGCGTGGAGAAGGATGAGAACGGAATCCAGGTAAACGTGCCGGGAGGAGTGACTGGGAAAATGAAAGATGAATGACGAAAAATGAAATACAACATGAAAAAGCTATTGATTGAAACATACGGATGCCAGATGAACGTGGCCGACTCAGAGGTAGTGGCCAGCGTGATGCAAATGGCAGGTTACGAGACGACGGAGAGTATAGATGAGGCTGATGCCGTGTTCCTGAATACCTGCTCGGTGCGCGACAATGCCGAACAGAAGATCTATCACCGCTTAGAGGCACTCAGCGCATTGCGGAAGTCAAAACTCAAAACTCAAAACTCAAAACTGATCATCGGAGTACTTGGCTGTATGGCTGAGCGTGTGAAGGACGAGCTGTTAGAGAAGCACGGCGTTGACCTCGTGGCCGGTCCCGATGCTTACATGTCGCTGCCCGACCTCATTGCCCAGGCAGAGCTTGGGCATAAGGCCATCAACACAGAACTGTCGCTCACGGAGACCTACCGCGACGTGGTGCCCCAGCGTATTGCCATAGGCCATAAGATTGGTGGCTTCGTCAGCATCATGCGCGGCTGCAACAACTTCTGCCACTACTGCATCGTGCCCTACACCCGAGGCCGTGAGCGGAGCCGCGATGTGGAGAGTATATTAAAAGAGGTACGTGACCTGCGCGACCGGGGATTCAAGGAGGTGACGCTCCTCGGACAGAACGTGAACTCGTATTCTATTCCGGATAATCCAGACTGTCCGGACTTTCCGGGATTGCTGCGGAAGGTCGCCGAGGAGGCACCGGAGATGCGCATACGCTTCACCACCTCCCACCCGAAGGACATGAGCGACGAGACGCTGCAGGTAATAGCCGACATGCCTAACGTCTGCCGCCATATCCATCTGCCTGTGCAGAGCGGCAGCAACCGCATCCTGCAGTTGATGAACCGCAAATACACCCGCGAGTGGTATCTTGACCGCGTCGCCGCCATTCGCCGTATCATCCCCGATTGCGGCCTGTCCACCGATATCTTCGTGGGCTATTGCTCCGAGACGGAGGAAGACCATCAGCTCTCGCTCTCGCTGATGCGCGAGGTGCAGTATGACTCCGCCTTTATGTTCAAGTACAGCGAACGTCCCGGCACCTATGCTTCGAAGCATCTGCCCGACGATGTGCCCGAGGAGGTGAAGATTCGCCGGCTGAACGAACTGATACAGTTGCAGACGGAAATCTCCGCGCAGCAGAACCGCAAGGACGAGGGTCGTGAGTTCAATGTTTTGGTGGAAGGCTTCTCCAAGCGCTCGCGCGACAGGCTCTGCGGTCGCACCGAGCAGAACAAGATGGTGGTGTTCCCCAAGAACGGCCACCACATCGGCGAGACCGTTCCCGTCCGCATCATCGGCAGCACCAGCGCCACGCTCCTCGGAGAGTGACACAAGGGCTTGCCTCTCACAAGTGATGGTAACTCAATTCAAATAAATGGATAGGCAATAGTATTTTTTTCGTTTTTCGTGTAGTTTTTTGTAACTGTGCCGCGTCTAATGGGTAACAGATTCAAAAAACAGAACGACAATGACAGCATTAGAAAGACAGTTTGCGCAAACCGTAGCGGAACACAAGAGCACCATCTACACTGTGTGCTATATGTTCTCGCAGGATGCCGACGAGGTGAACGACCTGTTCCAGGAGGTACTAGTCAATCTTTGGAAAGGTTTCGAGAGC
>ONKY01000053.1 GCA_900318585.1 uncultured Prevotellaceae bacterium
CCCCGCCAGCATCTGCCTGATCTGCGAGATTGCCGCCTGGGCACGCGACAACGGCAAGACGCTCTACGACCTGCTCATGGACATCTATGCCGAGTATGGCTTCTCAAAGGAGGTGACAATCAACGTGGTACGTCCCGGCAAGACCGGCGCCGACGAGATCAAGCAGATGATGACCGACTTCCGCGCCAATCCTCCCAAGGATCTGGGCGGCTCGAAGATCGTGCTCTCCAAGGACTTCAAGACCCTCGAGGCCAAGAAGGCCGACGGCACCGTTGAGAAGCTCAACATGCCCGACACCTCCAACGTGCTGCAGTGGTTCTGCGAGGACGGCACGAAGGTCAGCGTACGTCCTTCGGGAACGGAGCCGAAGATCAAGTTCTACGCGGAGGTCAAGGATCCTTCCTTTAAGGGTGCTGCCGACTACGAGCGCTGCACGAAGGCCGCCGAAGAAAAGATTGAAGCTCTGAAGAAAAGTCTGAATCTGTAAGGGTAACTGAGAACTGAGAGGTATGATTAGCTTGCACGCCCAAATTCTGAGCACAAGTCTAATCATATCTCTCAGTTCTTGTTTTATTTAGTTTGGGAGAACCTATCAGTTCTCACCTCTCACTTCAACAATCTTATTGGTGTAGACATACCAAAGATAGCCCTTCACCTGTTCGTGACCCATCTGGCGGAGCAGGTACATATATTGTTGTACCTGCGTGTGGTGTTCCTCGTTGGGGCTGCCGAACTTGAAGTCCACGATTATCCATTCTTTGCCGTCAGTCATGACACGGTCTGGCCGGCGCTCGATGGTTCTTCCATCCTCCTCGGACAGGATGGCACACTCGTTGTAGAGTGTCCAGCGGGGTGAGAACCAGTCGGCCACCTTGGGATGCTCCAGCCGGCGGCGTATCATGTTGATGAGCGAGGCGCGAACCTGAGGCACGGTCTCGCCCTGGCTGCCCGGTGCCAGCACGCCCTCCGTTTCTAACTGGTTGAGTGCGCCGTCAATGTCGGCGGTGGTGCTGATGGTAGAGAAGATGTAATGGAGCAGGCTGCCTAACTGGATATAGGACGGCGAGGGTGACTCTTCGTTGTCTATGAACAGGCTGCTCTGGTTGCTTTGGCGGAACTCAGCCTTCAGGGGGAAGGACTGGATGGTGACGTTGAGCGGAGTGGAGGGCTGGAGAAACACGTTCGCCTCCTTTTTCCTTCCGTCGGACGGTTTTCCTTTTTCCTTGTATTCCCCTGATTCTCCGCACTCAAACAGCAACGGCTCGTCCGCATTGCTGGGGAGGGAGAACGTGGCATGGGGTAGGGGACTCTGCTCGTCGCCTGCTATTTGGGGCAGCACGCTTTCTATGATAGAGGAACGCGAGTTCTTGGCTTCGCGACGGCCTACTACAAAAAGCTGGCGACAGGCGCGGGTGAAGGCCACGTAGAGCAGGTTCAGGTTGTCCACTACGTTCTGCAGGTGTTCGTGGCAATAGTCGGCTTCGTAGATGGTGCCGATCATGGCCTTGCGACTGTAGTCAACGGGCACGATGGGCAGCTGGCTGAACGGTTCTTCTTCCGGCGAGCACCAGATGATGTTTCCTGTAGACTTCTCCAACTGCCAGTCGCAGAAGGGTATGATGACTGTGTCGAACTCCAGGCCCTTCGACTTATGGATGCTGATGAGACGTACACCGTCGATGCCCGCACTCTGTATAGTCTTTGAGGCCAAAGTCTCCTCCCAGTGGCTCACGAAACTGTCAATATCGGCAGGCCGCTCACTGATGAAGTCAGACAGGTAATCGAAAAAGGTGCATACGTAAGCCGATTGGTCGTTGAGGCTGTTCAGACCGAACAGGGCAAACAGCTGCTCGGCAAGTTCGTAGAGCGGCAGCTGTCGGAGTTCCTCCTGCTGGGCATCGTAGGCTTCGGGAATGCCACCGGGTAGCGTCTTCTGGATGAACGCGCGCGCCAGCAGGTCATCAGGATGGGTGAGCAGGTGGAGCGCCTGGATGATGATGCAGACGGCAGGCGAGGCGTCTAAGCGGAAAGCCTCGTCACTGACGAGGGACACGTCGGGCAGGTGCTCCGTGAAGTAATTGGCAATGAGGGGTATGAGGCGGTTGGCGCGGACGAGGATGGCCGTGTGGTTCAAGGGCGTGTGCTGACGGCGTAGGGTCTCTACGATGTCAACGAGCTCTGCCAGTGTCTGCTCCTGATAGTCGGCGGCGGGCAACAGGCGGATGCTTACATAGCCCTCCGTGGTCTTGACCTCCTGCTGGATGACATCGGCGTAGGCACGCTCCAGCTGGGCGGCACCGGGATCGTCACCGAGTAACAGACGCTCCTGCCGTTCGGCCTCGGCGAAAAAGGCATTGTTGAACTTTACCACCGTACGGGCAGAGCGGCGGTTGAAGCGCAGCTTGTCAGCATCGACGTTAATCATTTGCTCTGGGAAGGCTTCTTGGATATTGTTCAGCAGCCGCCAGTCGCCTGAGCGCCAGCGGTAGATGCTCTGCTTCACGTCACCCACAATGAGGTTCTCGGAGTAGCTGTGGCTCATGGTCTCCTTAAGCAGAACGCGGAAGTTTTGCCACTGCACAGTAGAGGTGTCCTGGAACTCGTCTATCATAATGTGCTCCAGCTGACTGCCCGTCTTCTCGAAGATGAAAGGCGAGTCGGTGTCCTGGATGAGCGAGTGGAGCAGCTGCTGGGTGTCGCTAAGCAGGAAGCGGTTGGCATCCTCGTTCAACTCATGGACACGCTTCTCAATGCTGCTGAGCAAACGTAGCTGGTTGAGGTGACGCAAGGTTAGGTCGGCCGACTTGTAACGTCGCCACTGGCGAGGGCGTTCTTCGATGGCCGTGCGGAGGAGAGAGCCGAGGCGTCCTCCTGCCAGTGCATGGATGAACTCACCGCGCGGGTGGGTCTTGGTATACCACTTCTCTGGGTTGCCCAGATGGTTGCTTACTGTCTGGTTCTCAATGCTCTCGTCGAACGTGCCGTTCCTCAGCTTGTTGAAGAAACTGGCTATGCCGCGCTCCTTGCCTGAGAGATCGGCAGGGGTGAGACCTTCCTCGTCAAGTATGTCGAAGAACTCATCCCCTATCTGCTTCATCCGCTCCAGGGCATCGGAACGAATCTGGCGCAGGGTCTTGTTGTAATGCTCGAAGAAGTGTTCGCTGCCCAGCGTCTCATTGAGGGCTTTGCTCTCCTTCTTGTAGAAGTCGCGGAAGATAGTCTTTCCGAACAGCTTGATTTGGTTGATGACGTTCCACGACTTGTCGTCGCTGATATTCTCCATGATGTAGTGGAGCAGCCATTGTAGCACGGCATCCGTAGTCTGCAGGTCATCTATCATGAGGTCTACAGCCTGCTCTTCCACCTGGGCGTCGTTCAGTCCCACGCGCAGGTTCGTGGTCAGGTCAAGCTCGCGGGCAAGGTTGCGAAGCACGCTTTGGAAGAACGTGTCGATGGTCATCACGCGGAAGTAGTTGTAATTGTGGAGCAGGTTGCTCAAGGCAATGCCCGCACGCTCGCTGACAAAGTCGGGAGAGGCTCCGTCGAGTGCCTTACATACTTCCTCCATGTAGGGCTTGGATGCAGCGAATGCCTCTGGCTGCTCCCGCATCTTCCAGATGCCGTAGAGCTGGCTCAGGATTCGCATCTTCATTTCCTCGGTGGCCTTGTTGGTGAATGTCACGGCAAGGATGTTGCGGTAGGCCTGCGGATTGCGCACCACAAGCTTGATGTATTGGGTAGCCAGCGTGAAAGTCTTGCCGCTGCCCGCACTGGCCTTATAAACTGTTAAGGGCTTACTCATTTTCTCAATTTCTCATTTCCCATTACCATCGTCTGAACAGTTCAAAGGTGAATTTACATTCAAAGTCCTCAAACTGGGCATTGAGGAAGCTGGAGAAGATGCCGATAGAAAAAAAACGGTTGGTGAAGCCGTAGCCCAGCTCGAAGTATGGGCGCGTGTGGTCTATACTTAACGCGCTGAAGTAAATGCGCTCCTTCTCAATATACCGACCGACGAGCGGAATCCAAGTGGCGCAGAGCAGGGGCGTCTCATAAGAGAGGTTCGCCCGGGCGTAATATTCGGATTCGTTGTACCACCGGCTGCTCAACAGCTGGAAGTTTCCTGTCCATTCATCGTCCCATCCCTCTGGCAGGTTGTTGTCACGGAAGTTGGTGAAGTCAACGAAGTGGTTGCTGCCCTTACGGGTATAGAGACCGCCGCCCGCCCGGATATTAAGCTTACGAAGGGGGTGGAACTGGTATTTCATGGATGCGTCGAACTCCCAGCGCTCGAAGTCGATGGAAGAGTGGTTGATGCCTTTCATGCCGCGTTCGTAGTCGATGGTGAAGAGTGGTCCCCTCTGCCAGGGGCGGAGCTTGAAGCTGAGCGTAGGGGAAAAGCTGCGGAACTCGGTGGGCTTGCCATAGGTGCGCATCCACTCTGGTTCGTAGGCTGTGCGCTTGTGGAAGGAGATACCCGTCTCAATATCTATCCAGTCGAACAGCATGATGTTGTTTGACAAGAGCAGATGGGTGTCGTCGAACAGCTCCATCTCGCGTTTCAGGTGGATGGTGTCCTGATGCTCACGGCGTATCTCGTTGGCTACTCCTGCGTGGCTGGTGCGGTTGCCGTTGCCATAGACCACCTCCACGTAGCCGTCGCGCTTGGGGTTGTAGTTGAAACGGAGGGGTACGGTGAAGTAGAACTTCTTGTACTTGAAGTTGTAGCCAAACCACGGGTTGAACTCGAAGTAACGATGCGCGTTGAAATAGTATTCGGAGCCAAGGCGTATTTTATATGACGTGCCCTTGCTGTGGCTGTAGCTTAGGTACTGGGGGTTCAGGATGGGCGAGAGCTTGAAGTAGGTGTGCTCGGACTGATAGCGCAGGGGCAGCACCAGGTTGTCGGCAATCTTGCGGCGGATGATGTCGTTGAAGATGTCAATTCGTTTCTTCAGGCGGATGGAGTCACGTTCCTCACGAAGGGAGTCGGCAGGCGTGGGCTTCTCCTGATGGGCTTCGTCGTGGAGCCGGTAGATGGTCTGTTCTTGTGGCGAGAGGGGGATGGGGCGAAGTGAGTCTATGAGCTCTCTCGAGTCAACGTTCTTCAGGGTGTCCGACAAGGTGGTAGGGCAATCGAAAACGGCCTGGTAGGTGGCAAAGATACGGTTGCCAAGAAAATAGAATTCTCCGTCGGTTTTGCATTGCTTGGGAAGCAGCGAACGAGGGCCTTCGTCCCCTTGTGTCGTCTCGGTATGAAACTTAATCATATCGAACTCACCGTCTATTGATGTCGAGATAATCTTGCCCGTGTTCAAGTCAACAACAGCCTCTCCCGAAACAAGTTGCGTATTGTCGTTGAAGCGTGGCTTGAATTTGATATGGGCAACACCAGTGATGAGCGGCTGGACGTCGTAGCGGTAGTATTTGGCGTTCGTTCGGTGGAAGGGAGAGAGCATGTGGTCAAGATAGATGGTCTCACCGTAGATGTTGGGCGTCAGGAATTCCACCAGCGTAGGCATGATACGGCGGTTGTGGCGGATGGTGCTGTAGACCACTTGTCTGTTGACGTCATATACCTGAATATCTTTGAATTTTACACGGTTGTATGACTCGTGGATAAACATCCTGTCACCCTCTGCAATGGAATACATCGTCGGTATAAGCCACAGAGTGGAATTTCGTTTCCAGCAGTTGAAAGTACGCTTTACGTATACGTTGGAAGTGTAGCCTGACAACTCGCCACGATCGATGTTACTTGAATAGTCGAACACACGGTTCAGCGTGGGCGAAGTCACTTTCACCCGCGCCATAACATAGCTGGGCATACTGTATGTGAGTATGCCCAGCATGATAGCTGCTATCATTGTGTTGCATTTCACGCCTCCAAAAGTACAAAGATTTTTTGGAGCCGCCAAATTTTTCCTGCTGAATGTGCGCTTTTGTGGTGTTGTTTAACGCTTTTAGCCCAGATACTTCATCAGAATCTTGGCATTACCCGATTCACGGAGTTTCAAAATGCTCTTTTCGCGAATCTGGCGTACACGCTCACGAGTAAGACCCAGCCGGTCACCAATCTCCTCCAAGCCTTTTTCGTGGCATCCGATACCGAAACATTCGCGCAGGATGGTAATCTCGCGTTCTTTCAATACCTTCGAGAGTACAGCATTCAGCTCCTGGGCCATGGACTCATGATCCACCTGGCGGTCGGTGCGGGAGTCGTCGCCAGACGACATCACGTCAAGCATAGTGTTATCCTCGCCTTCCTGGAAAGGGGCGTCGATTGACATGTGGTGGCCATCGGCCATCATCGACTGATTGATCTTTTCTTCGTCAATACGGGTCATCTCAGCCAGCTCCTGAATGGACGGACGGCGTTGGTTCTCCTGCTCAAACTTATTGATTTCGTTGTTGATTTTGTTCAGCGAACCCACCTGGTTCAGCGGCAGACGTACAATACGGCTCTGCTCGGCAATAGCCTGCAGGATGCTTTGGCGAATCCACCATACAGCATAGCTGATGAACTTGAAACCACGGGTCTCGTCAAATTTCTGTGCGGCTTTAATGAGGCCAATGTTACCCTCGTCAATAAGGTCGGTCAATGTAAGTCCCTGATGCTGGTACTGCTTCGCCACAGATACTACGAAACGCAGGTTGGCTTCTACCAGCTTGTTTTTTGCCCGTTCTCCTTCTGGTCCGCCCTTGCGGATCTTCTGCGCCAGCTCGATTTCCTCATCGATGCTAATCAGTGGCGCGCGGCCAATTTCCACTAAATACTTGTCAAGAGCTTCACTGGAACGGTTGGTGATACTCTTTTGAATTTTTAATTGCCTCATTCTCTATTCTTCCCTTTAGTATTTCCCTTTTAACTTGTTGGAAATCAAGTGTGTATACACAAATACTTGCTTAAAGCGGTGCAAAATTATAAAAAATATCGATTAGTTGTATCGTTTGCGGCGATTATTTAAGATTATTTTACTATTTCGTTCTCTGCTGTAATAGTTCAAGGAATGACTATCCAGACACTAGTGGGGCAGTCTTGACTGATTATCACTAATCTTTCTTCCGCCGATGGTCGCTGAATCATCTGCAGAAGGGCGTGAACATCATTCGCATGAGCGATGGTACGGTCAGGAAGCTACTGGTGAAGTAGCTTCCTGGCATTTTTCCGCGATGTCAAAGATCACTTGGCCCGCTGTTTTGTGCGGGTACTTATTACAATAAATAATCGTCGCCATCTGCCGCTGCGCCTGGGTATAGTTTGAGGCGAACGAGTCGGCAGTCTGTAGGCTGACGTTTAGGCAGACGGTGCGCATGATCCATCTATTCGGTTAGCGACGACTACATCTGCCTCTTTCTAATTGGGCAGACGGTGCGCATGATCCATCTATTCGGTTAGCGACGACTGCATCTGCCTCTGATTTCTGGGCGCAAAGTTACGACATTTCTCTGAACCGTGCAAGCATTTGTTAGGGGCTGGTGGAATCCTAAAATATCAAGTCGCTGGTAGTCAGTGATTTCTGGCGCCACTTTCTGATTTTTCGCACGCATACGCATATAAGCTACGTATATACAAAACGGTAAAAATGGTCGCACGTGTCGCACGTCCCGCACGTAAAATTTTTCTTAAACAACCGCTCGACCTTGGTCGCTTTCATAGAAAGAACTTGTACAACAAAGACAACTATTTGCCTACGACGGCAACTGCCGTCTACGGGATCCTGCCGCAATACCCTGAACCGGAAGCAACCAAAGGTTGAAAAAACAGAGTTCTTCCTTTCTTGCTTTGGCAAGCGTCTCCTTTCGTCGCCGAGCGGCAAGCGACCAAGGTCGAGTGGTTTATGTTGTTTGTGTTGTCGTTTAAAAAAACTTGCTAAACCACTGGTTTACGATTCCAAACCACCGATTTACGACGCTAAACCAGTGGTTTACGAGTCTAAAGCACTGGTTTAGAATTATTCCACAGGC
>ONKY01000114.1 GCA_900318585.1 uncultured Prevotellaceae bacterium
ACTACTTCTCTGTCTATGTAATCCTTTCAAAGAACTCTTTCTTATTGAGCAATCACCACAAAATGCAAGATTTTTGGGCGAAAGCGGGTGCAAAGGTACGACAATTTTCTGAATCTGCAAACTTTTTAGAGAAATATTTTATCAAGAAAAACAAAAAAACTACACTACTTAACATAAGTCAAGACAAGGAATGCATTACACCTTATTATAAATATAAGAGTTTCGCAAGTTTGCGGAAGGTGAGTTACTTTTCTATTTGTCTCATTCGCGCGCGCGTATGCGCGCATAATTGAAGGCAAATCCGAAAACATCCCACCCATCCTACCCATCCTACACCTAACGCGGGTGTCGGATGGGTAGGATGGGTGGGATGTTTTCGGGTTAAGCCATATACGCACGCGCGAGAGAAACGGACAAATTGTTGTATCATGGACGGCATTCGGACACTGGCGGCAGAAGTCCGTGACGGGAAGCCTGCGTATCAACGGATAGTTGGTACTTCAGTTTTATTCCACGGGGTGGAATAATTGTAAACCACTGGTTTGGAATCGTAAACCAGTGGTTTAGCGTCGTAAATCGGTGGTTTGGAATCGTAAACCAGGGGTTTAGCATCCAATTCTCGAGAGAATTATTGGCTCTTGCTGCCAGGCTTCTTTAGGAGCCTGCCTTTCTCAACCCGTTTTCTGCTCGAAGAGTTCACAGATGCTTGTAGTCTAACAGGAGACGATTCGCTGAATGGTTACTCTAAAACATGAATAAGAAAAATAATCATAAAAAATTTGGGAATATGCAGAATTTTGTATAATTTTGCAGCCGATTTTGAATAAATATACCAATATGAAAGTCAAGAACGACAGACTGGAGACACTGCGGCTGATTATTTCGAGCCAACAATTAGGAAGCCAAGACGAGCTCCTAAACGCCTTGCAGAAAGAGGGCTTTAAGCTGACGCAGGCAACGCTGAGCCGCGACTTGAAACAGCTGAAAGTGGCCAAGGCCGCAACAATGGGTGGGAAATATATCTACGTATTGCCCAACGATACCATGTACAAGCGAGTGTCCACTCCGAGCCACATCCGGGAGATGATGAAGGTTCCCGGCTTCGTAAGTATCAACTTCAGCGGTAACATGGGTGTTATCAAGACTCGTCCCGGTTACGCCAGTTCGATAGCATGGAACATAGATAATAGCGACATTCCTCAGATTATCGGCACGATAGCCGGCGACGACACCATCTTCATCGTCATCAAGGAAGGCATCAGCCACCAGCTGGTCATCGATGCACTGAGCGAAGTAGTACCAAACATGAAATAATGCATATTTTATAATGCGTAATGCATCATTAGAAATGGAACAAGAAACAGAAATTGAAGTATTAGTGGCGGGACAAGAACACGAGAAATACGTGGACACCATACTCGACACCATTGCCGAGGCCGCCAAGGTGCGCGGCACCGGCATTGCCAAGCGAACACATGAATACCTGACAAAGAAGATGCTGGAGGCCAAGGCCGTCATTGCCCTGACCAAGGATGGTAGGTTTGCGGGGTTCAGTTACATCGAGACTTGGGAGAACCAGCAGTATGTAACCACATCGGGCTTGATAGTCCACCCCGACTTCCGCGGCCACCACGTAGCCAAGCGCATCAAGGACATGACGTTCACGTTGGCTCGTACCCGCTGGCCTCACGCCAAGATATTTTCCTTGACGAGTGGCGCGGCGGTGATGGCAATGAACACCGCCTTGGGTTATCAGCCCGTGACCTTCGCCGACCTGACGGAGGACGAAGCTTTCTGGAAGGGCTGTGAGGGCTGTGTGAACGTGGACGTGTTACACCGTACCGGACGGAAATACTGCATCTGCACCGCCATGCTTTACGACCCGACAGAGCATCTACCGGCAAAACTAAGCGACGAGGTGCTCTCACGCATCAAAAAACTACAAGAATTAGAAGAACATCAACAATAGAGCATCGGACTTTACGGACTGAAACGGACAATGTGGAAACCAAACCTGACAACTGAAACAGGCAAGGGCAAAAGTCCGAAACAATCCCTCTAGTCCGATACCAACAAAACAAAGATTATGGCAAACAAGAAAGTAGTAGTAGCCTTTTCTGGTGGGCTTGATACCAGTTACACCGTAATGAAACTGACACAGGACGGCTGGGATGTCTATGCCGCCTGCGCCAACACCGGCGGATTCAGTGCCGAACAATTGAAAACTAATGAGGAGAACGCCTACAAGTTAGGTGCCGTGAAGTACGTGACGCTTGACGTGACGCAGGAGTACTACGAGAAGTCGTTAAAATACATGATCTTCGGCAATGTGCTGCGTAATAACTGCTACCCCATCTCCGTGAGCAGCGAGCGTATTTTCCAAGCCATCGCCATTGCACGCTATGCGAAGGAGATTGGTGCTGATGCTATCGCCCACGGAAGCACGGGAGCCGGCAATGATCAGATCCGTTTCGATATGACTTTCCTGGTGATGGCTCCGGGCGTAGAAATCATCACCCTGACACGCGACAAGAAGTTGACGCGCAAAGAAGAAGTGGATTACCTAAACGAACACGGCTTCTTCGCTGACTTCACGAAGCTGAAGTACAGTTATAATGTCGGTATCTGGGGTACGTCCATTTGCGGAGGTGAGCTGCTCGACCCAACGCAGGGTCTTCCCGAGGAAGCTTACCTGAAGCACGTGACCGCCAAAGAGGACTCACTGCTGAAGATTGAGTTTGAGAAGGGCGAGATTGTCGGCGTGAACGGCGAGAAGTTCGATGACCGTGTGAAAGCTATCCAGAAAATTGAGGAGATTGGTGCATCGTATGCCATCGGCCGTGACGCCAATGTGGGCGACACCATCATCGGCATCAAGGGGCGCGTAGGCTTTGAGGCCGCAGCACCGAAGCTCATCATCGAAGCTCACCGTTTGTTGGAGAAGTCCACACTGTCGAAGTGGCAGCAGTACTGGAAGGACCAGGTGGCCAACTGGTACGGGATGTTCCTGCACGAGAGCCAGTACTTAGAGCCTGTGATGCCCGACATAGAGGCCATGCTGACCTCTTCGCAACGCAACGTGACGGGCACGGCCATCCTGAAGCTGCGTCCCTACGGTTTCGAGACTGTCGGAATCGACTCTGCCAACGACCTTACGAAGTCGAAACTTGGCGAATACGGCGAGACGCAGACTGGCTGGACGGCTGACGAGGCCAAGGGCTTTATCAAGGTCAGCAGTACGCCACTCCGCGTTTACTATGGTATCCATCAAGACGAAAAGAGATAGTATGATCAAGATAGGTATACTTGGTGCTGCAGGCTATACAGGCGGAGAGCTCATCCGCCTGTTACTTAACCACCCCGAGGCAGAGATTGTATTCGCCAACTCGGAGAGTAATGCGGGCAATCTGGTTTCAGATGTTCATGAAGGACTTATAGGCGATACCGATCTGAAGTTCACTGACCAGATGCCCTTTGACGATGTTGACGTCATCTTCTTCTGCTTTGGCCATGGGAAAAGCGAGCAGTTCCTTAAGGAGCACACCATCCCAGCCAAAGTAAAGATCATCGACCTTGCGCAGGACTTCCGCATCAAGGGCAGCCACGACTATGTGTATGGCCTGCCGGAGATCAATAAATCCGAGATTGCCAAGGCACAGCATGTGGCCAATCCTGGCTGCTTTGCTACCTGTATCCAGTTAGGATTGCTGCCGGCAGCAAAATTGGGACTGCTGAAATATGACGTAGCAGTGAATGCCATCACAGGTTCTACTGGAGCTGGTCAGAAACCAGGTGCAACAACCCATTTCTCGTGGCGCAACAATAACCTGAGCATCTACAAGCCCTTCACCCACCAGCATCTTGCCGAGATACGGCAGAGCCTGAAGCAGGTACAGGGGCATCTGGATGTTGACATCGATTTCATTCCCTATCGTGGCGACTTTGCCCGCGGCATATTCTGTACGGAGGTCATCCGCACCAAGGCCAATGCAGAAGGAGTCATTGAAGGCTACAAGGACTTTTACAGGAACGCCGCTTTCACACATTACTCTGAGAAGGCAATAGACCTGAAGCAGGTGGTAAACACCAACAAGTGCCTCGTCCACATAGACGCCTTCGAGAACAAGCTGCTCGTTACTACCGCCATTGACAACTTGCTGAAAGGTGCTGTCGGCCAGGCCGTCCAGAACATGAACATCATGTTCGGCATTGACGAGAAGGCAGGTCTGCGACTGAAAGCAAGCGCATTCTAAGGCATACAAGACAAATACTGGGTGAGTATCGGCTGATGCTCACCCAGTATTTGTTTACTATCCAAGATATTTCATGAGTATCTTAGCATGTCCGCTGTCGCGCAGCTTGGCTATGCTCTTCTCACGGATCTGACGGACGCGCTCTCGGGTAAGCCCCATCTCGGCGCCAATTTCCTCCAGTCCACGCTCATGACAACCTATGCCATAGCACTCACGGAGGATTTTCAGTTCGCGTTCCTTCAACACATTGCGCAGCACGCTGTCCAGATCGCTCGACAACGACTCGTAGTCCACCTGACGGTCAGTACGGGAGTCGTCGCCCGACGACAGCACGTCAGCCATGGAGTTGTCATCGTCCTCGCCGAAAGGAGCATCGATGCTGGTGTGGTGGGAGTCGGCCTTCACGGTCTGCTCAATCTTGAAGTCCTCAATGCCCGTCAGCTCTGCCAGTTCCGTCACCGAGGGACGACGCTGATGCAGCTGCTCAAACTTATTGATTTCCTGATTGATCTTGCCCAATGCACCCGACTGGTTCAGGGGCAAACGCACAATGCGGCTCTGCTCGGCAATGGCCTGCAGGATGCTCTGACGAATCCACCAGACGGCATAGCTGATGAACTTGAAGCCTCGTGTCTCGTCGAACTTCTCGGCCGCCTTAATCAACCCCACATTGCCCTCGTCGATGAGGTCAGTAAGCGACAGCCCCTGATGCTGGTATTGCTTAGCCACAGAGACAACAAAGCGCAGGTTTGCCGTCACCAGCCTTTCCTTAGCCTTCTCGCCGTCAGGGCCTCCCTTGCGTATTGCCTGTGCCAACTCTATCTCCTCGTCTATAGTAACGAGCGGCTGGCGACCAATTTCAACAAGGTATTTATCGAGGGCTTCACTGGAACGATTAGTGATACTTTTCTGAATCTTTAGTTGTCTCATATTACGTGTTTTTACTGAAAAAGCGTGCAAATGTACAAAAAAAGATTCATAGTTAGTGTTAAATGCTCTGAAAATGTTTGCTAATTCTTGTTAATCGCGGCTTTTCTTCCTTCTTCTGACTAACTTCAGAAAGAAGAACAGCCACACTGCCACCATCAGGACGAAAACTGGCACCAGTAGCCACATAGGATGAAAAGATAGTCCCAGCGCCTCATGTCCCTGCGCTGCCACCAATGCCATCACCAACAGCACACCCAGCAGCGCATCCAACCGCCGCCACCTGCTGACCATCAGCGTAGTGTCGCCCGAAGCCTTTGATGCCAGCCTTCCCATATCGCCGCTTTTGGGGAAATATGCTCCCAACAAATAGAATCCGGAGGGAACCCACACCACGATGGCACTCACAAACAGCGACCATCGCGGTACGGTATTGTCTTCATCCACCAGCAACACGTGGTCAAACGATGCCACCCTCTCCCCTGAGTGGAGATACACCCATATCAGCAGGACCAATGCCGCAATACTCAGCAGTAGGAACACAATCTCAAACACCGTTCCTTCGAGGGTACGGCCTATCCGTAGTGTCTCCTCACGCCTCGGCATCAGTTTTATCCTCAGCCAATTTTCAATCTTCACCAACATCTTTCTTCGCTTTTGACTTCGGCAGACGCTTCGCTTTCCTCAGTGCCTCGGTGATAATCCACTGCAACTGGCCATTGGTGCTGCGGAACTCGTCCGCAGCCCAGGCCTCTATTGCGTTCATCGTATCACTGTCAACGCGGAGGATAAAACTCTTTGTCTCCTTCTTTGCCATCAATCGTTGATTTCACGTTTCAAATACATCACTCCACCATCTACAGCCACAAGCTCCCAGCCGTCAAAGCCCCACTGGTTGAGTTTCCGTTCCTTATGGAATAATGCAAACAACTTCTTATACTCGTACTTTTTCATATCATTAATGATTCAATGTTCCTGTATTCACTACCGGCTGAGCGGAGTCATCTCCGCAGAGCACCACAAGCAGATTCGAGACCATAGCAGCCTTCTTGTCATCGTCCAGCTCCACAATCTCCTCATTCGACAGTTTGTCCAGCGCCATCTTCACCATGCTGACGGCACCCTCCACAATCTTCTCACGAGCAGTGATGATGGCCGAAGCCTGCTGGCGGCGCAGCATCACAGCTGCAATCTCTGGAGCGTATGCCAGATAGTTGATGCGTGCCTCAACCACCTCGATGCCAGCCAGTGCCAGACGCTCGTTCAGCTTCTGTTCCAGCTGTTCGTTAATCTCGTCGCCACCACCACGCAGCGTCAGCTCGTCAGTTTTGTTATCCTCATCGTCATAGGCATATTGCCCGGCCACCTGGCGCAAGGCAGCGTCGCTCTGCACACGGACAAAGCGCTCCAGGGCGTTCATGATCGAGCGCACGTCGCTGCCAACCTGTCCCTGAGCTGTGGCTGCCATCGTCTGCGAGTCCACTTCAAACAGAGCCTTATACGTATCCTTCAGCTTCCATACCAGCACCAG
>ONKY01000054.1 GCA_900318585.1 uncultured Prevotellaceae bacterium
GAATTATGAATTACGAATTATGAATTACGAATTACGAATTATGAATTATGAATTACGAATTACGAAATATGAATTATGAATTACGAATTGTGCGCTCAGCGCTTGCGAATAATGTTCAACGTTCAACGTGACAAGATAAGTGAAGAGTCATTGCCGCCGAAGCCGAAGGCATTGCTCAGTATATGACGAACTGACTGACGGAAGCTGGAACTGGTGACAGGGATGATGCCGCCGTCCATAGGCGTATGCCAGTTAAGGTTCACGGGCAGGAAGTCGTGGAGCAGGGCAAGGATGCAGATTACTGCCTCTATGCTGCCCGAGGCGCTGGTGGTGTGACCAGTGAACGACTTGGTGGAGGAGACGGGCGGCAGACTGTCGGCGAAGACTCGGCGAAGGGCCACGCTCTCACTCTCGTCGTTGTTGGGGGTACCCGTGCCGTGGGCATTCACATAGTCAATATCTGCAGGCGCTAATCCTGCCGACCGCAGGGCCGCGGTCATGGCTAAGTAGGCGCCCTCGCCGTCGGGCGAGGAGGCTGTCTGGTGGAAGGCGTCACAGGCATTGCCATAGCCGCTGAGGGTGCACAGGGGTTTCACACCGCGCTGACGGACCGAGGCGGCAGTCTCCATGACTAAGTAGGCGGCGCCCTCGCCGAGATTCAGTCCGGCGCGGTCGCGGTCGAAGGGACGACACTGCTGACGGTCGAGTATCATGAGGGTGTTGAAACCGTTGAGGTGGAACAGGCTGAGTGATTCCGAGCCGCCCACGACGACGATGTCTGCCAGTCGGCAGCGTAACATATTGGCACCGGTAATGATGGCATTGGTAGCGGAGGAGCACGCCGTGGAGACGGTGGACAGGGAGGCGAAGCGGCCGAAGGGGGCTGCTATCATCTCCGTGCTGTCGGCGCAGTTATGGGTAAAGTAGCGTGCGGTGTCAGCGTCACAGTCCTTCTCTTGGGCGTGATGCTGCTCGCGACGATCCATGCCGCCCACGGTGGTGGCGGAGATGAAGGGTACGCCGGAGAGGACGTCGCCCGTCAGGGAGGCTTCTTCCAGGGCCTCGCGCAAGGCGAGACGGCCCATGAGTGCCGTCCGGGTGAGATGGGGGTCCTCGGCCACGCCAAGCATCTGCATCATCTCCGAATTACTCAGCTTCACCTCGCCGACGGGGATGTCGCGGTGACGGGAAGGCAGGTACGTCATCGGGCCAATGCCTGTCTGCTCGGCCAGAAGGGAGGCTAACGTAGCGGACTTACCGATGCCGATGGCCGACACGACGCCTGCGCCTGTGATATAGATAGGTTCCATTACCTGAATGATTCGCTTTTTCGCTCTGCAATATAGAGGTCGGCCTCGAAGTGGAGGTCGTCTTGATAGTCTATCCATCCGCCGATGACGCTGCGGGTGGCGGCGTCGCCGAAGGAGGCAAGGATGATCTGCCAGGCCAGCGGGTCGCGGCGCTGGATAGTGATATAGAAGGAGGTCTCCCCCCGGTAGCCGTTGCGCATGGCTATCTCGCCAGTCACGATATTCGGCAACGTATATACAAACACGGAGGGGCTGGGGAAATAATCCCCCTCGTCGGCTATCGACTCAAAGAACTTCCTGTCGGCAGCAATGGACGAGGAGTGGTTGAAGAGTATGACGGCACGGTCAGTACGCGGCTGGAAGCGCTCACCTCCCTCCTGTCTGAGCAACAGCTCGGAGGCGATGAAGCCCAGACGGCTCAGACCGTCCATCTTGTAGAACTTCGGATAGTCGGCTACATATTCCTTGTAGAGACTCGTCAGCAGCGGCGCATATTGTGCATGATGCATTATGCATTGTGCATTAAGTTTTACGTCCACGCCGTCGATGGTGAGCGACGAAGGGGTGAGCCTTACGGTATGCGTCTTCGTGACGTTGACGCCCGCTCGCCCCCTGGTCGCTTGCAAGGCAAGCGCTTGGCCGAAGGACGCTTTCAAGGAAAGAACCTCTCTCTCCCCTACAGGGGGAGTCGGAGGGGGCATCTTCTCCACATAGACGGCGCCGTTGCAGCCGCCGAAGCCGGAAATCATCTTGACAAAGGCATCTTTCGAGGTGGCTTCATGCTGTGAAGACAGATGTATCTTGCCCGAGACACCATAGTCGCTGAACCCACGGGTGCCAAGGATGGTACCATCGTCGAGGGAGGCCATGGACACCACCGTTTCAAGGATACCCGCTGCTCCCATCGTATGTCCGAAATAACCTTTCAGGGCATTCACGGGAACAGAGCCTAACCCGGCTCGCTCGATGGCTACTGACTCCATCTGGTCATTGAACATGGTGGCCGTGCCGTGAGCATTGATAAAGGCCAGACTGGCAACGTCGGCTTGGCCTGCGACGGCCTCTAACGCCAACCGTGCGCCCTCGCCGTCCTTGGAGGGAGAGCTGATGTGGAAGGCATCGTTCCTGACGGCTCCCTGTCGGATGCACCATTGAACGTTCAACGTTGAATGTTCAACGTTCAACGTTGATCGGGCAACGACCAGCGTCGCTGCCGCCTCGCCAAGGTTCAGCCCCAGCCGTTCCATGTCGAAGGGACGGCACTCGTCGGCTGAGACAGCCTTCAGCGACTGGAATCCGGAGACCGTGAACTTGCTCTGGACGTCTGCACCACAGACCACGGCATAGTCATACAAGCAAGCATCTAACAGGCGCATGGCCAGTACGATGGCTGAGACACCGGAGATGCAGGCATTACAGACCACAAGAGGGTCGGTGGTAAAGCCCAGCCGCTGCGCAATACGGACGGCAGCATCTCCAGGCGACAGTACGTTGTCCTCATGGCTGTCAGCGGTCAGCAGCTCAACGTTTGCCTTGGTAGTGCTGAGGATAAATACGACACGACTGCCGGACACGTCGATGCCCGACTCCTGGATGGCCTGACACGCAGACCGATAGGCCAGCGACTCGAAACGCGTCATACCGCCGACAGCCAGCGACCTCGTCTGCTCTTCACTGAACAGTGATGCCGTGAACGCCTCGGGTATGCCCCACCTCCCCTCATAGCGGCGCAAGGCAGAACGGCCAGCCTTGATGGCCAGGAAGTTCTCCGCCGTGGTCTCACCGAGAGGAGAGATGATATTGTCTGACAACCGATAGATCATCCTCTAAACCTTATCTATATAATAGCGTAGCGTTTCTTCCACGATTCGTAGAACATGGGCGTTTCCCAAACCAGCTGATAGCTGGTATCCATGAACACCTGCACGGTATGAGCTGTTGCCATCAGGGTGCCGTCCTCAGGGTTATGTATCTCGTAGTCGAACACGATCTTTGCCGACTCCGTAGGACGGTAGACAATCGTTATCTCCGGCTGCATACCGTAGCGAAGAGGTTGCTTGTACTGGATGGACATGTCTACTATCGGTGCGAAATAGCCATTGTCGGCTATCAGGTTGTAGTCCAGCCCGAATTTCTGACCGAACTGCTCCCTGGCATCCTCCAAGTATTTCGCGTAGGCACCGTGCCACACTACCCGCATGGCGTCCACCTCACTGAACCGGATCTTAAAGGAATATGTTGCCGTCAACTCACTCATAAACGTTCATCGTTCAATGTTCATTCCTCCACCGCCTCCATGTCCGTCAGTGCAATCTTCATACGGGCAGTGGCAATGGTCTCGTCGCCCACTTTTGTCGTAACGCTGGCGAGTGTCAGGTTAAACACTTCCTCGATAATCTCGACGTGGGTCTGCAGCGTCTCATGGCAACGTGGCTGACGGAGAATCACACAGTCGCGGATGTCGCCGATGAAGCCCATCTTGATGGATTCATTGTGCAGACAGTTCACACAGCCCATGCGTGCAGCACACGACTGAGCCATGTTCTCCATCATGCCTGCCGGCGAGAGCTTCATATCGTCGAGGAAGATGTTATCCTCGCTGACCACCAGCTCAGTGACCGCATAACCATCGGTGCAGCTCAGCACCCTGTCCACCATAACGAACGGAGGACGCTGGGGGATGAGGCTCGTAATGGGAATGTTCTGGAAGTCCATGCTTATGGCGTCAGGCTACCTTCGACTCGATGTAGTCATAGAACTGCGACAGCGTCTTCACCGTGGCCATCTCCTGAGCCTTGATCTTAAAGCCGAAGTTCTTCTCCACGATGACCACAATGTCCACGTAGTCTAAGCTGTCTATTCCCATGTCCTCCTTCAGCAGGGCTTCAGGGAAGATGTTCTCCTCTTCAATCTCCAGGTCATCAATCAGGAATGCCTTTACTTTCTCTTCAATCTCTGTTCTTGTCATTTTGTTTTTCTTTTTTCAGGGTCAATATATACTGTTTAATCCGTTAAATTCGTTCTATTCGTGAATTCGTGGTTGTTATTATCGTCCAATCTTACTCGTCCGCCCAGACATTGGTATAGTTGAACCACTGCAGCGGATAGAGGTCGAGCAGACGTTCAATCTCGGCGGTGTAGGCGTCGGCCAGCTGCTGACGCTGCTGACTCTTGGGCAGTGAGCGGTCATAGTCCATGGGCGTGAAGAAGGCGGTGTACGAACCGTCGCGCTCCTTCATGGTACTCACCATGATGACATCGATGCCCCTCGTCGTAGCTAATGAGAACGGTCCCTTGGCCAACTTCATCATGCTGCCGTGAAGGGAGGATAGCACCACCTTGTTGGCATTCATGAAGCGGTCGGCAAAGGCACTGACGATTTCGCCACGGTCTAAGGCTTCCACAATCTCCTCGCTGTGTGACGCGCCCGTGCCTACGGGAATCATTCTGATATTCGAGTCGCCGAACGATGCTTTCCGGTAGCTCATCAGCGACTGCTTCTCCCCACCGTACACCAGCACGTTGCACGCCTTGTTCAGGTGGAGCGAATAGCCTAATATCTCACTGCACCCTATGTGAGCGCTGAGCTGGATAAAGGGTTTGGGGCTTTCCAACAGCTCACGGTAGAGCTCCAGGCCCTGGTACACGATGCGGAACTTATGGCCGGCATACATGGCAAACTTGTCGATGACCGTCTGACCGAACAGGCAGTGGTTGCGATAGGTAGCACGCAGCGAACGCCACCAGCCATAGCCCCGGCGCTGACGGAAATACCTGAAAGTGAGGCGCGCCCCGGAGCTGAACACCATCGTGAAGGGTATCACACAAATGGCCATGAACGCATAGACAGCCTTCGTGCTGACACGCTTCAACAGCCGTATCAGCATCCGGAACATCCATGCACTGCCGTATGTCGTACCCTCGCGTAGTCTCATTTCAATTCAGCCCCACCGTTCAATGTTCAATGTTCTTTGCAAGACCTCCGCAAAGCGCCTGAGCACCCACGGAGCGCAAGAAAGCGAGCAAGCTCGAGCGCAA
>ONKY01000034.1 GCA_900318585.1 uncultured Prevotellaceae bacterium
AGGTCGTAGCCCTCCTTCACGCGCTCCCAGCGCTTGTCGCGGTCCATGGCGTAGAAGCGGCCCACGATGCTGGCAATGGCGGCATCGTTCTTGGCGCAGACGTCGCTCACCTGCTGGATGAAGCCCTTACCGCTCTTAGGGTCAGTGTCACGGCCGTCCATAAAGCAGTGGACAAACACCTGGTTCTTCAGTCCATAGGCCTTGCCTATCTCAATGAGCTTGAACAGGTGGTCGAGGCTGGAGTGTACGCCGCCGTCGGAGGTCAGACCCATCAGGTGGAGCTTCTTGCCCTGCTCCTTGGCGTAGGTATAGGCAGCCTTCACCTGCGGGTTCTCCATGATGGAGCCATCCTTGCAGGCACGGTTTATCTTCACGAGATCCTGATATACTATTCGTCCGGCACCGATATTGAGGTGCCCCACCTCAGAGTTACCCATCTGTCCGTCGGGCAGACCCACGTCCTCACCCGACGCCGCTAACTGTGCGTGAGCCGACGTGGCTGTCAACAGGTCGAGATACGGGGTCGGCGTGTTGTAGATCACGTCGCCCTTGCCATGCTTACCGATTCCCCATCCGTCGAGAATCATCAATAGAGCTTTCTTTGCCATAATCTAATTCTTTAAAGTACCTTAATTCGGGCTGCAAAGTTACGGTTTTTTTTTGAATTATCACTATCTTTGTGCCAACAAATCGCAACAAAAACATGAGAAAGAGCTATATGAGGCGCATCGTGTTCGTACTGACAGCAATTTTGACAAGTCTATGTGTCAACGCACAGCAGCAGGCAGGACTGAAGGTCACGGAGTTGATACTGAAGAATGGCATGACCGTGTGGCTGAATGAGGATCATTCGCAGCCAAAGGTCTTCGGTGCCGTCGTGGTCAGGGCAGGTGCCAAGGACTGCCCCAATACGGGCATTGCCCACTACTTTGAGCATATCATGTTCAAGGGAACAGATCGCATGGGAACCATCGACTATGAAGCGGAGAAGCCTTGGCTCGACAGTATCTCGGCGCAGTACGACCTGCTCTCGCAGACAAAGGACGAGACTGGGCGCACGCAGATTCAGATGCACATCAACGAGCTAAGCATCAAGGCGGCGGACTACGTGATTCCCAACGAGTTCAACCGCCTCATCTCGAAGTACGGCGGCAGCAGCCTGAATGCCGGCACCGGGTACGATGAGACCTTCTATCACAACTCGTTCCTTCCGCAGTATATCGAGCAGTGGTGCTGGCTGAACTCCGAGCGGCTCATCAAACCCGTGTTCCGAGGTTTCCAAAGCGAACTGGAAAATGTGTATGAAGAGAAGAACCGTTCCGCCGACAACATGAGCGATGCAGTGGAAAAGATTCTCGGTTCCGTGTTCAAGACGCAGCCCTACGCCTACCCCATCATCGGCTCAACGGAGAACCTGAAGAACCCTAAGCTCTCAGATATGGCGGCGTTCTATCAGAAGTACTACGTGGCCTCAAACATGGGCCTCATCCTCTGTGGCGACATCACGCCCGACTCCACGCTGACAGCCCTGCTGGAGCAGACCTTCGGACGGGTACAGCAAGGTTCTGTGCCGGAACGCGTTCTCAGTCCCATGCCTGAGATTGGCGTGGGTGAGAGTCAGGAAATCAAACTGCCCATCCCCCTCATCGGCATTGAGGCACTCATCTTCAAAGCCCCCACGGAATACGAGCCTGATGCCAGCGCCTTCGACCTGGCCAACAAGCTGCTCTTCAACGAGAAGGCCGGACTGCTGGACTCGCTGACCAACGAGCATCAAGTGATGGTGGCAGCAGCAGGAAGCATGGCGCTGGCCGATGCTGGCGGTTCGGCAGTCATCATCATTCCGAAACTATTTGGCAAGATGAAAACCGCAGAAGACCGCGTGATGGAACAGGTTCAGCGGGTGATGGACGGCCGCTTCAGCACAGCGCAGTTGGAAGCTCTGAAACGGGAGATGGTGATGGAGCACCAGCAGGAACTCGAGACCATTAGCAGCCGTTCACAGCGGATGGTGGATGTATTCTCCAAAGGCCGTTCGTGGCAGGATATGCTCAACAAGATAGAAGGCATCAAACGCCTGACGAAAGCCGATGTCGTCGCTGCCGCTAGGAAATACTACGGTGCCAACCACATCACGCTATCGAAGAAATACGGCACGCCCGACAAGGAGACACTGAAGCAGCCGGGCTACCGCCCCATCTCGCCAAAGAACATGGACGCGAAATCGGCCTTCGCCCGGCAGTTAGAGCAGATACCCCTGAAGGAGGCCACCATCCGTACCGTGGACTTCGGAAATGACGTGATGACGCAGAAGCTCAACGATCACGTTACCTTATATTATAAGGAGAACCCCATGAACGACATCTTCACGTTCACCCTACGCTACAAGGACGGCAAGCTCCACACCCCGAAGCTGGCAATATTGGCCGACTATCTGTCCCAGCTCGGCACCGACTCGCTGAAGAAACAGCAGTTGGAGCAGGCCTGGCAGCGTCTCGGCACCACAATGAAGGTAGACACGGGCGACAAGACCTTCGGCTTCACCCTCACAGGACTTGACAGTCAGTTAGCACCCTCCCTGCAGCTGCTGGCCCATTTCCTGCACTCCGCCAAGGGCGACGACGAAGCCCTCTCTGACGCCAAGGATGCCGACAGGGTGGATCGCAAGAGCTTCGGCAAGCAGAAGGACAACGTGCTGAAGCCCGCCCTCCAGCGCATCCTCTACGGTGAGAAGTCCACCTACCTCACACAGCTCAGCAAGAAAGAGATAAAAGCCCTGAAGAGCGACGAGCTGCTCATCCTCTTCCACGAGCTACAGCAGTACGACTGCGAGCTGTTCTACTGCGGGCGACAGCCCGTCCAGTCCGTTGCAACCCTGTCGCAACAAGCACTACCCCTGACGCAATGCAGCCGCCCGCTGGCCGACACCTACCGCCCCTTGCAGCAGTACCCGGAACCCACCGTATACTTCTACGACGTGCCCAAGTCGCGCCAGAACTACGTTGTCAGCTACGACGCCATCAGCCCCCTGCCCACCGAGGAACAGCGTGCCAAGCTGATACTGTGGGACGAGTACTTCGGCGGCGGCATGTCGTCGGTCTTGTTCCAGAACGTACGCGAGTTCCGCTCCTTAGCCTATTCCACCACAGGAAGAAGCTACAAGACAAGCCTGCCTCTGCATCCCCACGAACCGCTTGGCTACATCACCGCCACAGGCACACAGGCCGACAAGACCTTGGAAGCCATGACCACCATCGACTCGCTGCTGCGCCAGATGCCCATGAAGGAGGAAAACCTCGAGGCTGCCCGTCAGAGTGTGCTCAACGACATTCAGAACAGCTATCCCACGTTCCGCAACATGACCGCGTATGTCGCCAACCAACGGTTGTCCGGATACACCACCGACCCTGCTGCCGGCGTGGCCCGCTTAGTGCCAACTATCAGCGCCCAGGACGTGGCGCAGTTCCACCACCAGCATATCGCTGGTAACCCTAACCGCGTCTGGATCATCATCGGCGACAAGAAACTCACCGATATGAAAGCTCTTGCCCGCTATGGAAAGATTTTAGAACTGAAAAAAGAAGAGATATACAGATGAAGAAGAGCAGTGTAGCAGCCTCTGAGAACGCAAAATGTTAATGTTAAGTTAAGTTTAGTTGTGATGTAAAATAATAGGAAGATCTCCGTTATGAAGTGAACCCCGAAAGTTAGACAAAAACTATTGGGGTTCACTTCAAAATAGGCACATCCTCTTTACGTTATGATTACTGTTGAGCACCGATGAAGACGCCAATTAGGGAGATGCCGAGAATCAGCAGAATAAGTGCGATGAAACACAGGAAGATAAAGGCGACGATGGCGTAGGCCAGCGTTCGCTTGAAGCTGTAGCCCGTCAGCTGCTTCAGGGAAATGATACTGAGCAGATAACAAACAAACTCTGTCAGGACCTCACCGAAACAGAAGAACCCGCTGATGACGGAGAAAATGTTCATCATATTGTTCGTATAGACCATCGCCACGAAGAATTCTGAGAAGCGGAGTCCTGGGTAGGCAGGGCTCTTACGAAAGAATAGATAGAGCGGAGCGGAGAACACCAAGAGCCAGATGAGAGTCATGAAGGTCATGTGGTCGGCTATCCAGTTGAACACGGTCTTAATAATCTGTAGGGCACGCGAGGCAATGGTGCCACCGCGCTTCACGGCTTCACGCTTCTTGATGGTTTCCACGCTGGTAGAGTCTTCATCGAAGATAATCTCCTTGCTCTTCGCGCTGATACTATCGCCGATACTTTTCCCCTCCTCTAAGTTCATAGAAATCTTGTCCTTTGTCTTTTGTAACCGGTTCTCGCCCTTGATGTTCAGGCCGGAATCAACGAGCACGGAGAGGGCAATGATGAGGAAGAACATCTTGAACGGCGGGAAGTAGGCCGTCTGCATACCGCCCAGGTAGTCACGAATCATGTAGCCCGGCCTGAGTATCAAGTCGCGGATGGAACGGAACATACCCCGGTTGCCTAAGCCCCACACGTCAAGGAACAGGAGGAAGGCGGCCTTGAACGAATAGCGGCCCACCTTAGCCGACTGTCCGCAGCGCGGGCAGTAGTTCCCCTGATATTCCGTACCACAGGTATTACAGCAATGCGTTTCCTCGGAGAGTGGAGCCACCTGGTGGGGCTGTTTCTGCCACGCCCTGAATGCCCTGTACTTTTCCTTCAGCTTATTTAACATACTCTCTGTTTTGGGGTACAAAGATACGAAAAAACGAGAGAAATGCAAAAGGAAAACATATTTTTCTTTTCATTTCCGAGTGTCAGTATCTTCGGCGAAGCCATAGATACGAAAAGTCGAGAGAAGAACAAAACAAATACGTTTGTTTTTTAGTTCCCTCAATCTACCAAGTTATTTTTTAATCATCACTTAATGTTAATTATTCCCTATTAAACCGATTTCTTACAAAAAAAGTTGTATTTTTGCAAGCAAAATAAGCAAAACGATATGCGAAAGAATCTACACCTTATAATATTATATATAGTCGTAGTGGCTATTTCAATGGTAAGCTGCCAGCAGACACAGATGAAGCAGGCAACTAATCCTCATGATATCAAAAACCTTTATCATCAGGTGCTGACGGCGGCTGACGTGTCGCCAGACAGTGCGATGCTGATGGTTGACTCGCTCAGAACGAATGACCTGATACCCGACTACCATGCCGATCTGATGCGTGCCAGAATCTATACACAGTCGCAAGATAGCATGCTGCTCGATTCGGCCATCATCATCGGCGAAAGGCTGATGACGCAGGATGTGATGCAAACCAATTTGGCGACACGGCAGGACGTGCTTGAGATGCTGATTACTGCTTGTCGCCTGCATCGTGACGACGAGCAGACCATCCACTGGTCGACGCAATTGACAGACCTCTGCCGGCAGCAAGGCGAAGAGACTGAGGCACTGCGCACTGAGACCGAGGTAGGCTTGGTTCTTTCCTATATCGGTAAGGCCGATGAGGGGTTGGCAAAGATAGACAGTGTCATTCATCAGCTCAGTTCTTCCCTCCTTCGGGGAGATAAGAGGGGGGCTTCAACGAGATGGATGCCAGCATCATTGCCCTGAAACGTAAGGAGAATTTGCTTGCCAACGAGAGACGCTACAGCGACATTCCTCCTGTGGCGCAGGCGATGCTCGATCTGCTTGCCGACTACGAGCAGCACCCCGACGAGTTCCACGACGGTTCCTACCGCGAGGTCACAGAGGAGCAACGTCCTGGCTACATCGAATTCTACCGTGCCAAGGCCTATATGTATATGGCGTATGCCTACGCAAATCTAAGTGATAAAGGAAAAGCGAAAGAGTATGTTTCGCTTTTTGAGCAGTGCGCTTTTGCCAAGACCTTGGAAGGCCGCATAGAGATAGCTCCAACGTTGTGCCTGCTGGGTGAATACGATAAGATGTCGGCGGCCTACGATGAGTATGAGGCCCGTATGCGAGAGCAGGGCGATACCGTGACCGTTAATTACGCTAACATCCTTAGCGACCGTGCCCAGGCAGCCAAGGCACAGGGGCGCTATGCCGAGAGCCTCCGCCTGCACGAACAGTACGAAGCACTCACTGAGACCCTCAACAACCGCCTGCTCCAGGGCAAGGCCCATCTCTACGCTGCCCGTTTCCACGCCGCCGAGCAGCAACGGGAGATAGAGCAGCAGAAGGCAGACAAACGCTATATTACTATGGTGGCCTTCCTCATCGGCATTCTTGCTTTGATGGGACTATTCTTCGCATGGTTCGCTGGCCGCCAATGGCGCAAGACACAGCTGAAAAACCGCGTGCTGGCTCAACAGATGAAGGAGGCGATGATCTATAAGGAGAAGTATGAAAGCCTCACCCCCGCCCCCTCTCCCAAAGAGAGGGGAGTAAATACGACCGAGGACGAAAAGCCTTCTGCAAACACAGTTGACCGCTCCCCTCTCCTTGGGAGAGAGGCTCTTGAAAGAGGTGCCGGGGATGAGACCTCTTTGGACTCCCTTTCCCCTGAGGAACTCTTCCACTACATTGAGCATGAGGTCAGTCGCAGGCTGTTGTTCCTCAATCCGTCGTTCAACCGCCAGACCATCATCGATGAGTTCCACATCTCGAAGGAGCGTGTCGGCGCGGCCTTCGCGCAGGGCAGCAAATACGACTCGCTGCCGCAGTTTGTCAACGATCTGCGCTTAGAGTATGCCTGCAAGCTGCTCGTCACCACCGACCTGTCCATCAGCGACATCATGACCAAGGCCGGATTCTCTAACGCTTCCGTCTTCAGCCGCTACTTCAGCCGCAAGTATCAGATTACACCCACACAATACCGTCGCGCTAACAGCGAGTAGAAAATGAAGCCTCGAATCCTTAGAGTTTCGAGGCTTTTTCTTGACCATTTGTCTGAAATGACTTGACCATTTGTCTTTACTATTGTAAAGATGCGGGAAAAAGCGTATTTTTGCCAACTGAATGCAAAGACTTTCATATAAAAGGCAAAAAAAATGCAAAAAACCGACGAGATTCTACTGACCATTGCTGTCATCGTACTGCTGCTGACGGTTATTCTGGCCGTGCTGTTGTGGCAGATTCGTTGCCGCCGCGAGAAGATGCGCAGTCGCGAGGCACTCACCGAGCAACTTACCCGCGAGAATGCCGCGATGGCCGAACGGCTCCGAAGACAGGGCATCACGATTCCAGAGTACATCCATACTGACGAAGAGACAAACAACCTCAAAACCGACGAAGCGATATGAACATCACTATGATTTTGACACTCCTGCTCGTGGGCATCGGTGCGCTGCTGTGCATCGTCATTGCCCGACTCTATGGTGCCAACCAGCGTGAGGAGCAGAAAATGGCTGACATTACCCGCCGCCTTACCCGCGCCATGGCTATTCACTCTAAACTCATGTTCCTGTAGTATGAAGCCATCCTCACCGATTCTTCGCTTCATCTACCGCCACGAGCGATTAGCCTCCATCTATGAATGGCTCGGCGAACACTGGCTCATGGCGGTCATCTATGTGCTCTTTGCTTTGGTTGTGCTCTGCATGATCAATCTCACCGTGTTAGCCCGGAGCGTGGGGAGAAAAAGATTTTCCGTGAATATCTCTCCGACGAGGCAGGGCAGGGTTACGCCATTGCCGACAGCACGGCGTTGCGCTTGATTTTAAGCCAGCCCTGGTCTATTTATATGCGCTTGGTTGTTCCTATATGCGGTGGATCCAGTGCTGTTTTTCGCCGCCTGGCTGAGAACATATCCTATTGTGAGGTGATGGGTATCGATAAGGTGAATATGTCAACGAGCTGTTCCTTCTCAGCCGTCAAACATACCGACAACGTCGTGGAACACTGCATCGGACAATGGCTGTCGGCCGAAGGCTTGCCCAAGCATCAGTCGCTGGGCCTGGCCGAAGGCTATACCGAGATGATCTTCCACCCAGTGAACTCATCGTTATGGATTTTATACGATTCCGCTGTGCCAGAAGATGTGCGACAGACGATTCATGAAGAAGCAATCAGAAAGGAGGCGGAGTATGGGCAGTAAGAAATGGTTCAAGGTTCGTAGTGCATGGTTCATGATGGCCATCTTGATGTGCGTCATGTCCTGCAAGCAGGAAGACGACAGTATCGAGATAGTCCCTGCCCGCCACTGGGTTGAGAAGACTGTGGCCGTAGTGGCCCCGATGGGTGATGCGGCTACGAAGGCCCGCTTGGAGCGCACGGCCGACTGGTTCCTCCAGAACTTCCGTGAGGCTCAGATGCAGGACACCCTGGCCATCGACCTCAAGATAGAATGGCACGACGAGCTCTCCGAAGACATGGAAACGCTCAGCGAACAGCTGGCCGCACGCGAGGATATATGCGCCGTCATCGGTCCCTTCGGCAACGAACCGCTGACCGAATTCGCCCCAGCGTGCTACCGCACCGAAAAGCCGCTCATCGCCCCGATAACGACCAGCGAGGAGATAGTGCGCCGCTATGCCGTAGCATCAGCTACCGGACAGCGCAAGACCTATCCTTTCTTCTGGGCTCTCACAGAGAGCGATGTCAAGCTGGTGGAAACACTCATCAGCGGCCATGCCACCATGACACAGATGCTTCAAGACCAGGGACAGGCAACCGGTATTCTTGTATCGCCTGACGACACCTACGGCACTACCTTCAATTACTGGGCACCGTTCTTCGCCCAGAACTACAATCTCGACCTGGTCTATAACGGCGTGTATTCAAGTGAAGAAGAAATGATATCGCAGATAGGCACCAGCTTACAACAAAACACCGATAGAAGTTTTACCATGGCCACCCTGTGCGTCGTAGAGACAGCAGACCAGCTCTATGCTGCAGCCCGTGCCCATCGCTGGAATGCGGTGAAACTGCTGTACCCGGATATTGAGAATATTGACCCGGAAAGCGACCTGGTAGACTCTTGGTGGCAAATTCTCGCATTCTTTTTCCGTCCCTATTTTGTCTATCCAAACATCAGCATGGAAGCCGCAGAGGAACATGCGGTTCATCATCAGCCAGAGCTTGTAGTAGCCGATGCCTGGATCCTGCTCGCGGATTACCCTGACGGCAT
>ONKY01000055.1 GCA_900318585.1 uncultured Prevotellaceae bacterium
CGATGCCGCCATTGCCAGCATCGTGGGCCGCTTCTACGCCATGGACCGCGACAAGCGCTGGGAGCGCGTGAAGGAGGGCTACGACCTGATAGTAAACGGCATTGGTAAGCAGGCTACGGACATGGTACAGGCCATGCAGGAGAGCTACGACGAGGGCGTGACCGACGAGTTCATCAAGCCTATCCACAATACCAGCGTCAACGGCACGATCGAGGAGGGCGATGTGGTGATCTTCATCAACTTCCGTAACGACCGCGCCAAGGAGATGACCGTCGCCCTGACGCAGGAGGATATGCCGGAGCAGGGCATGAAGACCATACCCGGACTGCAGTACTACTGCATGACGCCGTATGACGCTAACTTCAAGGGTGTAAACATCCTGTTCCCCAAAGAGAACGTGGAGGATACTTTGGGCGAATACCTCAGCAAGCAGGGCAAGAAGCAGCTTCATACCGCCGAGACGGAGAAGTATGCGCACGTCACCTTCTTCTTCAACGGAGGTCGCGAGGTTCCCTTCGACGGTGAGGACCGCATACTCGTGCCCTCGCCGAAGGTGGCCACCTACGACCTGAAGCCCGAGATGAGTGCCTACGAGGTGAAGGACAAGCTGGTGGGCGCCATCAACACGCAGGAGTACGACTTCATCGTTGTGAACTTCGCCAACGGCGACATGGTGGGTCACACGGGTGTCTACAACGCTATCGCCAAGGCCGTCTGGGCCGTGGACAACTGTGTGCGCGAGGTCATCGAGGCTGCCAAGGCCAACGACTACGAGGCCATCATCATTGCTGACCACGGTAATGCGGACAATGCCATCAACCCCGACGGCTCACCGAACACCGCCCACTCGCTAAACCCTGTGCCGTTCATCTATGTAACGAACAACAACAGCGCTACCGTGAAGGACGGCCGACTGGCCGACGTCGCTCCCTCCATCCTCCACATTATGGGCTTGGAGCAGCCGTCGGACATGACCGGCGAGTGCCTGATTCAAGATTGAAAAAGAGACTCTCCCCTCGTGAAGGGTGAAAGACTCCTCTCGTGAAGGGTGAAGGGAGGATAGACTCAGCGCAGAAACTATCCTCCCTTCACCCTTCACCTTTCAACGTTCAACGTCCACCGTCCACTCGTCCTGCCAACGGATGACAGGCTTTCCATCCTCAAACGTTATCGGTAGCCAGACGTAACGGGCATCGATGGGATAGTTGGGACGCCAAATGTCGGCCATGAAGATATATTTACCTTCGACGGGAAGTACAAAAGTGCTCTGCCCGCCGAAGGTTTTTTCTGCTTGCGGGCCTCGGCAGGGATTGGGATGCTGCGTCCAGGGGCCCATGATGCTGGGAGCAGAGAACATTCGGGCCTCGTTGGGTGCCCATCCTGTGCAGCCAGAGGTAATCATCCAGTACGTGCCGTCGTGTTTGAAGATGGCGGGTGCCTCGTTCTGGCCGCCAGGTGCCACACGGGTGTAGCGAGCGGTGTGATGCAGGTAGTCGCCAGTCAGCTCGGCAATGTGTAGTGTCATGTTTTCCTCAGAGGAGAAGATGTGGTAGGCCTTGCCGTCGTCATCGACAAAGAGTGTCATGTCACGTGACATCTGGCCAGTGCCGAAGTCACGCTTCAGGTATTCGTCCGAATCCATGGGCGAGCCATCCACCGGCCACGTGCCGGCATCGGCGCGCTGTGAGTAGAGGAACTTGTACGGCCCTTCGGGACGGTCGGCCACGGCCACGCCGTAGCGAGCAGCATTATAGCCCTGCCCTTTCAGCTCCAAGTGGAACCACATGCAGAACTTCCCAGTCACCTTGTTGTATATGACCTTCGGACGCTCCAGGATGCAGCCCCGCTCTATATCGGAGCCTGTGCCCTGGCCCCTCATGAACTGCATATTGGGCTGGTTGGCGGGCGGCTCGCTGACGCTCAGCGCAACGCCGCAGTTGCGCCAGTTCAAAAGGTCTTTCGACGCATAGCACATCACGCCGACCAGCGCGTCGCTGGTGTGCTCGTCCTTGTGCTCGCCGAACCAGTAGTATGTGTCGCCGTACTTCAGGATGCCGCCGCCGTGGGCGTTGATGTGGCGTCCGTCGCTGTCATACCACAGCTCGCCGCTGCGGATGGTCTTTGGCTTCTTCTGCCGAGCCTCCCAATACTGCTCCAACCGCTTCGCCTCGGCCTTGGTGATCTGGATGACGGCACCGTGCTTGGGCGACGTGAAGTTCATCAGTTTCATCACACCCTCGTTGAAGTGGCCTAACGGCGTGAATGTCTTGAAGTCGCTTGTCTCTAAGAATCCGAAGTTGTTGGGGCGGATGCTATAGATGTCATACATGATGACCCACTTCTTTTGGCCAATGCGCTTCCACACATTCGGCGCCTCACAAGCTCCGCGCTCCGTATCAATCTGTTCGGGATGGAAGTCGTCGAAGTGGTTGATGCGGTCGGAGATCATGTACTTGATGCCGGCGGGATTGTCCTGTGAATCGTAGGTCATGAAATAGCGACCATCGGGCATCGGACAGATGTCGGCATCGAGCACCTGCGTCGTGGAGTCAGGATATTCAAACAGTAGCTGCGGCTCAGTCTCCAAGGTGGTGAAAGCTTCGTCGGCATAGCTGTAGTAGACCTTGGTACGGCCGTCCGCCTGCTGACGGATGGTGAAATAGACCATTGGCTTGCCCACAGCAGGATCCCAGATGGTCTGCGGCGCCCATGTACAGGCCACCTCGCCGAACCGTTCGGGGAAGAGCTTGTCGATGCGCGCCACGTGGTGTGTCCAGTGGATGAGGTCGTCGCTCGCCATGAGCACCAGTCCACGGTTGTTGCCCCAGCCGAACTCGTCAGGCCGCTCCCACTGCGTCGTGCGAATACCTTTCTGCTTGCCCATAATATGCAGGTCGGTCATGGCGATGTAGAACTTACCGTTCGGTGCACGGTAGATGTGTGGGTCGCGGATGCCGTGTTGCTCGGCGATACTGTCGCCAGAGATGATTGGCTCGCCATTGTTTACGACAGTAAAGGTGTAGCCGTCATAGCTGACGGCCATGAACAATGCGTGTGTAGGGTCGCTGAAGAAGGTGAAGAGATAGGCACCCATGTCCTTCTCTGTCAGCGGCCGCTTGCTCTTAGCTTCTGACGGCATGGCAATCAGAGCGGTCAGCAGCATACTTAAGAATAGCTTTCTTTTCATTTGGGTGGATGATTCTTAGTTAATTCAAAGGGAGGAAGACTCTCCCCCTGCCCCTCCCTTGTAGGGAGGGGAGCGTATAGTTTTGGAGGCAGCAGGGGGAGAGTATAATGAATAACCAGTACTAAAGTCTATATACTCCCCTCCCTAAAGGGAGGGGTAGGGGGAGAGTCTCTCACCCTTCACCGTTATCTACGGGTTTGATAGTGCCGTCCTCGTTGTAATAGAGGCGCTGCACCTTCAGCGAACGCAGGTGGGTGATGTCGTTGGAAGGCACACAGTCGTGGTAGAAGAGATACCACTGTCCCTTGTACTCCACGATGGAGTGGTGGGTAGTCCAGCCTACGACGGGTTCCAGGATGACTCCCTGATAGGTGAACGGGCCGTATGGCGAGTCGCCGATGGCATAGCACAGGAAGTGGCTGTCGCCGGTAGAGTACGAGAAGTAGTACTTGCCGTTGTACTTGTGCATCCAAGAGGCCTCGAAGAAACGGTGCGGGTCGCCGGCCTTCAAAGGCTTGCCATCCTTGTCAAGAATAACGACGGCCCGTGGAGCTTCAGCAAACTGCAGCACGTCGTCGCTCATGCGCACCACGCCACTGTTGATGGCAGGAGCATCAGGCTGTGCAAAGAGCTGCGTCTTGTGGTCGGGGGCGGGGCCGAGGTCAATGAGACCGTTCTCGTCGCCATACTTGCCTGTTATGGGAGCCTCTCCGCCGGGGATGGAACGCCACCACTGGAGCTGTCCGCCCCAGAGTCCGCCGAAGTAGCAGTATATCTGTCCATCATCGTCCTTGAACATGCAGGGGTCGATGGAGAAAGAACCGCGGATGGGGTTCTCCTGGGGAATGAACGGCCCTTCTGGCTTGTCGGCGACGGCTACGCCGAGGTGGAACACACCGTCATAGCCTTTGGCAGAGAAGATGAGGTAGTACTTACCGTCTTTCTCGACAACATCATTGTCCCACATCTGCTTCTCGGCCCACTTCACCTGATCCACATCGAGAATCACACCGTGGTCGGTAGCCTCGTCGTTTTCTACATCGTTCCACGAGAGTACGTGGTAGTCACGCATCTGGAAGTGTCCGCCGTCGTCGTCGAAGCACTCGCCGGCATCCCAGTCGTGGGAAGGATAGACGTACAGGCGTCCGTTAAACACGTTGGCTGAGGGGTCAGCCATATAGTCACTGGGGAATAGATAACGGGGTAATTTAGCCATATTTTCTATGTTTTAGGGTTAATTATTGCTGCGTGCCTCGATTTCCCTGTTGATTTCATCCAACCTCTCATCAGTAAGCGGATACTTATAGATAAGATAGCCTACGATAATCAGGAGAACGGCAGGAATAATAGTCGTGAACACCAGAATGGCGTTCTGGGCGATTTCAGAATAGTTGGCCAGTTTAGGATAATAGGCATTCACGGGTGCGCTGATGAATGATGCGAGGAATACCACAACAAAAATGCCAAGCACTAACTGGAGGCACTTGTTGACCTTGAACTCCTGCCACATCTCACCGAACGAAACGGGCTTCTCGGGCGTCGTAGTGATGTTCTCCTTGCTGCCCATGAAGCAGAGCATCAAGAGGACAAAACCAACGAGTGCGAACACACAGGTCACCGTGAACCATGCCATCGGATTGGTAGGCAAGGCTGACTCTTCGCTGGCGAAGTTGAAGCCTATCCATCCCATCACCAGCGGCGTAATCCAACCGGCAATGGAGAAGCCTGCCTTGAAAGCGACACCGGCCAGTGCGTTGACGGTGGCTGCAGGTCTGTTGCCTGTACGATATTCGGCTTCTGTGATGACTTCAGGAACCAGCGCCCACATCAGAGAACCTACGAGCAGTCCGACGCCCGTCATAACCTTTGCCGTCTGAACAAGTGCATTGAGACTTGTGACATCAAAGAATTTACCGATGGTGAACAGAATGGCAAATCCAACTAAGCCGATGGCGAGAAGCGTATAATAAAGTCCCTTCTTTCCCAACCATTTCTTCAGTATCGGCAGAGAAGGCAGGATGACGAAAGCGGGAATCGTACCGATGGCCATAAACGTAGCCTGATTCCAGTCGATAGCCATGTGAACACACATAGCGAGACCGATGGGGAAACCTGCCTGGACAATAATCTGACCGATATTGGCACAGACCATTCGCGTAGAAGTAAGGATAAGTACTTCATCGTTGTCACGTGTCATACTTGCCATGATGGAGCCATAAGGAATGTTCACCACGGAATAGATCATGCTCAGCACTGTATAGCTGACTGTGGCATAAATCATCTTCATGGTTACTGACCACGTGGCTGCCTGAGGAAGCATCAACAAGCAGGCGGCAACTGTAAGAGGAATACCACCGTAAAGAAGGTAAGCGCGGTACTTGCCTAACTTGGGATTGCGATTGTCAATAAAACGCCCCACTACAGGACTCCAGAAGCAGTCAATGAGTCGAACCGTGAGAATCAG
>ONKY01000042.1 GCA_900318585.1 uncultured Prevotellaceae bacterium
CTGGCCAAGGGTATGAACTCTGAGTATGCCAACCAGAATGCCTACGATGCCATCTCTATCCACGGTGGTTCAGGTTTCATCATGGAGTACAAGTCACAGCGTTTGTTCCGCGACGCCCGTATCTTCTCTATCTACGAGGGAACCACGCAGCTACAGGTCGTGGCTGCCATCCGCTACATCACCAACGGCACCATGCTCCAGAACATCAAGGATATGTTGAGCGAGCTCGAGGTGAGCGACAGCTTGAAGGGCATGTATAATCGCGTAGTTGCCCTCGTCAGCATCTACGAGAAGGCTCTTGGTCAGGTAAAGGCACTGGAAAGCCAGGACGCCCAGGACTTCCTCGCCCGTCGTTTGTACGACATGACCGCTGAACTCGTGATGTCTATCCTCATCCTCCGCGACGCCACCAAAGCACCCGAGCTCTTCGAGAAGTCTGCCTTCGTCTACGTCAACATGGCTACCGAGGATATCACCGGCAAGGCTGCCTACATTGATTTGTTCAAGGTAGATTATCTCAAGAACTTCAAGGCTGCCGAACCTGCCGCAGAAGAGGCATTGTAAAAGATGGAACAGACGGAGAGAATCAGACAGATGGAGCAGCGACTCGACCGTGCATCGAGTGCTGTGATGGAACTCGCGGCAGCTCTCGACAAATACGCAGGAGCGCAGGAGGCCATCGCAGAACTGGATAAGTACTACGGTAGCGAGGAGTGGCGACAGGACTTTGCCGACGACGAGGCAGGCCTGCTACCCGCCGACCTGAAGCGCGGCGTACTCTCCGAAGATGCCGTATGGAACCTGCTGGCCGACAGCCGCGAGCTGATTACGCGGATGCAGGAGATTGTAGCCAAGGGGAAGAAGAAGGTCAACATGGCCATCTTCGTCTCCGGCGGCGGCACCAACTGTGAGAACCTGATTCGCTATTTCAAGAATTCACCGCGTTACGCCACCACCTTGGTGGTAAGCAACAAAGCTGACGCATACGCACTGGTGCGCGCCGAACGTCTCGGCGTGCCCACGGCTGTTGTCAGCAAGGCTGAGTTGAATACGCCGGAAATCCTGATGCCCCTGCTCCAGCAGCACAGCATCGATTTCATCGTCTTGGCAGGTTTTCTGCCGCTCGTGCCTAACTTCCTCATCGACGCCTACCCGCGTCGCATCGTCAACCTCCACCCGGCACTTTTGCCGAAGTACGGAGGCAAGGGCATGTGGGGGCACCACGTCCATGAGGCAGTAAAGGCAGCAGGCGAGACAGAAACAGGTATGACCGTCCACTACGTCACACCCGTCTGCGACGCCGGTGAGATTATCGCGCAGTTCCGCGTCAGCCTCTCGCCCGACGATTCCGCCGACGATATTGCCGAAAAAGAGCATGTGCTGGAAATGGAGCACTTCCCCCAAGTGGTGGAACAGGTGCTCAACGAGACTTTCCCCATTTAACGTGGTGGCAGACTCTCCAACAGGATTTCTGTTAAGCGCGGCACGGCATAGTTGCTGATGTCACTTTCCTTAATCCAGATATAGCCGTCGGGTACCGACGGCTTTTCTTTTGTCTCCCATAGCCAGAAATCGGCATAGATGACGCGGTGCGTCAGCACATGCTTGATATGCGAAGCAAGTAATTGACAATTGACCATTAACCATTGATCATTATTCTGCGCAGCCCAATTATCCATTATCCATTCTTCGCAAGCGAAGCGTCTCCTATCGTCGCCGAGCGGTCCATTATCCATTACCAAAGGTTCCCACAGTCCCTGCCAAATGTCACCCTCACCACGCCGATGGATGGCCGTCTCACCATTACACCTTATATATATATAGGTCAGATGACGTTCCTTCACCTTCAACGTCCGCAGCTTCACAGGCAGTTCCCCTACCCTGCCCTCACGCAGCGCCACGCACGTCTCCTGTACTGGGCACAGCAGACACCGCGGTGACTGCGGTGTACACTGGATAGCCCCGAAATCCATCATTGCTTGGTTGAAAGCCGCAGCTTCTTTGCCCGGCGTTCCTGTTCCCGCCAGTTCCGTACCCGACGGTTTGCCCGCCGGGGTTACCCTTCCCGTCTCCTCAAGCAGGCTTTGTGCCAAAGCTGCGAACTCCTTCTTCCCTTCCGTACTGTTAATGGGCGTGCTGACGCCAAAATACCTGCTGAGCACCCGGTACACATTCCCATCTACCACGGCAGCAGGAATGTCAAAGGCAATACTTCCGATGGCCGCCGCGGTATAGTCGCCCACGCCCTTCAGACGTTTAATCTCCTCCAGGGTGTCAGGGAAGCTGCCACGCGCAACAATCTGCTTCGCAGCGAAGTGCAGGTTACGGGCACGGCTGTAATAGCCTAAACCCTGCCACTCCCGCAACACCTCGTCCTCCGTAGCTGCGGCAAGCGCCTCGACAGTTGGCCAGCGGCGCATGAACCGTTCCCAGTATTCCCAGCCCTGCTGGATACGCGTCTGCTGCAGAATGACTTCACTCAACCAAATGGCATAAGGGTCACGTGTCTGCCGCCAGGGTAGCTCGCGTCCGTTCGCCTGGAACCATAATAATAATGTACGTGTGAAGTCGCTCATCTCCGCCTTTTCTTCCGCTTTGTGTTCTTCTGTGCTTTCTGGGGCTTCTTAGGAGCCTTCGTTTTGTGAGTCACAGAAGGAACGACTGGTGCGGTGGCCTGTTTCAACGTCTGCCCCTGCGGTGCACATAGCGCACGGCACACGCGATCCTGAAACGAACGACCCTCGCTCACCTTCATCACACCGTTGTTCATGATGGCGAAGCAGAGGTCATGACCGTTGTCGGCAGTACAATAGCCTGCCAAGCACGACACACAGCTCACCGTGCCCGTCTTTGCCCTAACGTTCCCTTCTGCAGGTGTGCCTTTCATACGGTTCTTCAGCGTACCGTCCACACCGGCAATGGGAAGCGACGGAAGCAGATGTGTCAGCACGTTGGCATTGCGGTAGGCATAGCGTAACAACCGCACATGAAGTTCCGGCGAAAGATAGTTATACAGTGAAAGACCTGACCCGTCGGCTATCCGATAGTCCGATACATTCAGGCCGACCTTCTGGATCAGGCGTTGCACTTGCTGCCGTGCATGTGCAGCCTTCGAAGGGCGCTGGCCGCCACTGGCTGCCAGCTGATAGAACATCGACTCTGCATACAGGTTGTCAGAGTCCTTCATCATCTTCGTCAGTATCTGGTCTATGGTGTGCGTACGTGTGCAAACGAGCTGTAGGCCTGCGGGCAGTCTGCCCTCAGCGAACGAGATTTCCGTCACGACGCCGTCATCCTTCAATGCCTGCAGGAATCGGCTGGCCACTTCATCTTTCTTGTTAATCAGCAAGGGCGAAAGCACGGGATTGTCATCGTCCCAGCACCATCCCTCGCCCAACAAGTCGGCGTCTTTCATCGAGCGGTCGCTCACGATTCGTCCTCGGATAGTGTCTACGCCAAGTCGTCTCAAGCTCTCTACGAAGGCTGTCAGGTCATCGTGTCCGAAGGCGGGATCCATGCCCCCCACCAAGAACAGATCACCCGTCAGCACGCCGTCGCCGATGCTGCCCGAACAATATAATGAAGTGCGAAACTGATAGCTTCCACCCAGACGGTCGATGGCGGTAATGGCCGTCACAAGTTTCTCCGTAGAGGCAGGCCGCATGGTCTGCCGTTCATTGTAAGCATAGATGAGGCTGTCGGCAGTCAGGTCATACACCATCAGTCCCACCTGCGAACGCTGCAACATCCTGGCCGTCAGTAGCGTATCTATCCGTTGCCTGATATTCAGGGGGAAAGGCAGAGTATCTGTTGTCAGCACTGTCAGGCTGTCTACAGTCACCTCTGCCGTCTCCTGCGGTTCTGTCAGCGTTCCATTTGCAGCATCATCATTCTGCCCGAATGTCGGAAGCACAAAGGCTGCCAACATCAAGAATAAGATTGTCTTTCTCATAATCGACGGCAAAGATACGAAAAGTCAAGGGAAGAACAAAACATATTCGTTTGTTTTTTCTTCCGAGACAGAGTATCTTTGCGACTTTTGTCGCAAAGATACGAAAAAATGAGAAAAACGCAACAGAAATGCTGTCTTATTCCCAAGTATTTGTACTTTAGTACGCCTGCTCATGCACGCCCTTGACGGCACGACCGGAGGGATCGTTCATATTCTTGAAGGCAGCATCCCATTCGAGGGCAATGGCGGTGGAGCAGGCGACGGAGGCCTCGCTGGGCACACTCTTGGCAGCGCTGTCGCTGGGGAAATGCTCGGCGAAAATGCTGCGGTAGTAATACTCTTCCTTGTTCTTCGGCGGGTTGATAGGGAAGCGCTCGGCGGCGTGCGCCATCTGCTCATCGCTTACAGCCTTTGAAGTGATGTCTTTCAGCGTGTCAATCCAAGAGTAGCCTACACCATCACTGAACTGTTCCTTCTGGCGCCAAGCGACCTCTTCAGGCAACAGGTCGGCAAAGGCTTCGCGCACAATCTTCTTCTCTATCGTCTGGCCAGGGCACATCTTCGCCTCTGGGTTGGTACGCATGGCGACATCCAGAAACTCTTTATCAAGGAAAGGCACGCGACCCTCAACACCCCATGCTGAGAGGCTCTTGTTGGCACGCAGACAGTCGTAGAGATGGAGCTTTCCCAACTTACGGACGGTCTCTTCATGAAAATCCTTTGCCGTAGGTGCCTTGTGGAAGTAGAGGTAGCCGCCGAAAATCTCGTCGGCACCTTCACCGCTGAGCACCATCTTGATACCCATCGACTTGATGACGCGGGCAAGCAGGTACATCGGCGTGGAAGCACGGACGGTGGTGACGTCGTAGGTCTCAATGAAGTAGATGACGTCGCGAATGGCATCAAGACCTTCCTGAATGGTATAGTTGATTTCGTGGTGGACGGTGCCGATGTAGTCGGCGACGAGCTTGGCCTTGGCGAGGTCGGGAGCCCCCTTCAAGCCGACGGCAAACGAGTGCAGGCGAGGCCAGTAGGCACGTGTCTTCGAATCGTCCTCGATACGATGTTCGCTAAACTTCTCAGCAAGAGCGGAGATGACGCTGGAGTCGAGGCCACCACTAAGGAGCACGCCATAAGGTACGTCGGACATCAGCTGACGTTTGACAGCGGCGGTGAGTCCGTCGCGGATGGCTTCAACGCTGGAAGGATTGTTCTTCACAGCATCGTACTGCATCCAGTCGCGACGATAGTACCATTTCTGTCCTGGGGAGACGCTCCAGTAATAATGTCCTGGGAGGAACGGCTCATAACGCTCGCACTGCCCTTCAAGGGCCTTGAGCTCGCTGGCGACATAGACAGTTCCATCGCTGTCATAACCGATATACAGAGGTATGACGCCGATGGGGTCACGGGCAATAAGAAACTCGTTACGTTCCTCGTCGTAAAGGACAAAAGCAAAAATGCCGCTTAGATCCTCGAGAAAGTTGATGCCCTTTTCGCGGTAGAGTGCAAGGATAACCTCGCAATCACTGCCGGTCTGGAACTCATACTGCCCAGCGTAGCGGCGGCGAATGTCTTGATGGTTATAAATCTCTCCGTTGACGGCCAAGACCTGTTTGCGGTCGGGCGAGTAGAGAGGCTGACCGCCACTCTCAGGATCGACAATGCTCAGTCGCTCATGGGCGAGGATAGCCGAACCGCCACAATAGATTCCACTCCAGTCTGGTCCGCGGTGACGGATTTTCTGACTCATCTTCAGTGCCTTTTCGCGCAGCTCATGCGTCTGCTCCTTCACGTTCAATATTGCTACTATTCCACACATAATATTCTATTAATTGATAATTGACAATGGATAATGGATAATTATAAATAGGAGAGATAGAGGTAATTGGTTTGGGCAGGGTACTCAGCAGCCAGCGTGTCAATCTGATTGACGGTCGGTACGACGCTAAGTTCCTTGCGCCAGGCGCGGACGGTGAGACCTGCCTGTTCCATATTCATGATAGGAACAGGATTCGTGATGGTGGAACCGTCGGCTGCAGTGATAGATTCGGGCTCGCAACAGTTGCCAACGTTTAGGGCACGGGCTATCTGGAAGTCGGAGAAGCCATAGACCTTAGCCTCGCGGAGCAAGTTGACGAGCTCTGGGGTATCAAGGTATTCGATGAGCTCGCCGGGATCGAGAGCCTCAGCGACGGCGGTGAACGAGCTCCACTCTTTCAACCACTGGTCGATGTCAACGATATGTTTCAGCTTCTCGAGGAACCAGCGGTCAATCATTGTCAGCTGGTGAATCTGCTCGACGGTGTAGCCGACTTTCAGCGCCTTCGATACGACAAAGATGCGCATGTCTGTAGGCTCGTTCAGCGACTTCCCGATGTCACGAATCTTGATTTCGTGGTTCTCAACGAAGCCGTGCATTCCCTGACCTATCATTCGCAAACCCTTTTGCAGCGCTTCCTCGAACGTGCGGCCTACGGCCATCACCTCACCGACGCTTTTCATCGACGAACCGAGTTCCCGCTTTACACCATGGAATTTTGTGAGGTCCCAGCGCGGGATTTTCACAACCACATAGTCGAGGGCAGGCTCAAAGAAGGCACTCGTAGTCTTTGTAACCGAATTTTTGAGATCGAAGAGGCCATAGCCAAGACCCAATTTGGCGGCGACGAAGGCGAGCGGATAGCCCGTAGCCTTCGAAGCGAGGGCTGACGAGCGCGAAAGACGGGCATTCACCTCGATAACACGATAATCCTCACTTGCGGGGTCTAACGCGTACTGCACATTGCACTCTCCAACGATGCCGATGTGCCTGATTATCTTGATAGCCAGCGCACGCAGTTTGTGGTATTCGCTGTTCGTGAGCGTCTGGCTCGGTGCGACAACGATGGACTCGCCCGTATGGATGCCAAGCGGGTCGAGGTTCTCCATATTACAGACCGTGATACAGTTATCGAAACGGTCACGCACAACTTCGTACTCTATTTCCTTCCAGCCTTTCAGCGACTTCTCAACTAGCACTTGCGGCGAGAAGGAAAACGCTTCTTCAGCCTGCACCAGCAGTTCCGCCTCGTTGTCACAGAAGCCTGAACCGAGACCTCCAAGAGCGTATGCAGCACGAAGAATCACCGGAAATCCCAGTGCATGGGCGGCACGCTGCACCTCCTCAACTGTAGAGCACGCTTCGCTTTTGATGGTCTTCACACCTATCTCGTCGAGTCTTTTGACAAACAAGTCACGATCCTCGGTATCGATGATGGCCTGCACAGGAGTGCCCAGTACTTTCACATCGTATTTTGCGAGCACACCGCGCTGATACAACTCTACACCACAGTTCAGTGCGGTCTGCCCGCCGAACGACAATAGGATGCCGTCGGGACGCTCTTTTTCGATTATCCGCTCCACGAAGTCAGCTTGAACTGGCTGAAAATAAACTGTGTCGGCCACATCCTTACTGGTCTGAACTGTGGCGATGTTGGGGTTGACCAGCACCGAGTGGATGCCCTCTTCCTTCAGGGCTTTCAGCGCTTGCGCACCGCTGTAGTCGAATTCACCGGCCTGTCCTATCTTCAATGCTCCTGATCCCAGAAGCAACACCTTCTTTGGTCGTTTAGCGGTTTGGTCGTTTAGTGGTTTGGAGACATTAGCTTCTTTACCTAAACGACCAAACGACCAATCTCCCACACCACCAAGCAGAGCGACAAATTCATCAAACATCCATTCCGTGTCCGTTGGGCCGCTACAGGCCTCAGGATGGAACTGCGCCGAGAACCACGGCTGCGACTTGTGGCAAATGCCTTCATTCGACCCGTCATTCATGTTCACGAACAGTGGTTCCCAGTCCGATGGAAGGGTGTTAGCATCCACAGCGTACCCGTGGTTCTGGCTTGTCACGAAACAGCGGTTCGTCCCCACCTGAAGGACAGGCTGGTTGTGTGAGCGATGGCCGTACTTCAGTTTGTACGTCCGTGCACCGGCCGCACGTGCCAGTAACTGGTTACCAAGGCAGATACCCATGAGTGGCCGAACCTGTCCGCCAGATTTCGCACGTTCTATTTCCATGAAGCGCCGGATATTCGCCACCGTCGCCTCACAGCGCTCAGGGTCTCCCGGTCCGTTGGCCAAGAACAGCCCGTCGAAGTCGAGGGTGTTGAAGTCATAGTCCCACGGCACGCGGATTACCTCGACGCCACGCCTCAGCAAGCAACGGATGATATTCGCTTTCACACCACAATCGACCAAGACCACCTTCGGTGGCACAGAAGGCTCTGAGGAGACAGAGCTTTTTTTGAGTGTAGGCTTATAGGTAACGATGTCTTTGCATGATACCTTCTCTACCCAATTCACTGAGCCATATACCTCTGTATCCTCTGCGGTCTCTGCGGATTCCTCGAAGATGATCTTTCCCATCATCACGCCATGCTCTCTCAGAACCATTGTCAAGCGTCGTGTATCAATCCCTGTTATTCCAGGAACCTTTTCGCGTTTCAGCCACGCTGCCAGCGAATCCTTGGCGTTCCAATGCGAAAACTGTTCGCTATAATCGGCTACGATTATTGCCCTGGGGTGGATGCGTTCGCTCTCCATGAACGTCGGCAGCACACCGGTGCCGCCAGTATCAGGCACGCCGTAGTTTCCTATCAGCGGATAGGTGAATGTCAGAATCTGGCCCGCATAACTGGGATCGGTAAGGCTCTCCGGATAGCCCGTCATGGCGGTATTAAACACCACTTCGCCAACAATGATGCCGGAATCAAGCCCTCGTTCCCCGTTTTGTCGGGGGGCTCCTTCATAGCCGAACGACCAGCCGCGGAAAACGCTGCCATCCTCAAGTATCAATCTTGCTTCTCTCATCATATTATTTATAATACTACCTTTAGTTTCTTCTCAACATAGTTCACGAAGGTCTCATTGACCAGCTTGTTACCGCCTGGCGTGGGATAACGGCCGGTGAAATACCAGTCGCCATGATGGTTGGGGCAGGCGGCATGGAGACCCTCAATGGTCTGGAACACAAATTCCACAGGAGCCTCCATCCCCACAGGACGCAGCAACTCCGCCATCTTGCGGTTGATATCGTCGACGGTGAAAGGCTCGTAGAGAGCACAGACACAATTGCGTTGTACCTCCTTCGGTTTACGTAACTCCACTCGGCAGGCTTCGTACGTGCGCTGCACGATGTCCCACAGACCACGTTCCTGAAGCAGCGCGATGGTGGCACGGAAAGCACAGAACTCCTCAAGACGGGCCATGTCAATGCCGTAATAGTCGGGATAGCGAATCTGGGGCGACGAACTAACCATTACAATCTTCTTAGGATGCAGGCGGTCGAGTATTTTGAAGATACTCTCCTTGAGGGTCGTACCGCGGACAATCGAGTCGTCGATAATAACGAGGTTATCCTCGTAGGGTCGCAGCGAGCCGTAAGTAATGTCATAGACGTGTGAGGCGAGGTCGTTGCGCGAACCAGCCTCAGTGATGAATGTACGCAACTTGATATCCTTCCACGCCACCTTCTCGCTACGCACGTACAGTCCCTTGCTGCGCAAGCCCTCCATCATACCATAGAAGGCCACTTCAGCAGTATTGGGGATGAAGGAGAATACGGTGTGGTCGGTATCGTCACCAATAGCTTTAAGGATGGCTGTTGTGAGCTGCTGGCCCAGCTGCTTGCGCTCATGGTAGATGTCACGGTCGGATCCGCGGCTGAAATAAATTCGCTCGAACGAGCAGCGTGCCTGCTGCTGTGGTGCCAAAACGGTCTCTAAGACCGTACTGCCATCTTGATGGATGATCAGTGCCTCACCAGCGGGCAGTTCCTGGACATCCTCGCAGCTGAGGTCGAAGGTGGTCTGCAGAACAGCACGCTCGCTGGCTACGGCGACAACCTCGTCATCCTTGTAGTAATATGCAGGTCGGATGCCCCACGGGTCACGCACGGCAAACATCTCGCCACTACCTGTCAGGCCGCACATCACGTAGCCGCCATCATAGTCGGCCATCGTTGTGCGTAGCACATTGGCCATCTGCACATGCTCCTCAATGTAGCGCGTGATGTCCCTATCCTGTAGACCCTGCTCCTTGGCTTCCACGAAGCAACGTTCCACCTCGCGGTCCAGTCGATGACCTATCAGTTCGAGCGTGATGTACGAATCGCTAAAGATGCGGGGCGACTGGCCCTGTTGCACCATTTTGGCAAATATCTCATCAATATTCGTCATATTGAAGTTACCACACAGACACAGGTTCTTGGCTCGCCAGTTGTTACGACGCAGGAAGGGATGCACGTATTGCAAGCCACTCTTGCCCGTAGTCGAGTAGCGCAAATGCCCCATGTAAAGCTGTGCCTCGGTCCATTCCGGCGTTACACGGTCAAACACCTCCGTAATAGCGTCCTTGCCCAAGGCCTTCTCGCGGAACATATACTCCGTTCCCACAGCAGCATTCATGTTTACGCAGGCTATACCTGCACCCTCCTGCCCGCGGTTGTGCTGTTTCTCCATCATCAGATAGAGCTTGTTCAGACCGTACGACTGCGTCCCATATCTTTGATTGTAATAACTCTGGGGTTTCAGGAGCCTTACCAGCGCCACGCCACATTCATGCTTTAGCTGTTCCATGCCTTTTCTCAATATTACGCTATAACGTTATCATGACATCACGCACTCCTTGATAAAGCTCATAAAGAGCGGATGCGGATGTAGCACGGTGGACGAGTATTCGGGATGGAACTGGGTGCCGATATACCAACGTTTGTCAGGAATCTCCACGATTTCCACCAAGTTAGCAGCGGGGTTAATACCCACGCACTTCATTCCATTCTGCTCGAACTCTTCGAGATACTGGTTATTGAACTCATAGCGGTGGCGATGACGCTCACGAATCAGCGTCTCTTCGCCGTATGCCTCGTAAGCGCGACTGCCTTTGACCAGTTCACACTCATAGGCGCCCAGTCGCATAGTGCCGCCCATCTGGGTGATACTCTTCTGTTCCTCCATGATGTCGATGACATTATGCGGCGTCTGCTCATCCATCTCGCGACTGTTGGCATCCTTGTAGCCCAGCACGTTGCGGGCAAACTCAATAACCATCATCTGCATACCCAGACAGATGCCAAAAGTAGGAATATCGTTGTTGCGGGTATATTCTGCGGCAATGATCTTTCCCTCGATTCCTCGTGTTCCGAAGCCAGGACAGATGACCACACCCTGGAGGCCATTGAGTTTCTCAGCCACATTCTTACGCGTAATATCCTCACTGTTCACAAAGTGCAGTTTGGCTTTTACGTCATTATAAATACCAGCCAGATTCAGGCTCTCGCGGATGCTTTTGTAAGCGTCCTGCAGGTCGTACTTGCCCACAAGTCCGATATGAACCTCACGCATGGCGTTGCGCTGCTTCTCAAGGAAATCATTCCACGACTTCATGGCGGGCCTTTCTCCAACGGGGATGCCTATCTTACGCAGGATGGCAGCATCGAGCCCCTGGTGCTGCATACTCACGGGCACCTCATAGATGCTCGGCATGTCCTCGCTCTGGACTACGCACTCCAGGTCGACATTACAGAACGATGCTACCTTCATGCGCAGAGCGTCATCAAGATGGCGCTCTGTACGCAGTACGAGGATGTCGGGCTGGATACCCATCGACTGCAGCTCCTTCACGCTGTGCTGTGTAGGCTTCGTCTTCAACTCATCGGCAGCCTTGAGATAGGGCACGTAGGTCAGGTGTACACACACTGCGTTGCGTCCCAGCTCCCACCGCAACTGTCGGATGGCCTCCATGAATGGTGCACTCTCTATATCGCCGATGGTACCACCGACTTCTGTAATAACGAAGTCATAAGCCCCCCCTACGGCACCCGAAAGGCTACGGGTAGGCGCATCAGCGGGAATGGGAGTTTCCATTGTTTGGTGGACTATGGTGTCCCCTTCGGGGGACGAAAGAGGGGCTCTTAGCATCCTCCTCTTTATCTCGTCTGTAATGTGTGGCACCACCTGAATCGTCTTGCCCAAATAGTCGCCGTGGCGCTCGCGGTCGATGACGGCCTTGTAGATACGACCTGTTGTTATACTATTGTTTCGTGTTGTGTGTATGCCTGTGAAGCGCTCGTAGTGCCCTAAGTCAAGGTCAGTCTCCATGCCATCCACCGTCACGTAGCACTCACCGTGTTCGTAAGGGTTCAACGTTCCAGGGTCAATGTTGATATACGGATCGAACTTCTGAATAGTAACTTTATAGCCACGTGCCTGCAGCAACTTACCGATGCTGGCAGAGATGATTCCCTTACCCAATGATGAAACCACGCCGCCTGTAACGAAGATGTATTTTGTTTCCATAAAACCAATCTATTTTATGGACTGCAAAGGTACGACAATTCCCTCGCGCCTCCAACCTTTCACCCCATCTTTTCATCTACATTTTCGACGAAAGTAACAATTTGTAAGCAAAAATGTCTTGTTTCCTCTCAAATCGTCACCGTTTCACACTGCAGGCAACGCAAATTGCACAAAAAGAAGAGCCCCCTCACTCCACAAAAACGGAGAAAGGGGGCTGAAAAACCTGGAAGATTAGGGCTGCAGCGTAAACCCGAAGACCAGGTAGGCTCGTTGTGAACAGGGATTGGCGGCCAGCTGTCCGAAGACGGGGATTGAGAACGAATCCGTTACACGGATGTCCTTCGTTGCCTTCAGCGAGAGGTTGGTCACGGCCACGCCCGTGGTACCATAGGACGTGGTGGCGAAGGGGACGGCTCCGGCCGCAGCAGTCCAGTCTACACTACCAAGGCAGAAGGGGACAGCTACTTCGACATAACTGCTGTAAGCGCGTTTACCGTCCTTGTTCGCACCATCATTGCCCGCAAAATTGGTATACCACTGTACGGAGGCTACGCCGAAATCATAGCCGATGTTGGCCTCGAACAGATGATTTGTCGAGTGAGCATCGTACATGAAATAGCGATTCTCGTCATCAAGACCCGTGTTGAACCAATAGTCTGTCACACCGATGTTCAGACCACCGAGGGTATAGGCGAGCGTCAAGTCAAACTCTTTCGTATCAGCCGCATCTGCCAGTCCAACACTACCCCATCCGGTAAGTGACAGTCCCTTGTAACTGACCCCGAGTGTAGGCTGTAACGACACATTACCTAAGTCCTGGCCACGCCAGATATACTGGTTCACTACGTCGGCACTTACTGTTGCCTCTATCTTATCCTGTGCAATGGCAGTTGTACTTGCAACCAGCATCATTGCGAAAACATATATCTTTTTCATACTTTTACTCCTTTAATTCATAAACTCCTTAGTTATAGCACAGTTCACCATGCTCGTAGACGTCAAGGCCTTCCTCTTCAATACGCTTGTCCACACGCAGGCCATGCAGGTGCTTGATGCCGTAGAACAGGACGAAACCACAGGCGGCAGCCCAAAGATCAATGACAAGGACTCCGAAGCATTCTGCACCGAAGAATCCCCAACCGTAACCATAGAAGGCACCGTTCGACGTACTGAGCAGGCCCGTCATCAGTGTGCCGAGAATACCACAAATTCCATGGACGCTGGAGGCACCGACGGGATCATCAATGTGTAGCTTATGATCAATAAACTCAATGGCGAAGACAAGCACAATGCCACAGACAAGGCCGATAGTAACAGCTCCCATGGGTGACACAAGATCGCAGCCAGCCGTGATGCCCACCAGTCCGGCCAACACACCGTTGAGTGTCAGTGAGAGGGAAGGTTTACCATACTTCAACCAAGTAAGGAACATCGTGGCCGTACCACCGGCGACTGCGGCGAGGTTTGTGGTCAGGAATACATGACTGATGGCAATGCGGTTCACTTCACCACTGGCAGCAAGCTGCGAACCTGGGTTGAAACCGAACCAACCGAGCCAGAGGATAAAGACGCCGAGCGAGGCCAGTGTTAAGTTGTGACCAGGGATGGCGTTGCTCTTGCCATCTTTCGCGTACTTACCAATACGAGGACCAAGAGCCATTGCTCCGATGAGCGCCAGCACGCCGCCCACGCTATGGACAATGGCAGAGCCAGCGAAGTCATGAAACGCATCGCCGAAAGTTGACATCATGAAACCATCGGCAGCGTCGTTGCAGAGCCAACCGCCGCCCCACGTCCAGTGACCTTCAATGGGATAGATTAACAGCGAAATTGCTGCACTATAGATGAGATACATTGAGAATTTCGTGCGCTCGGCCATAGCTCCACTGACGATGGTGGCAGAGGTAGCACAGAACACGGTCTCAAAAATCAGGAAGCCCTCCACGGGCAGGTCTCCCTTATAGAAAGAGAGGTCACCCCAGTTGGGCGCGCCAATGAAACCAGCACCTTCGCTACCAAACATAAAACCAAAACCAAGGAAGAAGAACAAAAGCGAGCCAAACATAAAGTCGACGAAGTTCTTCATCAGGATGTTGACCGTATTCTTACTGCGGGTGAATCCTGCTTCACACAGCGCGAAGCCCGGCTGCATCCAAAAAACCAACATGGCTGCCAATAGCATCCATACAGTATCGAGTGATAAGTTATCCATATTATAAGGCCCCCCCTCTTATTCCCCCATGGGGGAAGACCGTTACGGGGGCACGGGTCTTTATTTGTGTTTGTATTGTAAATGCTCCTTCCCCTAGGGGAACTTGGGAGCGGTTTCACTTCTTGTCTCTCAAGACGGTGTCGCCGTTCTCGCCTGTGCGGATAGACCAAGTGTCAATGACATCGCTCACGAAGATGCGACCGTCACCGATTTCGCCCGTATGGGCTACCTTTAGGATGACCTTCACAGTAGGCTCAAGAAACATGTCGCGGCAGACGATGGTTATGGCCACGCGCTCAATGACATCCGTGCTGTACTGCACACCACGGTAGATACGCTCCTGACGGCTCTGTCCGATACCATGTACGTCATGGTACTCAAACCAATCGATGTCTGATGACAGCAATGCAGCCTTCACCTCTTCGAACTTGGTCTTTCGGATAATTGCTTCAATCTTTTTCATACCTTAATTACTTTACTTTTACCTTTTATTTACTAACTCTCTGAAAGCTTTCGGATGCAAAGTTACGACGATTTCCTGGCATCGCATGTATTCTTCCCATACTTTGATTCTACTAATTTACGGCAAGTTACAATCTGTAAAGAAAACTACCCCATTTGCTTACGATTTGTTATTTTGCTGCAAAATGTAGATAAAAAGGAAGGGAAAGCAGTGCAAAACTTAGCAAAATGTCATAATTTTGCGGCGCGAAACGGACAAAAGATTAGGATAATATGGATAGAGAAGACGAAAAAGGGCTCTACCAAAGCGCGTATGAACACGACGCGTGCGGCGTGGGAATGATTGTAAACATCCACGGGAACAAGAGCCACCAGTTGGTTGACGACGCGCTAAAGGTGCTGGAAAACATGCGGCATCGCGGTGCAGAAGTCGGTAAAGACGGCGACGGTGCTGGCATCATGATTCAGATACCACATGAGTTTATCTTGTTGCAGGGCATCCCAGTGCCGGAAAAAGGCAAATACGGTACAGGACTAGTGTTCCTGCCCAAGGAGGAGAAGGCACAGCAGGAGATCCTGAGCATCATGATAGAGGAAATTGAGCGCGAAGGGCTACAGTTGATGCACCTGCGAACAGTGCCCACCAATCCTGACTGTCTTGGTGAGCGGGCACTATCGACGGAACCGGCTGTCAGGCAAATATTCGTTACAGGCGTGTCTGACGACAAAGTCGAGGCGTTTCCTCGTACATTATATATTATAAGAAAGAAAATAGAGAAGCGAGTGGACAACAAAGACTTTTACATCTGCTCGTTAAGCAACACAAACATTATCTATAAGGGGATGTTATCATCGATGCAAGTTAGGCAGTACTTCCCCGACTTGACTAATCCCTATCTGACGAGCGGACTGGCACTGGTTCACTCTCGCTTCTCTACTAATACATTTCCCACATGGTCGCTGGCACAGCCGTTCCGTCTGCTGTGTCACAACGGTGAGATTAACACCATCCGAGGCAACCGCGGATGGATGAAGGCCAGGGAAAGCGTGCTTTCGAGCGAAGCTCTGGGCGATGCAAAAGCCATATCGCCGATTGTGCAGCCTGGGATGTCAGACTCTGCCAGCCTTGACAACGTTCTGGAGTTCTTCGTCATGAGCGGCCTGAGTCTGCCTCACGCGATGAGCGTGCTCGTGCCGGAGTCGTTCAATGACAAGAACCCTATTTCGGAAGATCTGAAAGCGTTCTATGAGTATCACTCCATCCTGATGGAACCATGGGACGGCCCCGCCGCCTTGCTGTTCAGCGACGGACGCTTTGCTGGTGGTATGCTCGACCGTAACGGTCTGCGTCCAGCACGCTACACCATCACCAAGAACGACACGATGATAGTGGCCTCGGAGGTGGGTGTGATGGACTTCGAACCGACGGAGATCGCCGAGAAGGGCCGCCTGCAGCCAGGTAAGATCCTGCTGATAGACACGCAGGAGGGCAAGATTTACTACGACGGCGAAATCAAGAAGCAGTTGGCCGACGAACACCCTTACCGCCAGTGGCTGTCGACAAACCGCATCCAACTGGAGAAACTGAAGAGCGGTCGCCATGTAGAGAACGGTGTGAAAAACCTGTTACAGAAGGAAGTGATGTTCGGCTACGGAGCTGAGGACATCGACTCCACGATTATCCCGATGGCAATCAACGGTCAGGAGCCAACGGCCTCGATGGGTAACGACACACCGCTGGCCGTTCTCTCTGACAAGCCACAGACATTCTTCAACTATTTCCGTCAGCAGTTTGCACAGGTTACCAACCCCGCCATCGACTCCATCCGCGAAGAGTTGGTAATGAGCTTGACGGAATATATCGGCCGCGTGGGTACAGGCATTCTGAACCCTGACGAAACGAACTGTAAGATGGTGCGCCTACCGCATCCCATCCTGAACAACACACAATTGGACATCCTCTGCAATATCCGTTACAAGGGATTCAACACTATCAAGCTACCAATGACAGTAGCCTCCCCCTCTACCCCCGAAGGGTCTACAATAGACATAAAGGCAGAGGAAGCCTTGCGTCAAGCTCTTGATAAACTATGCCAAGATGCAGAGAAAGCCGTTGATGATGGTTACAACTATATCATTTTGACAGATAAAACTAATGAAGCCCCCTCGGGGGCCGCGGAGGGGGCTACGTGGTTCTATATCCCCTCTCTCTTGGCTGTCTCTGCTGTACACCACTATCTGATTTCCGTTGGCAAACGTGTACAGACGGCGCTGATCGTGGAAAGCGGTGAGATACGCGAGACCATGCACGCTGCCCTGTTGTTAGGTTATGGAGCTTCGGCCCTCTGTCCCTACATGACATTTGCCATCCTAGACGACCTCGTGAAACAGCACAAGATTCAGGAAGACTACGCCACCGCCGAGGCCAACTATATCAAAGCCGTAAAGAAGGGCCTGTTTAAGATTATGGCAAAGATGGGCATCTCGACCATCCGTTCATATCGCGGCGCGAAGATCTTCGAGAGCATCGGACTGAGCGAGAATCTGCTGAAGACGTATTTCGGAACGGAGGTGAGCACCATAGGCGGCATCGGACTGGAGAAGATTGCCAGCGACGCTATTGCCATGCACCAGGCCGCCCTCTCTGTTAGCTGCGACGCTGTCGCAACAGACGGAAAAGGATTCCTGCCTAACCTCGGTCAGTTTCACTGGCGCAAGGACGGTATCAAGCATGCTTGGAACCCTGAGTCCATCGCCACCCTGCAGCTGGCCACCCACACAGGTAACTACGAGAAGTTCAAACAGTTCTCGAAACTCGTCGATGCAAAGGAGTCGCCCATCTTCATCCGCGACTTCATGGGCTGGAAGAAAGCGCCTATCAGCATTGACGAGGTAGAGCCAGTGGAGAGTATCGTAAAGCACTTCGTGGCTGGTGCCATGAGCTTCGGCGCTCTCTCTAAAGAAGCCCACGAAGCCATCTGCCTGGCCATGAACAAGCTGGGAGCCCGCTCGAATACAGGTGAGGGCGGCGAAGACTCTGAACGCTTCCACTCAACATTCGACGGCATCAGCCTCAGCTCGAAGACGAAACAAGTGGCATCAGGTCGTTTCGGCGTAACGGTGGAATACTTAGTGAATGCCGAAGAGATACAAATCAAGGTGGCCCAGGGCGCCAAGCCAGGGGAAGGCGGACAGTTGCCCGGTTTCAAGGTGAACGAGGTTATCGCCAAGACACGCCACTCCATCCCTGGCATCAGTCTCATCTCGCCGCCACCCCATCACGATATCTACAGCATCGAAGACCTGGCACAACTCATCTTCGACCTAAAGAACGTAAACCCGAAGGCTACCGTCAGTGTGAAACTCGTGGCCGAAAGCGGTGTAGGAACGATTGCCGCCGGTGTGGCCAAAGCTAAGGCCGACCTCATCATCATCTCTGGTGCCGAGGGCGGTACGGGCGCTTCGCCCGCCTCCAGTATGCGCTTCGCAGGTATCTCACCGGAAATCGGTCTCTCTGAGACACAGCAGACACTTGTCCGCAACGGTCTCCGCAGCAACGTCCGCCTACAGGTGGATGGACAGATCAAGACGGGCCGTGACATCGTGCTGATGGCGCTGCTCGGCGCGGAGGAATTCGGCTTCGGTACGGCTGCGCTCATTGTGCTCGGCTGTGTGATGATGCGCAAATGTAACTTGAACACCTGTCCGATGGGTGTAGCTACGCAGAACCCCGAACTGAGGAAGCATTTCATAGGAAGATATGAATATCTGGTGAACTACTTCACGTTCCTGGCCCAGGAGGTGCGCGAGTATTTGGCCGAGATGGGTTTCAAGAGTCTGAACGATATCGTAGGCCGAACAGACCTTATCGAGACGAGCGACAGCATGCTCAACTTCAAGAGGCTGCTGAACAAAACGGAGGGCACACTTCACTTCACGGGCGACATGACAAAGCCCGCCGTACCACTGGGTATGCAGGGCACCATACTCGACCAGCAGATGATCGAGGCTGCAGCCAAGGCCATTGACACGCAGAAAGAGGTGTCTCTCGACTATGCCATCAAAAACACCGACCGCGCCGTGGGTACGATGCTCTCTGGCACGATTGCCAAGAAATACGGTCTCGCCGGACTGCCCAACGAAACTATCAACGTGAAGTTCAAAGGCTCGGCAGGACAGTCGTTCGGTGCTTTTCTGGCTCACGGCATCAACTTCAAGCTCGAGGGTGAGACCAATGACTACTTCGCAAAGGGGCTCTCTGGCGGAAGCATCGCTATCCTCCCGCCCACGCGCGCCAACTTCGCTGCCGAGGACAACATCATTGCCGGTAACACGGGCCTCTACGGAGCCACGAGCGGTGAACTCTATATAAATGGTAAGGTGGGCGAGCGTTTCGGTGTCAGAAACTCGGGCGCCATCGCCGTCATCGAGGGTGCAGGCGACCACTGCTGCGAATATATGACCGGTGGCCGTGTCGTGGTGCTCGGCAAGACGGGCCGCAACTTCGCAGCCGGTATGTCGGGAGGTGTGGCTTACGTATATGACCACGACCACACTTTTGACTACTTCTGCAACATGGACATGGTGGAACTGGGACTCGTGGAGGACAGCGTCAGCCGCAAGGAACTGCTCGAGCTTATCCGCCAGCACTACCTGCACACGGGCTCGGCACTGGCCGGACGGATGCTTGACGACTGGCAGCGCTACGTTGCTGATTTCATCCAAGTCGTACCTATCGAGTACAAACGTGTCCTGCAGGAAGAGCAGATGAAGAAACTACATGAGAAGATTGCTGACATACAACGAGATTATTAACCCACTCCCTACCTCTCAAAGGGGAGGAGGGCCTAGCGGGGTTCAAAAATGAATAGATAACAATTAATAAAACTCGAATAAACTGAAGGCTGGGGAGTCCGCCAGGCACTCTTCTCCTTCGGGGAGGTCGGGAGAAGTTTATGGGAAATCCGAAAGCATTTTTGGAGATACACCGGCAGGAGGCCGGATATCGTCCGATACAAGATAGAATTCACGACTTCAGCGAAGTAGAGCAAACACTCAACACACACCAGCGCCGCGAACAGGCTTCGCGCTGTATGGATTGTGGCGTTCCCTTCTGCCACTGGGCCTGCCCGTTAGGCAACAAGGCTCCCGAGTGGAACGATGCCCTCTTCAAGGGCGACTGGAAACTGGCCTTCCGTCTGCTCACAAGCACCAACCCTTTCCCTGAGTTCACCGGTCGAATCTGCCCCGCCCTCTGTGAGAAAGCCTGCGTGCTGAACCGCTTCAACCACGAGCCGACGACTAACCGCGAGGACGAGGCTGCCATCATCGAGGCCGCCTTCCGCGAGGGGTATATCCAGCCTCGCATCCCCGCACAACGCATCACCAAGCGCGGCGTGATAGGCAGTTCACCCACCGACATTCCCGTACGTATCGCAGTCATTGGTGCCGGTCCTGCAGGTCTCGCCTGCGCAGATGCCCTCAACCAGAAGGGCTACACCGTCACCGTTTTCGAGAAGAACGAAGCCGCCGGCGGCCTGCTGCGCTACGGCATCCCCAACTTCAAACTCAACAAGGCTGTCATCGATCGCCGTATCAAGCTATTGGAGCAGGAAGGTATCGAGTTTCGATTTGGAACGTCCCTCCAGCTTCCCCCAAAGGAGGGAGGGCTTGATTGCCTAACTATCGATGATTTTAATAAGGCTTTGGGTAACGAAACTCCCCTCCCCGTGGAAGGAGAAGGGGGTAGGTTTGCTGTTGTAATCGCCACGGGAACCCCCACTGCCCGTGACCTCAAGGCTCCCGGCCGCGAATTGAAGGGCGTTCACTTTGCCCTCGAGCTGCTCTCTCAGCAGAATCGCGTTCTCGCCGGCATGGAATTCACTAAGGACGAGCGCATCACCGCCAAGGGTAAGGATGTACTCGTTATCGGTGGCGGCGACACCGGCTCCGACTGTATCGGCACCGCCCACCGCCAAGGATGCAAGAGCGTCACACAGATAGAAATCATGCCTCGTCCCGTTGAAGGCCCCGAGGATCCGCAGAACCCCTGGCCCAACTGGCCTCGTACCCTCAAGACCACCTCTTCGCACGAGGAGGGTTGCACACGCCGCTGGAACATCAACACCTTAGAGTTCCTTGGCAAGGATGGCAAGCTGACAGGCGTCAAGGTGCAGGAGATAGACTGGAAGCCCAATCCAGAGGGCGGTCGTCCCATTATGGTAGAGAAAGGCAAGCCCGAAATCATCAAGGCAGAACTATGCCTTCTAGCCATGGGCTTCCTGAAGCCTGAACACCCGCAATCCCCGAAAAACGTTTTCGTCTGTGGCGACTCTCTGAACGGCGCCTCCCTCGTGGTACGCGCCATGGCCAGCGGTCTCGACACCGCCAAGAAAGTAGACAAATATCTATGCGAGAACGCCTGAATATCAAAATTTTTCAGTACCTTTGCATTCGAGAATTAAACGATGACAGAGAAAATTCCCTTCACCAAGATGCACGGCTGTGGCAACGACTACATCTACGTCAACACCATGCTCCACCCCGTGGCCGACCCCGTTGCTGCAGCCATCAAATGGAGCGACCGTCACAAGGGCATTGGTTCTGACGGCCTGGTGCTGATTGGTGCGTCGCCCGTGCCGGAAGCCGACTTCTCCATGCGCATTTTCAATGCCGACGGCTCCGAAGCCATGATGTGCGGCAATGCCAGCCGCTGCATCGGCAAGTACCTCTACGAGAGGATCCACCCCTGGACCCTCCCTGTGAAAGAAGGAAATGGTTACCTAGAGGCAGAAATTCGCCTACTGACACTCTCTGGCATTAAGACGCTCTACCTCCATATAGTGAACGGCATCGTTGAGAGCGTAACCGTAGATATGGGCGCGCCGGTCTTTGAAGACGAGACACTGTTCGTCGCCTCCCGTGGCCTTAACAAGGGGGTATTCGTCTCTATGGGTAATCCCCACTATGTCATCTTCACTGACAACGTAGACCAGGTAGGCGAAACGGGCAGAACTCTGGAGTACCACCCCGCTTTCCCCCAACGCTGCAACATAGAATTCGCAGTCCCCCTCTTATCCTCCCAACTAGGGGGAAGTTTCGGTGCAGCTTTTCCGCCCTCTGTCGGGGGAGGTCAGGAGGGGGTCTTTCGTGTCCGCGTCTGGGAGCGGGGCAGCGGAATCACCCAGGCCTGCGGCACCGGTGCCTGCGCCACCGCCGTGGCAGCCGCCATCACCGGCCGTGCCTCCCGCCGCTCCCGCATCGTCATGGACGGCGGAACGCTCACCATTGAGTGGCGCGAGACCGATGGTCACGTCTACATGACCGGCCCCGCCTCCTTCGTATTCGACGGAGAAATCGAATTAGTAGAAGACAACCAAACGACCAAGAAAATATGGCTTTAGTAAACGAACACTTCCTGAAACTCCCGAACAACTACCTGTTCGCAGATATCGCAAAGAAGGTGAACGCCTTCCGTGTGACACACCCCAAGGCCGACGTCATCTCACTCGGCATCGGCGACGTGACGCAGCCGCTCTGCCCCGCCGTTGTTGAGGCCATGCATAAGGCTGCCGACGAGATGTCCACTGCACAGGGCTTCCGGGGCTATGGCCCCGAGCAGGGCTACGACTTCTTGCGTGAGGCCATTCTGAAGAACGACTTCCTGCCGCGTGGCATTCACCTCGACATTGACGAGATATTCGTCAATGACGGAGCGAAGTCAGACACAGGCAACATCCAAGAACTCATTCGCTGGGACAACTCCATCGCAGTGACCGACCCCATCTACCCCGTCTATATCGACTCCAACGCCATGATCGGGCGCGCCGGTCTAAAGGGCGAGGACGGCCGATGGTCGAACGTCATCTACCTACCGTGCAACGCCGAGAACGACTTCGTGCCGAAGATTCCCGACCGCCGCGTCGACGTCATCTACCTCTGCTACCCAAACAACCCCTCAGGCACGGTTATCACCAAGCAGGAGCTGCGCAAGTGGGTGAACTACGCCCTGAAGAACGACGCACTCATCTTCTACGACGCCGCCTATCAGGCCTACATTCAGGACGACACCATCCCTCACAGCATTTATGAGATACGTGGTGCCCGCCGTTGCGCCATCGAGTTCCACTCCTACTCCAAGACTGCCGGCTTCACAGGCGTCCGCTGTGGCTACACCATCGTGCCGAAGGATCTGACCGCCGCTACCATTCAGGGGGAGCGCATACCACTCAATCCTCTCTGGTACCGCCGTCAGTGTACGAAATTCAATGGCACCAGCTACATCTCGCAGCGAGCAGCCGAGGCCATCTACACCCCCGAGGGTAAAGAGCAGGTGAAGGCCACCATCGGCTACTACATGGACAACGCCCGCAAGATGCTCAACGTCCTAAGAGGCCTCGGTTTCGAGTGCTACGGCGGCGAGAACGCCCCATATATCTGGATGCGCACCCCCGACGGTAGCGGCAGCTGGCAATTCTTTGAGAACCTACTCTACGGTGCCAACGTGGTCTGCACCCCCGGTGTCGGGTTCGGTCCCTCAGGCGAGGGCTACGTCCGCTTCACCGCCTTCGGTTCGCACGAAAAGACCGACGAGGCGCTCGAGCGTATCAAAACGTGGAACAAAAGCTAATTCTGGATTTTATCCTGCCAAATTGCATACACTACCGTATCTTACTGAAAGCCAACCGCTTTAGTCCTTAGTATATGCAATTTGGCAAAATGCCAATAACTTATGAGAGAATAGACCGCTTTAAGTTACAATCCGTAAGAAAATAGCGGATAATACTTTCAAACTGTCACAAACAAAGATTTTTCTGATAATAATTGGCGGCAATCCTTCCGTTTTGCTTTCAAGATGTCGTACCTTTGCAGCGTGAATTGATCACGCAGCGAAGTCATCACAAAGTGTAAGCAAATCGTATAACAAACATAAAAGAGATTGATTATGGAAGCATTAAGATTTCAGGTTGTCGGTGAGGCTTTTAAGAAAAAGCCCCTCGATGTAAAAGCACCCAGTGAGAGACCTTACGAGTACTTTGGTAAGAAGGTCTTCAATCGCGAGAAAATGTATAAGTACCTGCCGAAAGACGTGTACGAGAAGATGATCGACGTCATCGACAACGGCGCACGCCTCGACCGAGACGTGGCCGATGCCGTGGCTGCCGGTATAAAGCAGTGGGCCACGGAGAACGGTGTAACGCACTATACCCACTGGTTCCAGCCGCTGACTGAGGGAACAGCTGAGAAGCACGACTCGTTCATAGAACATGACGGTAAGGGCGGCATGGTGGAGGAGTTCACCGGCAAACTGCTTGTACAGCAGGAGCCCGACGCTTCCAGCTTCCCCTCTGGCGGTATACGCTCGACCTTCGAGGCCCGTGGCTACTCGGCCTGGGATCCCACGTCGCCCGTCTTTATTATTGACGACACGCTGTGTATCCCTACCGTATTTATATCTTATAGCGGTGAGGCACTCGACTACAAAGCCCCGCTACTGCGTGCTCTCCATGCTGTCAATGTTGCTGCCACCGACGTATGCCATTACTTCGACCCTTCAGTTAAGAAGGTAACGAGCAACCTTGGCTGGGAGCAGGAGTACTTCCTCGTGGACGAAGGTTTATACGCCGCCCGCCCCGACCTGCTACTCACGGGTCGCACGCTGATGGGCCACGACTCTGCCAAGAACCAGCAGATGGACGACCACTACTTCGGCTCCATCCCCGAGCGCGTGGCCGCTTTTATGCGCGACCTGGAGATTCAGGCCTTGGAGCTCGGTGTGCCCTGCAAGACACGTCATAACGAGGTGGCTCCCAACCAGTTTGAGCTCGCTCCTATCTTCGAGGAGACGAACCTGGCCGTGGACCACAACATGATGCTGATGTCGCTGATGAAAAAGGTGGCCCGCAAGCACGGCTTCCGTGTGCTGCTGCACGAAAAGCCTTTCGCAGGTATCAACGGTTCTGGTAAGCACAACAACTGGTCGCTCTCTACGGATAACGGCATCCTGTTGCACGCTCCCGGCAAGACTCCCGAAGCCAACCTGCGCTTCGCCACCTTCATCGTGGAGACGCTGATGGGTGTCTACAAACACAACGGACTGCTGAAGGCCTCCATCATGAGCGCTACCAACGCCCACCGTCTGGGTGCTAACGAGGCACCGCCCGCCATCGTTTCTTCGTTCCTTGGCAAGCAGGTGAGCGAACTGCTCGACCACATTGAAGCTGCCGATAAGGACTTCCTCGCCATGAGTGGTAAGCAGGGGTTGAAGATGGACATCCCAGAGATTCCTGAACTGCTGATTGACAACACCGACCGTAACCGTACCTCTCCCTTCGCCTTCACAGGTAACCGCTTCGAGTTTCGTGCCGTAGGCTCTGAGGCCAACTGCGCCAGCGCTATGATTGCCCTGAACAGCGCCGTAGCCGAGGCTCTCGTATCGTTCAAAAAGCGTGTGGATGCCAAAATTCCTGAGTACGAGAAGAAACTCGCTGGTACTGAACACAGCGCCAAGTACCACGCCATCATCGACGTGCTGCGCGAGGATATCAAGACCTGCAAGCCTATCCGCTTTGATGGCAACGGCTACTCTGACGAGTGGGTTGTTGAGGCAGGAAAACGCGGACTGGACGTGGAAAAGTCGTGCCCGAAGATCTTCGAGCGCTACCTCGACAAAGAGAGCATCGACATGTTCGAAAGTCTCGGCGTAATGACGAAGAAAGAGCTGGAAGCCCGTAACGAGGTGAAGTGGGAGACCTACACGAAAAAAATCCAAATAGAGGCCCGTGTACTTGGCGACCTCTCAATGAACCACATCATCCCCGTGGCCACCAGCTACCAAAGCCAGCTGCTGAAGAACGTGGAGAACATGGCCGCCATCTTCCCTGTTGACAAAGCCGAGAAACTCAGCGCCCGCAACATTAAACTCATTGAGGAAATTGCAGAGCGCACCAGTGCCATCGAAAAAGGTGTTGAGGAACTCGTCAACGCCCGCAAGTTGGCGAATAAAATTGAGGACGAACATGAGAAGGCTATTGCCTACCACGACAAGGTGGAACCGAAGCTCGACGAGATTCGCTACCAGATTGACAAACTGGAACTGATTGTTGACGACGCCCTTTGGCCGCTACCAAAGTATCGCGAACTACTGTTCATCCGATAAATAGTTATTTCTTACTCTATTACTTTTTCTGTGGGTCAAGCGATTTAAAGTTTAGGGGAGGCTCGATGCTGTGACAGCATTGAGCCTCTGTTTTTGACACCGTTTCCGCAGAAATCGCTGTCGATAATGTAAAAAAAACGAGGCTACAACGTTTTTCCAAGAAAAATTCGTATCTTTGCACCGTCTAAACATCATTTCTATGGTTTACAAGTACGACTTCCTCGTCATTGGTGCCGGCGTAGCCGGCATGAGTTACGCCCTGAAGGTTGCCAAGGCCAAGAAAGGCAGCGTGTGTATCATTTGCAAAACCTCGCTGGACGAGGCTAACACCTCCTTTGCACAGGGAGGAGTGGCCAGCGTCACCAATATGGAAGTTGACAACTTCGACAAGCACATTGAGGACACGATGATTGCCGGCGACTACATCAACGACCGCCAGGCCGTGGAACAGGTCGTCCGCCAGGCACCCGCACAGATTAAGGAGCTAGTGAAGTGGGGCGTTCAGTTCGATCGGGGTGAAGATGGCAAGTTCGACCTCCATCGCGAAGGAGGGCACTCAGAGTTCCGCATCCTGCACCACGCCGACGACACTGGAGCAGAGATTCAGCGAGGGCTGATGGAGGCCGTCCGCGCCTGCCCTGACATCACCGTTAAGGAGAACCACTTCGCCGTAGAAATCATTACCCAGCATCACCTCGGCGTCCGCGTCACCCGCCGCTCACCCCACATCCAGTGTTACGGCGCGTACGTGTTAGCCCCCCCTACTGCCTCCGACAGTAGTTCCGTACCCGGCGGTTTGCCCGCTGGGGCTGTCTCTGCTCGTGTTGACACCTACCTGGCCAAGGTCACCGTCATGTGTACCGGCGGCTGTGGCGCCGTCTACCTGACCACGTCAAACCCCGTCATCGCCACGGGTGACGGCATCGCCATGGTATACCGTGCCAAGGGTACCGTCCAGGACATGGAGTTCGTACAGTTCCATCCCACCGTGCTCCATAACCCAAAGGAGACCCATCCCGCTTACCTCATCACCGAGGCCATGCGCGGCTACGGCGGCATTCTCAAGCTGCCCAACGGTGAGGAGTTCATGCAGAAGTACGACGAACGCCTCTCCCTCGCCCCGCGCGACATCGTCGCCCGTGCCATAGACAAGGAGATGAAGATTCACGGACTGGATCACGTCTGCCTCGACGTCACTCATAAGGACCCGGACGAGACACGCCACCACTTCCCCAACATATACCAGAAGTGCCTCTCCATGGGCATCGACATCACCACCGACTACATTCCCGTACGTCCGGCGGCACACTATATGTGCGGCGGCATCAAGGTTGACCTGAACGGACAGACCAGTATAGAACGCCTCTACGCCCTCGGAGAATGCTCTTGTACGGGACTGCACGGCGGCAACCGCTTGGCTTCTAACTCACTCATCGAAGCCGTCGTCTATGCAGACACCGCTGCCCGCGACTCCCTCCAGCATGTTGACCTCTACGACTTCAACGACAAGGTGCCCGAGTGGAACGACGAAGGAACCATGACCAACGAGGAGAAAGTGCTCATCACGCAAAGCGTCAGAGAAGTGAACCAAATCATGGCCAACTACGTCGGCATTGTGCGCTCAGATCTGCGCCTCCACCGTGCCTGGGATCGCCTCGATATGCTGTACGAGGAAACGGAGCGACTCTTCAAGCGCGTAAAAGCCAGCCGCGACATCTGCGAACTGCGTAACATGATCAACGTAGGATACCTCATCACCCGCTTTGCACTCGAGCGCAAGGAGAGCCGTGGTCTCCACTTTACCACCGACTACCCTGTCCACGCCTATGACAAGTAACGCTCCCACCCATGACAAGTATCGCTCCTTTTACCAATAGTTCCGTGCCCGGCGGTTTACCCGCCAGGGATTCCTATTAATCCTCCGCCCCCATGCTCCCCATCACCGACCCCACCCTCATCTTTTTCGTGGTCTTGCTCATTGTGCTCTTCGCACCAATCATCATGAGCAAGCTGCGAATACCCCATATCATCGGTATGGTGCTGGCGGGCGTGCTCATCGGCCAGTATGGTTTCGACATCCTTGAGCGCGACAGCTCCTTTGAGCTCTTCGGTCGCGTTGGTCTCTACTACATCATGTTCCTGGCCGGACTGGAGATGGATATGGAAAGCATTAAGCGCAACAGGAATCGGTTCTTCATCTTCGGACTGCTCACCTGCCTCGTGCCACTTGGGCTCACGTACTTCATGGCAACCTCGTGGCTGGGCTATTCCACCCAGGCTTCCTTCCTATTAGGCTGTATCATGGCCTCCAACACCCTGATAGCCTACCCCATCATCGGACGCTACGGCCTTCAGCGGCATCCCTCTGTGGCACTCTCCGTCGGTTCCTCCATGATCTCGCTCTTTCTGGCGCTGGTGATGATTGCTGGTTTGGTGTCGGCCTTCTCTGGTACATCCGGAGATTTCGGAATATCTGGGAGTTCCGCCCTTTTCTGGCTGTTCTTCCTCCTGAAACTCGCAGCCTACATTGCCATTTCCCTCCTGCTCATCCCCCGCCTGACCCGTTTCTTCCTGCGCCGCTACAGTGATGCCGTCATGCAGTACATCTTCGTGCTCTCCATCATGTTCTGTTCAGCCGCACTTTCCGAACTTGCAGGCTTGGAAGGTATCTTCGGTGCCTTTATCTCTGGACTAATCCTTAATAGGTACATTCCCCACGTCTCTCCGCTGATGAACCGGATAGAGTTCATCGGCAATGCCCTCTTCATACCCTACTTCCTCATAGGTGTGGGCATGCTTATCAATGTGCGCACTCTCTTCGGAGGAGGGCAGGTACTGTGGGTCGTATTTCTCATAGCATTCTTCGGCACATTCGGCAAGGCCGTGGCAGCCTATCTCTCTGCCCTACTCTTCCGGCTGTCCAAGACAGACGGACACATGATGTTCGGTCTTACCTCAGCCCATGCTGCCGGAGCCATTGCCATGGTCATGGTGGGAATGAGGCTGGAAATTGCCCCCGGTCAATACCTTGTCAACGACGACATGCTCAACGGCGTCGTCATGATGATTCTCGTTACCTGTGTTATCTCTACCCTTATGACCGAACACGCAGCAAAGCAGATTGTAATAAGCAACCTACCCCCCGACCACTCCCCTCTCCTTAAGAATGGGCTAGGGGGAGAGGCTATCCTCCTTTGTGTAAAATACCCCGAGATAGCGCCGAGCCTACTCTCCCTGGCCCGTCTGGTATGTGACCAGCAGCAGGACCGAGAGTTGATTGCCCTGAACGTAGTCTATGATGATGAGCACAGCGCCATCGCCCGCGAGCAGGGGCTCCAACTCTTAGAGCAACTGCAACGGCAGGCTGCAGCCACCGATATGAAGATGCAGACGCAAGTGCGCCTCTCTACCAATATTGCCAACGGCATAAAGCACGCCTTCCGCGAGTTTGCCTGTTCGGAGATCATCATGGGTATGCACGTCCATACGGAGACGAACCCGCGTTTCTGGGGCGACTTCATCCAAAGCCTATATAACGGTCTCAACCGGCAAATCCTCCTCGTCCGCTTTGTGCAGCCGCTCAACACCCTGCGACGTATCAAAGTAGCCGTGCCCTCACGGGCGGAGTTTGAGCCAGGCTTCCACCGATGGCTGGAGCGCATCTGCCGCTTAGCCGAGAACCTTGACTGCCGCACCGAATTCCACGGACGGGAAGAGTCTCTGGTGCTCATCAATGAGTACATCCGTACCCTACACCCCTCCATCCGTGCAGAATACACGCCAATGAGCCATTGGAACGAGCTGCCACAGCTCGCCTCCACCATCATCGACGACCATCTCTTCGTGGTCGTCACAGCCCGCCGGGGCACCATCTCCTATAAGAACGCGCTCGACCGACTCCCGGACGAGTTGCAGCGTTACTTCTCTGGTAAAAACCTCATGATAGTATTCCCCGACCAGTACGGCGACCAGAAGGAGGACTCCATGTCGTTCACGGAAGCCCAGCACCGCGAAGAGACCTCGCTCTACGACTCCCTCCTCCGCCTCATCCACCAGCGATAGGAATTACGAATAATGAATTACGTATTATTTTAATATGATTACATTACATAATATTACCAAGAGCTTCGGCTCCCTGCAAGTACTCAAAGGCATTGACCTACACATCGAAAAAGGAGAAATCGTCAGTATCGTCGGTCCCTCAGGAGCAGGCAAAACCACACTGCTACAGATCATCGGCACCCTCGACCGTCCTGACACTGGTACTGTATGTGTCGATTCCATCGACACCACCACGCTCTCCCAAAAGGCGCTCGCAGACTTCCGCAACCGTCATCTGGGCTTCGTCTTCCAGTTTCATCAGCTGCTGCCGGAATTCACCGCTTTGGAGAATATCATGATTCCCGCCTATATTTCCGGTACCTCGCAGCGCGAAGCCAAGTCACGCGCTCAAGAGCTCCTGCAGTTTATGGGGCTCAGCGACCGTGCCCACCACAAACCAGCAGAACTGAGTGGCGGTGAGAAGCAGCGTGTGGCCGTAGCCCGTGCACTCATCAACAATCCTGCCGTCATTCTTGCCGACGAGCCGTCCGGCTCGCTCGACACACAGAACAAGCGAGAGCTGCACCAGCTGTTCTTCGACCTCCGCGACCGCTTCGGCCAAACCTTCGTCATTGTCACACACGACGAACAGCTCGCCACGCTCACCGACCGCACCATCCATCTGTGCGACGGTCTCATTATCCGCCCGGAAACTTCGGAATCTCCAGATAATCCAGAAAATCCGGACATTCCGGAAAGTCCGGCCCCAGCCACCACAAATAAAGGCGACGCTTAAGCGTCGCCTTTATTTGTTTATAGAGAGGTCAGGATTACTCCATTTCCATAGCCTTAATGATCTGGCCCTCGGTCTTAGGAGCCTCAACACAATTCTCCCAAGCCTCGTCCAGCTCCTGCTCAGTGAACTGACGCTGGCCACGAGCCATAGCAGTACCGGTGTACGGACCATCAGTAATGGTAAACTTCATGTATACCTCACCGGCACCAGCTGCATGAGGATATGCAGTAGCATTACCTGCATACGAACCAGTAAGAGGTTCAGCAGCGGTCACTGTCTTGCCAGTCAAGATGTTCACCAGAGGATTCTTCATCCATGTTCCCCAAACCTTCCAGTTCACAGGCTTGCCGTATGCATCACAGTGCTTGTGCAGGTTCACACGAATGGTATAAGTACCTGACTTCACAATCTGCTTCGGGATGAAGAGGTGCTCCATCAACGGGTCAGTCTTGTTACAGTGGTGGTAAGAGTCGATATCCATCCACCAAGTGTAGATCGGGTTGGGATAGCCACCAGGACGGACTTCACCCTTCATGTTATTCCAATAGATTTCCTTACCGCCAGGAGTAACCAGGTAAAGGTCAACGTCCTTCTGCTCATCGAATGTCAGGTAGATGTGCAGGTCATCGGGATTACCGTGGATGTAAGGATCATCGGGAGTCGGGGGGGTAACAGGCTCATCAGTACCAGGATCGACCACCGGCGGTTTCGGTGTATCATCAGGCGTAGGCTCTACCTCGGTCAATGCTGCAATTTCGCAGTCATCATTCTCTGCCGTTATGACAATCGGGAAGTCGGTGTTCGTGGGACTTACATACTGGATAGGAATAATGTACGTCCATTTTCCAGTAGCTTCATCATATTCCACCGATGAAGTCATGCCGTCATACTCCTCTGCACGAGAGAGAGGGAATATCTCAAAGTACTCGTTCAGTCCGGTAATACCGGCAAAGATACGACGAAGTTTCTCGTTTGAAACAATGGTAACGTTGGCGTAAGCCACACCACTGACAACAATGGCCTCACTCAGCTTTACGCTCGAAACCGATGCTGTAGTCGTGGGAAGCGGGAATGCCTTGCCATGATAGAAGGCATTGGGTACTTTGAACCACTGGCTCTCCAGGACGGTAGGAATAACGGAAGAGTTATCCTCATCGTTGAAATCTGGGAAAAGAGCATTGTCATTAGTGGTAGTACAAGACGCAAGCGCAATGGCTCCAAAAGCCACGAGCAAGCTCTTCTTCAAAATGTTCTTTTTCATAATTGGATTGAATAAGGTAATTTGTTAATGATAGTTCTCAAGTAAGGGTAAAAGAAAGACAGAGCCTAACTGGGATTAGTCTTTTTCATAAACTTCTGCCCACAACTCCAACGGAAACGGAGAGTTCTTGGCATTGCTATGGACATTGACGATACGACGTACCTCGCCGGTTCCCACCTTGGAAACATCCAGCTTCAACGTCACTTCGCCTTTCTCACCAGGCTGGATGGGATGCTTGGTAAATGTAGCCTCTAAGCAGTCGCAGTGAAACTCCACGTGATTAATCACCAGCGGGTCGGTACCCGTATTGACAATTACGTAGGTTTGTTTCACCGGTCTAGACTTAGGCGTCAAGTCCTTGAAGTAGTAGGAGTTCCTTTCCACGGACATCTCAGCATTCGTCTTAGGCGTCTCCACCATCTTCTCGCGCGGCTTGCTGTTGCTTGTACCTTTACCACCTTTACAAGCCCCCATGGTCAGCACCACGGCAGCAGAAAGGGCAAATGTCAGTAGCTGTTTCATGTCTTCTATTTTAAAGTAGTAAAGGGAAAGGACCCGACTTTTTAGAGTCGCGACCTCTCCCCGTTCAAGTTATCGCCACAGGACTTACGCCCTGTAAAAAAAGATTATTATTCTGCAATACAGATAGTGACACGGTTCAGGTCGTTCTCTGCGAACGGCTGAACACGAGAGCCGTGGCTGTCGTAAGTGATACGATCCTCAGCAATGCCATACTGCTCCTTGAGGGCCTTCACAACCACGTCAGCACGGAGAGCAGCCAGACGGTCATTGATCTTGTCGTTACCGGTGCCAGCGTCAGCATAGCCGTTCACAACGACCTTAGCCTTCGGATACTTAACCAGGTAGTCGGCAATATCTTTCACCTTCGGAGCTTCGCTCTCACGGATGTCGGTTTTGTTGATCAGGAAGAAGATATCGCGACGAATCGGCTCAATCTTCTCAACCACGGGAGCAGGTGCGGGCTCGGGCTCAGGCTCCACATAAGGCTCGGGCTCGGGTGCGGGGGGAGGAGGCAGCACAGTAGTGTAGCTCGGACCCAGGTTTACCTTCAGACCTACCAGAGCGTTGAAATACCAATCAGCATTGTCAGCTTTCTTAGAGTTATACTTATCGCTCAGGATATTAGCGTTACCGGCAACGGTCAGGGCAACAGCGTCACTAAGACGGAAGCCTAACTCCAATCCGGCACGTCCGAAAGGCAGCACCTGTGAACCGTCCCAGAGGTAGTCCAGATTGTAGTTCACAATATTCTCACCTTTATCAGCCAGACGCTGGGCAATCACCTGCACGTCGTCATTACCCCAGCCGATGTTGGCACCGCCGCCGAGGAACAAGTTGACGTTAAGTAGGCGCTGGGGATCCCAGCCGCCGATAAGGTTCGTCAAGTTGAACATCAGGTCCACACCAGGAGCAACATAGTTCCACTTGAAATTGTCGCTGATACCAGAACGGTAGCCGTTCCATCCACCCTGCGACTGCCAGCCATTCACCTGAAGGCGAGCGGCGAGGACAGGAGAGAACTGGTATCCGAGACCCAACTCCACATTGGGGCTGAGCATCTCAGAGAAGGGTGCCTCAGCAAGCGTGTACTGAAGACCGCCCTGCACATTGAGGAAGGCGTGCTTCTGGAACACGAGCTTAGTGCCATCAGGCAGTTCCTTCGTGGCCTGAGCCATTGCAGATGCGCTCACAGCAAGGAGGGCAGCTGCTAAAATTGTCTTCAATGATTTCATAACAATTCTATTAATTTTGTTACCGTTATTCTAATAATCTCATTAGTTGGGCAGGTTCGTACCATTACCGGTAGTATCATCGCAGTATGTCAAGTACCATTTTCCCTCACGGCGAATGGGCTTAAGCATAAATGAGATGGTGTTGGGACGGGGATCGCCCGTTTCCTTCTCAAACAGGGTGACAGTATATTTTGCAATATTGTCAACCTCACGGTCATAAATGATACGTTCGAGGTCGTACTTCACTCCCTTAAAGCGCGTCAGCATCAGCTTGCTCCTGCGGACAGCTTTGTCTGGCAATGTCTCAATCTGATAATTCATCGGATTCAAGAAGTAAATCATGCCCACGGCCTCATCGATTTTGTCCTCACGCAGCTTGTCAAGATACTCATTAACCAATGCATAGACCTCTGCAGAATCCTGCTGCGACATCTCCATGTGAATCTTGGTGACGGAGTCAAGGATTTCGCCTGTCGTCATCGGTTTTTTCGTACCTTTACCGCAGCTGCCCAAGGTGAGCAGCAGAATCACGGCAAATGTGAATATGAATGATTTTCTCATTGCGTAATACTTGCTTGTGTTTTTGTTTGAAAAGGGGTGCCAACGAGTTGACACCCCTCTGAGTTATTTATAATCTGATATTACTCAAATTACGTAAGGTCAATGATTAGTGCTTATCCTTGGTCTTGATCACCTGGATGACGTACCAATCCTGGTTGTTGAAGTTCACCTTCGTAGCCTTGTTGAAGCGACGATCCTTGAAGTATACATACTTCGGAGCAGCAGGTGTAGACTTAACAATACCAGAAGCATCAGCATCTGCGTAATCCGCACCGTAAAGGTTAGCAGCAACAAGCTCGTTCACCTTGTACTCAAGGATACCGCTTGGGAGCTCACCGTTACCGAATACATAGCTCCAGTAAACAGGTACGTAGAGGTTGAATGCACGCATATGAGCATCGGTGTTACGATAGAACAGCTTCTCACCACCAGTCCAGATATCGAGCTGAGAGTTCTTCACACCCTGACCGCTCAGGTCAGCGTACTTAGCCCAACGAGAAGCAACGGGCAGCGTGTTCACGTAGATACGACCCTGGAGCGTTGTCACGTCAACAGGAATACGATACTCCCACTCAACATCACCAGCCTCGAAGAAGGTACCATAGTCAGTCTCCTTAGCGTCGGTGTAGCAGTCGGTACGAATCTCATCCAGCAGAGCGCTCGTGAAGGTAATCTTATCCTCTGCGGTCTTGCCAGAGCCATAGTAAGCATTGTCAAGCATCACATCGTAGTAAGAAGCCACAATCTGAGACTTAGAATCATCGTTAGTCTTCTTAGTCAGCGTGTAAGGACGCCAGTCAGTCCAACCGAAGGTAACCTCAGTAGAAACTTCCTTGTTCAGAGCATCCTGCTCAAGCTTCTTGGTACCAGCAGTGAAGTAAACCGGACGATCAACGCGGAGGTTGAAGAAGCGGCTACGCTGCGGGTCGAAGATCTCATAGCAGCCAACATTACATTTCGTGCAGACAGCGATATCGTTGTAAACGGTCTCAATGTAAGCGGTGAATGCACCCTGCTTGTAACCCCACTTCAGGTTCTCGAAGGGACCGAAGTCAGAGCCCTTGAAGTTGTTGCAATCGCTCTGAGCATTCAAGATGTCCTCAGCAATAGCATTCTGGTTGTAACGGAAGTAGTTGTTACGCGGAACAATACCACTCTTAGAAGCAGCGGTCTCAATCAGACCCTGAGCCTTAGCAGTACCCCAGTCAGCCTTGTTGTTCTCGAGCTGGCAGATAACGATAGGCTCATCATAGATGATTTCCAGTGCGGGGTTGTAACCCATCACATCATCAGCATCCTTGCCAGTGAAGAACGACCAGTCGTTCGGGATATCGTAGCCCACCTCACGGATAGCAACGATGTAAGTACCACGCTCAACAGACTGAACCTTGTTGTACAGGCTCTTGATGTCCTCAGCAACTGAAGAGTGATGACCATCGGTGTAGAGTTTAGCGGCAGAACCAGACTTAATCTGCTCATAGATAGCCTCCATGTAAGCACGAACCTCCTGGTTATCAACAGTAGTCTTATACTCCCAAGTCTGGAGCTTACCCTTGCTGTTCTTGTTAGCCAGTGCGAGGGTGTACTTCTTACCGCTGTAACCACGTGCCTGCCATACCTTGATAGCGTGGGTCTTACCGTTGTTCTCATAGCGGAAGGTATCAGCCATAGAGCGGCAGTTGAACCACTGACCGTCGGTCACGAAGTCAGCATCGAAGTCAGCATTGTGCTTCAGAGTCTTGCTGGGCAGCGTGAAGTAGAACGAAACCTTATCCTGAGAGAGGTTGGTAGTCTCCTGGATACCGGTCACATCGCCAGTGAAGCCGGGATAGGTAGCATAGATAGCACCCGTGTAAGGATTCTTAGAGGCAGCGTCAGCCTTCTGAGCATACTTCACAAGGTTGGTGAACTTCACACCATCCTGGAAGAAGAACGACATATCCTGGATATAGTCGGTTTCCTTCAGGTTATCGTAGCCCTGATCCAGAGCCTGGATAGGAGCATTCACGTGTACCTCAAATACATGGTCGCCTTCAGCGTCGAAGTTCTTCTTATCGCGAACGTCGGAAGAAAGGTTCTTCTCACTCTGATACTCGTACCAGTAAGCGAGCTTCTGACCGCGCATGTCACCAGCAGCCCACTGCAGTTTACCTGCGGGGATAACCAGCTTCACGTAGATAGGATCAGCGCTTGAGAGGTTACGCGGAATAAACTTAACCCAAGTATAGATAGAGTCGGTAGAAACACCAGTGTAAGGATTAACCTTAGCGATGTACTCAATGTACTTCTCGTCGGTCTGAGGATCAGAAACAGCACCATTGATATAAGTGTGAGCGGTAGCATCATTGTAAGAGCCAAGTGCCCAGTAAAGCACATTCTGCTGCTTAGCAAGGATATCATTGCCGAGCTCTACACCCAGGGGATCATGCAATGTAATACCAGAAGGAGCAGAAGAATCATCCTCAGTACCCTCAAAGCCAGTGTAACCAACGTGACCAGCGAATGCCTTGAAGTACTCCTGTGCAAAGCCGAGATTAGCCTGAACAGCCTGCTCCAGAGTCATACCAGTGGTCTTGTAAGTCTTCTCAAGGTTCTTCACCCAAGTAGCCTCATCATAGAAGTTGTGAGAGCCCTCAGGATACTCAATGTAACGCTTTGCGCCGAGGTAGTTAGGATTGGTCTCGAGCATGTAGGTCTGATCGAACTTAGCCTTCGACAGCTTCACACCGGTAGCGTCCTCAATGTAACGCTCGAACTGATGCCACTGTGCCCAAGCGAGACCAGAAAGCGTGTAGCTATCAGTCTCATAGCAACCCATGAATACGGGAGCGTCGTTAGCACCCAGAGGAATGCGAGCATAGAGGTCTTCCTGGATCTTCTCCACGATGCGGAACTTCACATAACCCTTCAGCAGGATGTGCTCCTGACCAGCCTCTCCCTTGTAGCTGCTGTTGTGTACCAGCATAACACGTACGATGGGCTCACGGCCAACAGAAGAGATATCCTGATCACCAGTGGTCTCACCAGTCTCGGGATTAACAACGCGAGCAACGATGGTATTACCAGTGTGATATACACTCAGGTCACGGCCAATGAGAGAAGCGTGCTTACTCTGCTCGTCGTTGTAGAGATCAGACTCATAGTCGACGAGGGTGTACTCATAGTGCAGACCATACTCCTCCATCTCCTCGGGAGTCAGAGCGTAGTCGCGGCAGTAACGGGTACCGAAACGGTAAGCGTGGGTCTGGATGAACTCGTCGAGGTTGATACCCTTCTTGTCGTTGTAAACGAGCTGGTGGGTAGCAGCGCCTGCGATAGCCTCCTCAGGAGTACGATACAGGTGGTTCTGCTCAACCATGTTGTGATCCATCTCACTCCAAGCCTTAGCAATCTTGGTGTCGGGCATAGAGTCAGCCAGTGCGAGCAGCTGGATGAACGAAGGCAGCACAGCAGCGTAGTCAGAAGTAACGGTGCGGTTCTCGCCCGTGATCTGAGCAGCTACGAACGGCATACGAACAGAAGCCTCATTCACACCGAGGTCGTATGAGTTAACAGCGAAAGAGCAATCATTGTAAGCGTTGTAGTTGATACCATAACCAATATAGTCGGGATCAACATCGTCAGAGCCGTAGCCCTGCTCGTTCAGAGTAACCTTAGCAGAACCGTAACCATTCTTAGCATCGAAGGCGTCGATGAAGTTCTTACCCCAAGTATTCAGGTAAGCCTGGACATCCAGATAGAACTTAACGTCGAGGATACCATTCTTAACCATGTCGTTAGACAAGGTAAAGGAAGGATTGGTCCAAGCCTCGTCAGAATAGAGCAGCTGGGTCTTGCCATCCTCAACCTGATAACGGGTAACGAGGGTCATATAAGGATAGTTGCAGTAGAACTGCAGGGTCTGACCGTCGATGTTAGCCGTATTCGGGTTCAGGTGATAGTAAGCGTGAGTAGAGGGGAAGATATCCACATACTTGTAGTACTTGTAAGCGAAGTTACCGTCGAACAGAGTGGGATTCTCCTCACGTGCGATATAAGAATAGGTATCGCTGTACTCACCGAGCTTAGCGGGCAGGAAGTTCTCCAGACCGTCAGGCCAGTGGATACCCTCAACAGTGGTATAGTTGGTGCCACGTGCATTGGCCCAACGCTCATAGCGGTCACCACGTACCCAGTAGTCAGCAGAAGACTCGCGGTCAAGAAGGATAGGACCATCCTTGCCATCCCAACCATCGTACTTACCACCCAGATCCTTAGCAAGCTTAGCCAGGTCAGCTGCGCGCTGTCCCTCGGTACCGAGCTTGTTGTTCATGCTCTGGAAGTCGGTCACATTGGGATCCAGGAAGATTTCAGGCTGACGAACCACGAAGGGCAGGTCAATAGCCTCGATACCACCCAGGTAGTACTTGGGCTTCGTAACGATGCTGGTCAAGCCACGCTCAACCAAGAAGTTCAGGATGTTGACGTTGTCAATCTTCAGACCGTCAAGAACAGCAGAGAACTTTTCGTCCAGAGCGCTGCTAGCCTGGTTGATCAGGATCTTCACCTCACCGATAGAGGGAGCACCGTCAATCTTATCCTTCATAGCATCGAGAGTAGCCTTCATACCTTCGAGAGCAGAAACGCGGCCGGTCAGACCGTCGATCAGAGACTGGAAGTCAGCGCCAGAACCGGGGGTAATGGCGTCAATCTGCTTCTGCAGATCCTCAACAGTCTGAGCCAGCTTGTTCAGCTCGCTGTTATCAGACTTACCAGAGAGAGCCTTCTGCAACTGCTCGATGAGCTTCAACTGCTTGTCGATGTTGTTGTTAGCAGTAGCAATGGCACCCTCGAGGGTCTCATCAGCCTTCTTCAGGTTAGCGATCTCACCGTTGATGCCGTCAATCTTACCATTGACACCGTCAATCTTACCGTTGACACCGTCAATCTGGCCAGCCAGCGTAACGAGCGTAGCGTCGATGGTGCTGATGTCGCTGATCACCTTATCAAGGGCAGCCTTGTCAGCCTTCGTGTCGAGCTGAGCTCTCAAGGTCTCGATAGCAGCCTGGATCGTGGCAATCTGAGAAGCGGTAGCCTCAACAGCAGCCAAACGAGAAACGGCAGCAGCGAGCTCGGTCTGGAGGGCATAGTTCTGTGCCTTCACCCAGTCCTGAGTAGCGTTGCCGTCCAGGTCAGTCTTGTTAGCCTTGGTGTCCATCTGTGTCTGCAGGGTGTTAACCAGCGTGGTGAGGGAGGTAATCTTGTTCTCCAGCTCAGCCTTAGCTGCGGTCAAATCCTGCGCCTTGACATAACCAGCGTTCTCCAGGGCTTGGATTTGTGCTTGTAAGGCCTTAATCTGACTCTCATGGTTGTTGAGATCGTCATCGTAATCCTTACAAGACGTAAACATACTCATAGAAGCTATGAAGAAAGCTCCCATAAGCAGAGTACTAAATAATCTTTTTTTCATACGATTAAAAAATTTAAATTAATAAAAAAAACTAAATGTTGATACTTCTTTCTTTCTCTCAATTTTTCATTGCTTCCCCTAAAAGGAGTCGCATTTTTGGTGCAAATATAGACATAAATCTGAAAACTTGCAAATAAAATCGAATTTTTTTTTGTTTTTTGCCCAAAAAA
>ONKY01000006.1 GCA_900318585.1 uncultured Prevotellaceae bacterium
CGTGGTAGCGCTGGACATAGTTCTGGTCGATGCCGTAGTTTTGCAGGTTGATGAAGATGCCGTAGATGAGGCATACCCAGAAGGTGGACTTCGTGACGTCTAACGAGAACTCACCGAGCGAGAACTTGTTGCCTGCCGGAGCATTGACGGCAAGGTCGAACGCCTGCATCGGCCCCTCCGGCATACGGTAGAGCAGCAGGCCGAGACAGAGCACGGCACCGCCGATGAGGATGATGCCCTGGATGGCATCGGCCCAGATGACGGCCTTCAGACCGCCGAGCATCGAGTAGATGATGATGCCGATGGAGGTCAGGATGATGACTGCGTGCAGGTTCCAGCCCATCAGGATATACATGGGCACGGCCAGCAGGTAGAGGATGCTGCCCATGCGGGCTATCTGGGTGAGCAGGTAACAGGCGGAGGCATAGAGCCGCGCCCAGGCACCGAAGCGCTCTTCGAGAAAGGTGTAGGCCGACACACTGCCACTTTTGCGGTAGAACGGCACGAAGTATTTTGCGGCGAAGTAGCTGGCAATGGGTATGCTCAGCGAAAAGACAAAGGCATTCCAGTCGGCAGCAAAGGCCTTGCCCGGGTAGCCGATGTAGGAAATGCTGCTGACGTAGGTGGCGAAGATGCTCATGCCCACCACCCAGCCAGGGATGGAGCGGCCGGCCGACGTGAACTCGTCGGCAGAGCTGCCCTTGCGGAAGAAGCTACAGCCGAACACTACTACGCCGAGGGTGAAGACCAGGAAAACGATGAAATCGATGGTATGCATGTCAGAAGATCAGTCGGCCTGCGTCGATGGGAAGGGCTGCCAGCGCCTCTTTGATTTTCTCCCGCTCGGGAGCGTTGAACTTATAGAAGGGTGAGGCCACGAAGTCGGCACAGATGACGCCTAACAGCGAGAGCGCGCACTTCAGACCCTTTAGGTAGCTGGAGCCGTGCTTGCCGACGGTATAGATGGTTGTGGAAATCTGCATGATGAGCTGCTGAAGCTGACGTACACGGGCAACATCGCCGCTGCGGGCGGCATCGTACATGGCCACATAGAGTTCCGGGAACATGTTGGCGCCACCGTTGATGCCTCCGTGGGCACCCATCAGCACGCACTCGCCGGTAATCTCCTCGGGACCGACCAGCATGGCGAAGTCAGGGCGCTCCTGCATCTTATACATCACTGACTGGAAGTAGACGGCATTGGCCGAGGAGTCTTTAAAGCCGATGACTTGCGGATTCTGGGCAATGCGGCGCACGGTGTCTGGGGCAAAGCTCACCTTGACATGGCTGGGCATATTATATAGGAACACGGGAAGCGGCAACTGTGGCACCAGCTCCTCGTAGAACTGCGCCAGCTCGGGCTGGCCAGTGGCAAAGTAATAGGGCGGTGCGCTCACCACACCATCGGCGCCGCAGTCGGTAGCAACGTTGGCGAGTCGGATGCTCTCAACGATGCTGGTATCGGAGATGCAGGCTAACAGGGGCAGCCGCCCGCGGTTGATGCGGCACGACTCCCTGATCATCTGCTTGCGGATGTCGTAGCTCAGGCTCTGCTCTTCGCCTGTGGTGCCCAGGATGAACAGGCCGTGGACGCCGCCGGCAATCAGATGTTCAATCAGTCGTTCCAGACTCTCTACGTCAAGTGTCTCGTTGTCTTTCAAGGGGGTTACAAGTGGCGGGATGATGCCACAAACCGGTTTGTTCTGTATCATTTTGATTCCATTTTAGTAGTTTATTCTTAATAGGACGCACGGAGGACGCTTTTGTTACCATCCTTTCTGGGTACAATTCGTGTTTTGCATAGTCTTTTTTATAGATTTCTAAAAGAATTGGTATGAGAAAGATTCTTATCTCCATAGCCATGCTGGTGGTGTGGAGTATTAATGCATTAGGTGATAACGTAGAGACCCTGCGCCAATACCTGAGCGGAACGGGCTGTGACGATATGGTGCAGTGGGACTTTAAATGCAGCGACGGACGGCAGAGCGGAACGTGGACAAAGATCGGCGTTCCGTCGTGCTGGGAGCTGCAGGGCTTTGGCACCTATCAGTATGGTATGCGCTTCTATGGCAAGGCCACGCCAGAGGGCATTGCCGACGAGAAGGGTTACTACAAGACGGAGTTCAGCCTGCCGCAGGAATGGCAGAACAGGCAGATAGAACTTGTGTTTGAGGCAGTCTTTACGGAGGCCCGTGTTACCATCAACGGACGAAAGGCCGGCGAAGGCACTTTTCAGGGGGGCTATACCCGTCATACTATTGACATATCAGACCGTGTGTTCTTCGGCAACAAGAAGAACCGCTTGGAGGTGGAGGTGCTGAAGGAGAGCACCAACCCGCAGGTGAACCTCGCCGAGCGGCGTGCCGACTACTGGAACTTTGGCGGCATCTGGCGTCCGGTGTTTATTGTGGCCAAGCCAGTGCAGAACATCCAACGTGTGGCCATTGATGCCCGTGCCGACGGCCGTTTCATGGCCGACGTGTTCCTCTGCCGTGCCCTTCCCGGCAGTACGGTGAGCGTCAATATCGTTGACGCCGATGGTAAATCCGTGGGAAAAGGTTCACCCCTTTCCGTCACCAGCGACCAGGCGCGTATGGACTTCACCGTCAAGAATCCCAAGCTGTGGACTGCCGAGACGCCTCATCTCTATACCGCGCTCTTTACGCTGAAGGACGCCCAGGGCAAGGCCCTCCACACGGAGAGCCAGAAGTTCGGCTTCCGCACCATTGAATACAAGCATAGTTACAACGGTGATGGCGCCGATGGCGTATTTATCAACGGCCAAAAGGTTATCTTCAAGGGTGTCAACCGCCACAGTTTCCGTCCGGAAAGCGGCCGTACGCTCTCGAAGGCGAAGAACATAGAGGATGTGAAACTCATCAAGTCGATGAACATGAATGCCGTGCGACTGTCCCACTATCCAGCCGATCCGGAATTCCTGGATGCGTGCGACTCGCTGGGCGTTTATGTGGAATGTGAGCTGCCCGGCTGGCACTGGGCGCATGAGACGATTGTCGGTACGAAGATTGTCGAGGAGATGGTGACGCGCGACGTGAACCATCCCAGCATCATCTTCTGGAGCAACGGAAACGAGGGCGGTTTCAACTATGAGCTGGAGCCCGTATTCACTAAACTTGACCCGCAGCAGCGCGTTGTCCTCTACCCGTGGTCTAACCGCAACGGCTTTGAGACGAAGCATTACCGCTCATGGGGCGAAACGGCCGAGTTCATGCGCCAGAAAGAGATATTCATGCCCACGGAGTTCCTGCATGGTCTCTATGACGGCGGTCATGGTGCAGGGTTGAGCGATTACTGGAAGCTGATGATGTCGAATCCCCGCTGTGCCGGAGGTTTCCTTTGGGACCTGATGGATCAGGCCGTCGTACGTACTGACAAGAATGGTATGCTCGACCCTGTAGGCAACTTCGGTTCGGATGGCATCGTCGGCCCGTATACGGAGAAAGAAGGTTCATACTACACCATCCGTGAGGTCTGGTGCCCCGTGCAGGTGAAGAGTTGGCTCAACAAGCGCTGCACCATCAAGAACTGCTATGACTTCACAAACCTGAAGGATTGCCATTTCAGCTACAGGCTGCTTGAGATGCCTGCCTATGGTGAGTCGGACGTCAAGGTGCTGAAGACCGGTACCCTCTCGTCGCCCGACTGTGCTCCAGGCGAGACTTGCTATCTCGATCTCCCCAAGAATGACGCCGAGGTGGTGGAACTGACAGCCACCGACCCTCACGGCCAGAAACTATTTACTTGGAGTCATAGTCAGTTGACCAAGGGTGGCAGTCTGAACAGGAAACACCTGAATCAGCAGACTCGGCAGTATGCCTACACGGAGGATGCCAACCAGCTACAGGTGCGGCTCGGTAGCCGTCAGTACACTTTCAGCAAGCAGACGGGGCGCCTGACGGGTGTCAGTGTTGACAGCAGGAAATACTCGTTTGGCAACGGTCCCCGCTTTGTAGCCGCCAAACGCGCCGACCGCTCTCAGGACGGATTCTATAACCACGACGACAAGGAGGCCTTCCAGAAGAAGACACAATACACTGAATATGCTGATCAAGGGAAGTTTGCCGGCTTTACCATGAGCGACAGCACACTGATTGCCACCTACCTCCACGGCTCTATTGAAAAGGTGACTTGGCGGTTCTTGGAAGACGGTGGAGCATATATGCGCGTTGACTATATGTTCAACGGTGTCGTCGATCTCTTGGGCGTCAGCTTCGACTACCCCGAATCTCTTGTCAAGAGCAAACAGTGGGTGGGCAAGGGCCCTTACCGTATGTGGCAGAATCGGCAGGAGGGACCTCAAGTTGGGTTGTGGCGCACCGACTACAACGACCCCGTACCCGGTGAGACCTGGGCATATCCTGAGTTCAAGGGCTACTTCTCCACTGTCTCATGGATGAAGTTAGACACGACGGAAGGACAGTTGGGCATTGAGCTTCTCAAAGGGAAGATAGGTGTCTATACGCCGCGTGACGGCCGCGACCATATCCTCTATACATTGCCAGAAACAGGACTCTCCATCTTGCGAGTCATTCCCGCAGTACGTAACAAGGTCAACTCCACTGATTTGAACGGTCCGTCGGCTCAGCCATTCCGGGCAGAGGGGAAAGGCTCCTTTTCCGCTATCCTCAGGTTTGAATAGTCCCGCTTAGTGATGGGCTCCTCCTCTCTATGCTTTTTGTAAGAAAGCGAACCAGTTTTTGGACGAGCCAAGCGGCAAAGCCTAGCGCGAACGCTCATCTCTCAACGGCCAAAGGCTGACCGTCGGCGGTCAGTCCGGCGGCGCTCACCTTGATGCGTGTGGACTTGGCGTTGTTATAGAGTTTAGCGGTGAAGTGCCCTTCATCGTCAAGCCTGGCGTTGGGGTTCCAGTAGAGAGTGCGGCGGTAGTCGGTCGGGGCACTTCCTACCTCCCGTTGACTATAGTCCCGATGATAGAACTCGGCAGGTTCGTACATGCCGTGCAGGATGATGCGACGGTCGCGATAGGTATAGCGCATCCCTTCGTTAGGCATCAGCTTGAAGTCAAGAGTGACATCGGCCACAGTAGTAGCCTGTTCCTTAGGCTTATCCTCATTGCGCAGCTCAAAGTCGGTGAACAGACGCAGCTCGTCCTGGCGGTTCATGTGGAGGTTGTTATAGACGTAATTGTTACTGCGATAGGAATCCGTGTTTACGGTCAGGTCAGGTGTGTAATTACGGTAGAAAACGTAGGGCGACTGCAGATTGTCGCTCATGCGGGCCTGCACGTTGAACGACCGGTTGCTGTTGTAGTTGCCCAATAGAAGCATACTCACCTGCAATGGGAAACGGCGGAAGTTGAGCTTGCCGAATGAAAGACCGTAGTCGGTAGCGAGGTTATAGAGCTCGTAGGTGTCGTAGACGTAGGCCGGCTTTGAATAGTCGATGGCCTGGCGTCCACGGCGGCGGCGCGCCTTGACGCTTACCTCCTTCAGCTCGCGATCCATGGAGGAGAGACGGTCGATGCTGGTGGGTAAACCACCAGCCACGGATAGGGCGGCTGAGGAGTCTACAGGTGCTTCGTGGCACTGGTAGAAGTCGTATTTCCGGGCGAAGATGGGATAGAAGAGGTCGCGTTTGACATAGAACTCTGGCCATTCGTCCTCGTCAAGGCGTCCCTTCGTCTCTAAGCGGTGCTGCTTACGGTCGCTGATATTGGTCTTATGGGCCGACAAGAAGAGGATGCCGTCGCCGTAATAGGGAGGCACCTCAAAGGAAAAACGTCCGCCGTTGAAGGTTTCCATCTCTACGGTAGCCACTTCCTCGTTGAGCACCAGTTCGCCTTTGAGCGTCACCTCGTAGCGGAGTCCGCCGTGGTTGATACCGTATTCTGGGTCTTCGGCGCTCTGCGGATTACTTGTTGAGACGAATTCGCTAAGCTCATCGATAGACACCATAGTAGTCTGTCCGGCGACGCGGTCTTTATAGACACTAAAACTTGTCAGGTCGTCTATAGCCCTGTTCTCCTCTTCGGGATCCTCTGCGTTGAGCGCTTTTTCATATTTTTGGTAGAGTGGGTCGTTAGGATCCATGTGGTTCACGTCATCGTCGGTATAGCCGAAAATGCCTTGGAGCCAGTAGCCCACTTCGTCCTCACGGATCTCGTCGAAGCTGATGGTCTTGTAGACGGCACCCTCCACGGTCATGGTATATTCCGGCTGGTAGCGCGGAGGCTGGCTGTTGGTCAGTTCCGCATAGTCGTAGCGCCGCCAGCCTTGCACGAGCATCAGCAGGTCAAGGTGCTGGCGGTGTTGGGTGTCATCAGCCTTAAAGTAGTAGTCGGGATAGGCTACAAAACCCTTCAAGTCCGAGGAGAGCAGCAGGTCGGTCATGATGTTGCCTGTATCGTATGTGGTGTCATCGGTGGAACCGTCGCGCACGCTGATAGAAAGGTGCTTCGTTCCGGCGGGAGCCTGAATGTCAATGGAGATGGAGTCGTAGGGCTGATACTCGCTTTCCAGACCAGCAAGGTTGAGGGATTGGAGTGGAATGTCGTGATGGTTAACGAAGAAAAGACGGTCGGCCAGCGGCTTTCCGAACTCATCAATAACTAACAAGTTGCATACTCCTGTGGGCAGAAGTGATTTGTCAATCTGTAAGCGCTGGCTGCCTTTGATGGTCTGGAACGATTTCAGTACGCCGCGACAGAGCACGGCTACGCCAAAGTCCAGCCCTTCGCCTAAGCCTCGGAACCGAATGTCTGCTGTCAGCTCGTTGCTCACGGCATCCAAGTGCAGGGCACATCCCCGCTGCTCGACTTTGGGCAGGTCAAAGGAATAATCCTTGCCGTTGTATATGAAGCGGGCTTTCATTCGTCCGCTTTCTGGGACGTTGACCGTGAAGACTCCCCGGCCCTGATGCAGCGTGGCAATGTCTATGGATTTATCGCCCACATCTAGCTTGCCAGTGATCTCCACCTGTTCGCCCTCTTCGTTCAGTGCCTCGAAAGCTACCACACAGCTAGTGCCCGCAATAAGACTGCCGCCTTCAGGATAGAAGCTGACCGTCAGTTCCTCCTTCAACTCCTTGTCGAGTCGTTGCTTGGGACGGCTGACGATGTATTTCTCCAGATAGTTGCCAGGTGTCTCGGGACGTTCATAGACAGGTACCACCCGGCTGTAAACCGCACCATAGAGACGAAAGAAGTCCTCGGCCATCTGGCTGTTATAGAACTGCTCCCGGTCGGTGCGCGTGTAGGGATGCTCTGTGACACAGAAGTTCAGCATCCAGCGGGTGTAGGCGCGCAGTTCATAATAGCCGGAATAGAGCGAGTCCTTCAGCGCGAAGTTCCCGTCGCCGTAGCCGTCGGGTGAAATGATGATGCCTTGTCGTTCTACGACTAAACCGTCGGGAGATACCAACTCCACGTAGAGTATGCGGCTCATGTCGGTATACGTCAGGCTGTCAGCTTTTACCACGTATGACTTATACCAGATGGTGTCGCCCTTGAAGTAGCAGTTGTTGTCTATGTGTAGGTATACTTTCTCCTGCACCGGTGCATGGGTCAGCCTGGCGCGGACACTGTCAAGCTGGGCGGATACGGTGACGCTCAAGAACGAAATCAATAATAATAAAAACTTCCTCATCATCTTTTTACCTTCTAATCCTTTTTGTCTTTTCTCCTTTTTACTCATACACCTTTGCTTTCCGCTTGCCTCGCATCACAGCGAAGGCATTCAGAGCCAGCGCCTCCATCTCGTCCTCGCCTGGGAAACAGCGGATGGGGGCGATGAAGCTGATACGTTGGCGGAGACGGCTAACTACGTATTCTGAACGTGCCAGACCACCGGTGAGCAGGATGGCGTCCACCTCTCCGCAGAGTACGGCAGCCTCGGCGGCAATGTTCTTGGCTATGTGATAGATCATGGCGTTCAGAATGAGCTCGGCGTGCTTATCACCATAATCCTCAATGCGGCGTACAACCTCGCGCACATCGTTGGTGCCTAAGTGGGCGTTCAGCCCGGCCTTGCCGGCAATACGCTTCAGCAATTGCTTCTCGTTGTACTTGCCACTGAAGCAGAGACGGATAAGGTCGGCGGCGGGTAACGAGCCGGCGCGCTCAGGCGAGAAGGGACCTTCGCCGTCTAAGGCGTTGTTAGCATCGACAGCACGCCCGTGGTCATGAGCGGCCACAGAGATGCCGCCGCCCATGTGGCAGATAATGAGCCGCAGATCCTCGTATTCACGGCCTATCTCAGCGGCGTAACGGCGGGCAATGGCACGCTGGTTTAGGGCGTGCCAGATGCAGATGCGGTTCATGAGGGGCGAACCGCTGATGCGGGCATAGTCGTTCAGCTCGTCCACTACGCCGGGGTCAGCAATAAACGAACGGCAGCCAGGGATCTGTGCCGCAATCTCGTGGGCTATCAGACAGCCCAGGTTACAGGCATGGTTATGAAGGGCTATACCGCTATGGGTGTCCTGAATCATGAGGTCGTTGATCTCGTAGACACCGCCCTCCAAGGGCTTCACCAGTCCGCCGCGGCCTATGACGGCGTCGAAGTCGAGGGGCAACCCTGCCTTGCGCACTTCATCGATAACCAGTTGGCGGCGGAAGTCCTGCTGCTCTATCACGTCATCGAACCCTGCCAGCTCTTCGGGCGTATGTATGATGTTACGGACAAGCACTGATGTCTCATCCTCAAAGACCGCTATCTTTGTGGATGTGGAACCCGGATTAATAACAAGAATTCTCATATTATTCAATGCATAATTCAAAATGCACAATGCATAATGCACAATTCATCGCTCGGCCGAAGGAGGCTTGCTATTGAAAGAACGCAAGAATGCATAATGCACAATTGTCTAAATGGCAGCCAATGCCAGGGAGTAATACTTCGATTCGGGTGAGTCGGCACGGCTGCTCACCACGCAAGGGCACGTTGTTCCCTGAAGCACACCCGCTGTCTTGGCGTATGCAAAGAGGGTGAGTGTCTTATAGAACACATTGCCCGCCACGATGTCGGGGAAGATGAGCGCGTCGGCTTGTCCGTCAATGACGCTGTGGATGCCCTTCTCGCGGAGGCTCACGGAGTCGAGCGAGGTCTTCAGGTCTAACGGTCCGTCGATGATGCAACGGCCGAACTTACCTGTCTGTGCCTCAGCAATGATTTCCAGATAGTCTTTGGTATAGGGGAAGGTCTTCTCGCTGACTTTTTCGGCACAGTGGATGAGGGAAATGCGCGGCTCCTCAATGCCGAGGGCGTGACACACGTAGTTCACGTAGCCTATCTGCTGGCGCCGCTGCTCCTTCGTGGGCACGGGAATGACGGCGGCGTCGGTAAAGAAGAGCACCTTGTCGTATTTCGGTATTTCGGCCATGCAGATATGTGTCAGCACACGGCCGGGGCGCAGGATGCCAGTATCCTTGTTTAATATCGCGCGCAGGAGGTTGTCGGTATTGATCAGTCCCTTCATCAGGATGTCGGCCTCGCCACTTCTGACCATAGCCACTGCTCTTCGGGCGCACTCGTCCTTGTCGTCGCCGTCTACGTAGATGGGTTCTATAAACCCCATCTCCCGTCCTTTCTCTACAGCGTAGCGTGTGGCGGCGTCAGTACCGCAGACAACAGCCACTCTGCGGCGGTCTCCCCGATGCTGCAGGAAGACAATCATGTCGTTCAATGTCCGGATTGGTTCCATAAGTTGATTTTTAGGTTTTTGTGCTGCAAAATTACAAATAAATTATTAACCAAAGGCTACGAGCACCTATAAAAAAACAAAAATGTGTGCATTCGAGGAGTAATAATTATGAAAAATGTCGTACCTTTGCATCCTAATGACAGACTAAAAACTATACTTATGAGGAAATACTTGCTACTTGTTGCGCTTTTGGTTGTTTTTGACATTCAGGCTCAGGTTCAAGCACCTATGGTATTGCAGTATGATCAGCCGGCCGAGTTCTTCGAAGAGTCGCTTCCCATAGGCAACGGCAAGCTCGGCGCACTCATCTACGGCGGCACGAAGGACAATACTATTTATCTGAACGACATCACCCTGTGGACGGGAAAGCCTGTGGACCGTGACTTGGACAAGGATGCCCACCTGTGGATTCCGAAGATTCGCGAGGCTCTCTTCCGTGAGGACTATGCCGCTGCCGACTCGCTGCAGTTGCATGTGCAGGGTCCAAACTCGCAGTACTACCAGCCTTTGGCCACGCTCCATATCCAGGATTTGAACCAAGGGAAAGTGAAGGATTACCACCGCCGCCTTTCGTTGGATTCCGCCCTTGTCAGCGACCGTTATGTCTGTGACAATGGCATTGTCACCACTCGCGAATACTTTGCCTCGAACCCCGACCGGCTGATTGCTATCCGTCTGCAGGGCGATGCCCTGAACCTGCGCCTGGCACTGACTGGACAGACACCTCACACCGTCAAGGTGTCACCTTTGTCCAGTATTCGTGAAGGCCAACTGACCATGACCGGACACGCCGTGGGCGACCCGCAGGAGAGTATTCATTTCTGCACCATCCTCCGCGCCACCACCGATGGCCTGCTTTCTGTCACCGACTCCACGCTGACCATCCTCAATGGCCATGAAGCCGTCATCTACGTGGTGAACGCCACCAGTTTCAATGACTTCGACCGCCATCCTGTCAACGAGGGTGCATCCTATATTGAGCAGGCCATGAACGATGCCTGGCATACTGCGAACATTACCTTTGACGAGACCCGCGAGCGTCACGTCAGCGACTATCGTCAGTATTACGACCGTGTACAGCTGCGGTTGGGACAGCCCTACCAACCGGACGGCTCCACCGAACAAATGCTCAGACGCTATACCGAGCAGCCCGGCAGTCAGCCCGCAGCCGAGCGTTACCTCGAGACTCTTTACTTTCAGTATGGCCGCTACCTGCTCATCTCCTGTAGCCGCACGCCAGGCGTGCCCGCCAACCTGCAGGGGCTGTGGGCACCACAGCTCTGGTCGCCCTGGCGCGGTAACTATACGGTGAATATTAACCTTGAGGAGAACTACTGGCCTGTGTTCGTGTGCAACCTGGCTGAGATGGCACAGCCCTTGGACGGCTTCATCTCGGCGTTGGCCACCAACGGACAGTATACCGCCCGCAACTATTACGGTATCAGCAATGGATGGTGCTCCAGCCACAACAGCGACATCTGGGCCATGACCAATCCTGTGGGTGAGAAGAACGAAAAGCCTGAGTGGGCCAACTGGAACCTGGGTGGCGCCTGGCTTGTCAATACCCTGTGGGACCGTTATCTCTTCACGCAGGACACGGACTATCTTCGTCAGACGGCATTCCCACTAATGAAGGGCGCTGCCGATTTCTGTTTGGATTGGCTCATCACCAACCCCAACGATTCGAACGAACTGATTACTGCCCCAAGCACGTCGCCAGAGAACGAGTATGTGACTGACAAGGGCTACCATGGCATGACCTGCTACGGCGGAACGGCCGATCTGGCCATTATTCGTGAGCTGCTGCAGAACACCGTCGCCGCCTGTTCCGTCTGTGGCGTTGACGACGCCCCATACCAGACGGCCTTGGAGAGGCTGCATCCTTACACCGTCGGCAAGGACGGTGACTTGAACGAATGGTACTATGACTGGCAGGACTATGACTCACTGCACCGCCACCAGAGCCACCTCATTGGTCTCTACCCTGGCAGCCATATTTTAAGGGGAAATTCTTCACTCCTCACTCCTCACTCTTCACTTTTAAAGGCCTGCGAGCAGACGCTTATCCAGAAGGGCGACGAAACCACCGGCTGGAGCACTGGCTGGCGCATAAACCTTTGGGCCCGGCTGAAGAATCCCAAGCAGGCTTTCCACATCTACAGGAAGTTGCTTACCTACGTAACGCCGAACCGAGGCAAGCACCCCAACTATCAGCACGGCGGCGGTACTTATCCTAATCTTTTCGACGCGCACCCGCCCTTCCAGATTGACGGCAACTTCGGCGGCACGGCAGGCGTGTGCGAGATGCTGCTGCAAAGCGGTGATGGATGTATAGAGCTGTTGCCGGCACTGCCCGACGAATGGAAGGACGGAGCCGTGAAGGGGCTGTGCGCACGTGGCGGCTACACGATAGACATGGAGTGGAAAGACGGCCAGGTGACATCATACCAGATCAAGGCTCGAAAGCCCGGTAGCGTCAACGTGCGTTACAACGGGAAAACCGTTGTACACACTCCTTTGCCCCTGTAACTCCATAACATCTTAACCTATTAATATGACCAAGCAACCTATCAAAGAGACCAGTATAGAACTGGCAAAGCAGTGGAACAACAGAGGGTTTATTGAAGACGACATCCTGTTGTTAGACCGCATGAATGCGGTACCCATACCTAATGAGCCACGGCGCATGAACTTCATACTGATAGCCTTGTGTACGCAAGGCCGTGTTCAGTACAGGATGGACACTCAGGAGCAGCTCGTCCAGCCCGGCGATGTCATCATCATCTCGGAGCGTCACGTGATAGATAACTACATGGCCTCGCCCGACTTGGACGGCCTGTGCTTCATCATCAGCGTGAAGTTCTTCCATGAGATTATACAGAACGTAAGCGACATATCGGCCCTTTTCCTCTTTTCGCACAGTCACCCCGTGATGCGGCTCACCGAGCGCGACCAGCAAGTGTTCAAGGAATACTACGACGTGGTTCGTAAGAAGATGCAGGGTACTGACAATCATTTCCGTCGCGACCTGGTGCGTACCTTGCTGCTGGCCATGTTCTACGACTTGAGCAACGTCATTTACCGCTTCCAGCAGCAGACGGACAAAAGTCAGAAGCGCGGAGAAGAAATTTTCACCAAGTTCATCAAACTGGTGGAGCAGCAGTGTGCCGTCGAACGCCGTGTCAGTTGGTACGCCACCCAGCTGGGCATCACCCCGAAATATCTTTCCGAGGCGGTGAAGAGCGTAAGTCGGCGCACGCCTAATGAATGGATTGACCAATACGTGACGCTCAAGATACGTGTCTTGCTGAAAAATACTACGAAATCCATCAGGGAAATCACTACGGAGCTCCGCTTCCCCAATCAGTCGTTCCTCGGCAAGTACTTCAAAAGTCATGTGGGCGTGAGTCCCAGCCAGTATCGAAAAGGGTGATTCGGCTCGGAAAAAAATATAGGCGGCAGCAAATTCTTTACTCTTCACTTTTCACTTTTCACTTTTTTTCGTACCTTTGCACGGAAAAACAGAAAGAGTATGCAAGAAACGAGACAAAACAAGATTGCGCGACTGCTCCAGAAGGAGCTGAGCGTGATATTCCAGGAGCAGACACGCGCCATGCACGGTGTGATGGTGTCGGTGACAAGGGTGAAGGTATCGCCCGACCTAAGTATCTGCACAGCCTACCTGAGTATCTTCCCATCGGAACGCGGCGAGGAGATTCTCCACAACATCGAGACGAACAACAAGTCGGTGCGCTACACGTTAGGTCAGCGCGTACGCAATCAGCTGCGAATCATCCCCGAGCTGCGATTCTTCATTGACGATTCGCTCGACTATATCGACCGCATCGATGAACTGCTTGGGAACAAGGGTCCGCTCGGTGACGATAGGAGACACTTGGCAGAGCAAGAAGGAGAAGGAAGCAAGAAGTGAGGAGTAAGGAGCGATGAATTTCCCTTTCTACATAGCCCGGCGGTATCTGTTCTCTAAGAAGTCTACGAATGCCATTAATGTTATCAGCGCCATTTCCGTGGTGGGAGTGGCAGTGGCTACAATGGCATTGGTGGTGACGCTCTCTGTGTTTAATGGCTTCCACGACATGGTGGCTTCGTTCTTCACTTCGTTCGACCCGCAGCTGAAGGTGACACCTGCCAAGGGTAAGACGGTGGTGGCTGACGACCCCGTGCTGACACAAATCAAGGAGCTGCCCCAGGTGGATGTGGCTACGGAGTGTGTGGAGGACTTGGCATTAGCCATCTATAACGGACGGCAGGCTATGGTCACCATCAAGGGTGTGGACGACAATTTTCCTGAGTTGACTCATATCAACGAGATTCTTGTGGGCGACGGCACCTTTGAGCTGCACGCTGCCGATATGCACTACGGCATTTTGGGCATACGTCTGGCGGAGCTGTTGGGCACTGGCTATCGGTTCGATACCCCTCTCAGTATCTATGCTCCTCGCCGTGAGGGACAACTTGATATGGCTGACCCCACGGAGGGATTCGTCGAGGACGAGTTGTTCTCGCCAGGCGTGCTGTTTGTAGTCAAGCAGTCGAAGTACGACAAGTCCTACATCATCACCTCGTTGGGCTTCGCCCGCCGGCTCTTCGAGCAGCAGGGCATGGTGTCATCATTGGAGTTACGTCTGAAGCCTGGCAGCGACTTTGACAAGGTGAAGGCCCAGATGCAACGACTGGCTGGCGACCGTTTCCTTGTGCAAGACCGCTTCGAGCAGCAGGACGACACGTTCAAGATTATGAAGATTGAGAAGTTTATTGCCTATATCTTCCTGACCTTCATCCTCATCGTGGCCTGTTTCAACATTATTGGTTCGCTCTCCATGCTGATCATCGACAAGAAGGACGACGTGATGACGCTGCGTAACCTCGGTGCCACCGACCGCCAGATTACCCGTATCTTCCTCTTCGAGGGACGCTTGATCTCTGCTATTGGCGCAGTTATCGGCATTGGCGTCGGCTTGCTGCTGTGCTGGCTTCAGCAGACATTCGGCATTGTGAAGCTTGGTTCCTCAAGTGGTGCCTTCGTCGTCAACGCCTATCCTGTCAGCGTCCATCCCGAGGATGTGCTGATTATCTTTGCCACTGTCTTGCTGGTGGGCTTCCTCGCTGTATGGTATCCCGTGCGCTATTTCTCCAAACGCTTACTAAACTGACAAAATACAGTTGCAATGAGACGACTCTTTCTGAACATGAACACCCTGATGCTGGCAGTAGCCCTGTTCCTGACGTCAGCTTCTTTCGCCCAGTCGCGCTGGTGTGTCGTTGATGCGGAAAAGCCCAACGCACCTGTGGCACTGATGAGCAATGTGGCCTGTCTGCTGACTAACGACTGGACCGAGCAGCTTACCTTGATGTGTAAGGACGGTAGCCTGCATGGGGGCTTCAAAAGTATCAGCTTTCGTCAGTTCGACTTGTCGGCTGTCCGCCTACCTGAGGCTCAGGAAGGTACGGCCCTCCTTGCAAGTCCCGTCAGTGAGCAGCTGACGCTTACGGGGTGCAAGGCTGGTACTACCATTCACGTCTATCACCTGTCTGGCCGCGAGCTCTACAAGTTGGAGACCAAGGAGGGAAAGACGGAGATTCAGGTGGGTAATCTGCCTGCCGGTGTCTATCTGCTGAGGGTAGGGGAGACCACCATTAAGTTCATGAAGAAATAACGAACAAGAGGATTAAGGTATGAGAACCATTTACAGACTTTGCACCCTGCTCCTTTTGTCATGCAGCCAGATTCACGCGCAGCTTGTCATTGACCTGACCGACGGGCAGCACTTCTCGTGGGACGGGCTGACCATTGTCCAGGGCGAGGGTGAGGATGAATGGCGTATTAAGAAACCTGGCGCCAGCGGTAACGGTACTGACATCAGTCGTGTGACCACTATTTCCGCGACACCCCTTGCCGACCGTAGCTGGAAAGCACCTGCCTATCCTGACGACTACCGTAGTCTCTCCGACTGGAACAGCCGCTCGAAGTGGAACCTGGCTAATATCCACGATCCGTCGGTCATGCTGGCCGACGATGGCTATTATTATATGTATTGTACGGATGCGGGCTTTGGCAATCCGCAGTCAGGACACGGCCATTTCCACTGTCGCCGTTCTCGAAACCTTGTGGACTGGGAATATCTGGGCGCCACGATGAACACCACGCCTGCCTGGGTGAAGGATTCGCTCAACACAGAGCGCAGCCGATTGGGACTGCCGGAGATTTCCAGTCCCCAGTATGGCTATTGGGCTCCCTGTGCCCGAAACATGGGCAATGGTCTGTATCGTATGTACTACTGTATTGTGGTGGACAACTATATCAAGACAGGGAAAGCTAATACGACGGCTAACTTTGACAACTCGTGGACGGAGCGTGCCTTTATCGGCGTGATGGAAACCAGCACGCCTGAAAAGGTGAGCAGCTGGCAGGACCGGGGCTTCGTGGTCTGCTCGATGTCCGATAAGGGTAAGAACTGGGCCCGCAGCAGCACCAACGACTGGACGGGATACTTCCGCTATAATGCTATTGACCCCACCTATATCATCACTCCGGAGGGCGAGCACTGGCTCATCTACGGCTCCTGGCATTCTGGTTTTGCCGCCATGCAGATAGATGCCGAGACGGGCAAGCCGCAGAAGGAAATGCCGCACTTCTACACATCGCTGACGGAGCTGAACAAGGTGGTGAAACGAGTTTATACCCGCGATGCCAACAGTCGGTGGCAAGGCTCTGAGGCACCAGAGGTCATCTACAATCCTGCGACGGGCTATTACTACTTGTTCATGGCCTACGACGCACTGGATGTTCCCTACAATACCCGTGTGGTGCGCTCACGTAACGTGGATGGCCCTTACTCCACCAAGAGCGGTTCCAATGTCACCGCCAACGGCGGCAATGCCTTCCCCATCGTCACCCATCCCTATAAGTTTGGCGATGATCACGGATGGGTGGGTATCAGCCATTGTGCGGTGTTCAGCGACAATCAGGGCAACTGGTACTACTGTTCGCAGGGCCGCTTCCCCAACGGCTATGATACTTGGGCACCCAACGCCGTCATGCTTGGACATGTGCGTAGCATCCGATGGACTGACGACGGATGGCCTGTTGTCATGCCGGAACGCTACAGCGGTGTGCCGCAAACGCCTATCGAGGAGAGTGAACTGACAGGTTCTTGGCAGAACATTACGTTGAGCTACGACTATGGGAAGCAGAAGGCATCTGTCAATTTCCATTTGGGCGAGGACCACAAGGTGACTGGCAGCTGGCAGAACGGTCAGACGTGGAAGTGGGATGCGGAGAAGCGTGTGCTCACTGTCGGCTCACAAAAACTATACGTGCAGCGTGAGGCCGATTGGGAGGCAGGTACAGAGGTTAACAATACTCATAAAAACAGACTTCAGACCCTTGTCTATGCAGGTCTGAAGTCCTCTTCCGGCGATGCGGTATATTGGGGGAAGAAAGTAGTCAGTCAGTAATTACTACCGCTGCCTACTGCTCCATTTGGGTAGCGACTTGTTGGAAGGACAGAAGTCAATGAGAGCAATATCAAAAATCAGCGTGGAGTAGCCGGGGATGGTCGAGCTGCTGCCGCTGGTGCCGTAGCCTAACTGGTAGGGTATGTACACCCGCCAGTAGTCACCACGGTGCATGTGGATGAGTGCCGTAGTGAATCCGTCAATCCACCCGCCGCCGATATTGTTGAGCACAGCTGTCGTCTGCTTGTTGTATGTGCCGATGAAGGTCTGGTCGAAGACCATACCGTCCGAATAGCTGACAGTAGGTATCAGGCGTCCCCGATAGGCCACTCGTACGGAATCAGTCACCATCGGTGTGTCAGTCTCTTCGCCCTCTTCTATGATGCGGGCGTAGACGTAGTCAGTGTTGACGCCAGCTGCCGTCTCGTCCTTGGTATACGACTTGAGCTTTTTCCAGCTGTTAGGATTACGGCTCAGCGAATCCTCTAACGAAGCAAAATAAGCCTCGTTACGCTGCTGCCAGTCAGAGCCGTATTCCGAAGTATCCTCGTCCTCGCTTTCGCTACATGAAGTGAAGAGTGAAGAATAAAGAGCGAAAGATGCTACACAAAGCAACATCCGCAAAACGTTCTTCATTCTCATCCTCGACACCACTCCAGTAGCGATAGCCGCTCGACCTTTGGTCGCTTGGCTGGCAAGAAATTTTTCACTCTTCATTCTTCACTCTACATTTTTAAAGCTTCTTCAAAAGGCTCGCAATGCTCACCTTGTCCTCAATGATGCTGTTCAGGTCGGCGATGTTCACGCGCTCCTGCTCCATTGTGTCGCGGAAACGGAGCGTGACGCAGCCGTCGTTCAGCGTGTCGTGGTCTACGGTGACACAGTACGGCGTGCCGATGGCGTCCTGACGACGATAGCGCTTGCCGATAGAGTCCTTCTCGTCGTACTGGCAGGCAAAGTGATACTTCAGCTGGTCGATAATCTCGCGAGCCTTCTCGGGCAGCCCGTCCTTTTTGACCAGAGGCATCACAGCGCACTTCACAGGAGCGAGTGCGGCTGGCAGACGGAGCACGGTACGAGTCTCGCCATTCTCCAGCTTTTCCTCGTCGAAGGCGTGGCACATGATGCTCAGGAACATACGGTCCACACCAATAGAAGTCTCAATAACATACGGGGTATAGCTCTCGTTGGTCTGAGGATCGAAGTACTTGATCGACTTGCCAGAGTATTTCTCATGCTGGCTCAGGTCGAAGTTCGTACGACTGTGAATACCCTCCACCTCCTTGAAGCCGAACGGCATCTTGAACTCGATATCAGTAGCAGCGTTGGCATAGTGAGCCAGCTTGTCGTGGTCGTGGAAACGATAGTTCTCTGCGCCGAAGCCTAAGGCCTGATGCCACTTCATACGCGTCTCCTTCCACTTGGGGA
>ONKY01000005.1 GCA_900318585.1 uncultured Prevotellaceae bacterium
GCAGCAAGGAGCTCACCATCGCCCCGAAGCCTGTTAACACCACAGGCGAGGGAGGCGCAGCTACGCTGACCATCACGCTGAGTCCTACAGGGGCAACCTACACCGGTGGAGACCTGACGCCGACAGTAACGGTGAAAGACGGCGAGACTTCCATTGACAAGAGCGAGTACACGGTGGCCTTTACACTTAACGGAACAGCTGTTGAGAAGTGCATCAATATCGGTAATTATACCGTCACCATCACCGACAAGGAAGGCGGTAACTACACAGTCAGCGGCACCGCTATGTTCACCATCAGCCCGCCGAGCTTCACAGATGAGAGTGGCGTGATATTCCATTATGAAGAACTGACAGACGGAACAATCAAGATTATCAGCGTGAAAGTTCCAAAAGGTGTGACGGATGTGAATATCCCCGCCACGATTGGTAGCAAGAAAGTATCAGCCATCGGCAAGGATGCGTTCAAGGGGAACACAGGAGTGGTGAACATTACTATTCCTACGACCGCTAAACCTCTGACCATAGATAAAAGTGCCTTTACTACGGGAGAAGGAGGCGACAAAGAGCCTGACGTCATCGTGCCATCTGGAATGGCAGATAAATACGCAGGTCAACTGTTGGAGGAAATCGGTCCCAATCTCGTTACACTATTAAACTTCGTAGCTGACCATAAATACAAGACAGTTTCCAGCGCATATTCCATTCTTATCCCTGTAGATGCTGGCATTGATGTGTATAAAGTTGTTGGAAACTATATTGGAAATGATAGCAAATTGACAAGTGTTGCGCTGAAGGCCTATCAGAATCTTCAGAAAGTCACTGTAAAAGGTGTACAATATTACAGGCTTGATCCAACAGCGTTTACTTCAATAGCAACAACCAGAGCGGGTGATTTTGGTAAAGCCGTCAGATGTGTTTTAGCAAAGGGGCCTTCATTTGCTTCAGTGGCTTATAATCCAGCGATAGCTGTATATGGAGCCGCCAATCCCACCATTAAGTTGAGATTTGATAAGCATATAGATGCTGCATTCAGGTCCAGGAAGGCTGTCAACGAGGAAGATCCTAATGCCGACAACCTGCTGTATCCTGTGCTCGAACCTACGCACTTTGCTCCTGGCCAGATATGGATATTGAAGGATGACCAGTTCTATGGAATCCTTGACGACGATGCCGAGACACCGGCCGGCGTGGCTGTGCTGAGGTTGCCGGCGGGCACGTCGGGCGCCCGTATCATCACCATCGAGGAGGACAACAGCGAGGCTACGGGCATTAAGGCAATGGACAATGGACAATGGACAATGGACAAGGCCGAAGGCTGGTACACCCTCGATGGCCGGAAGCTCGACGTGGCTCCGAAGACCAAGGGCGTGTATATCCACAACGGAGTGAAAGTGGTAGTTAAGTAAATAAGGAGAAAAGAATGAAATTATGAAAAAGGTATATAGGTTTTTGACGCTGGTGGCCATGTTTGCCGCCACGACAATGTTCAGTTCATGTTTCTGGTTCGATGACCTCCCCACCAACGGCATTAAGGAGATCCATGTGGGCGGCGTCACCATTAACGGTGCCGGCATAGACATCGACGGCGTGGCAGTCGTGCAGATAGGCACGACCATCCAGCTGCTGGTCATTGTGACACCTGATAACGTTGATGCGCCGAACATCTCGTTCGTCTCGAGCGACGAGAATGTGGCAACGGTGACGCCCCAGGGCCTCATCACTGCCCTTGCCGAGGGTGAGGTGACCATTACGGTTGTCAGCAACGACGACCCGAACATCAGCACGCCCATCGTGGTGCGCGTGGTGAACTCCATCCTCACTGTCGTTGACGATCCCTCCAAGGCCGCCAGCCAGGCCGATGCGGAAGCACGCCAGCGATAGGTTTAAGTTTAGAGTTTGACTTTAAACTCTACACTAAAAAACTCTTCATTCTTCACTTTTTAGTAGGTCCGGGCGCAGCCGGCGGGTGCGTTCCAGCGCCTGCTCCAGTTCCCAGTTTCGGATTTTGGCCTCGTTGCCGCTAAGGAGTATTTCTGGAACTTTCCACCCCTTATAGTCAGCGGGGCGGGTATAGATAGGTGCGGCGAGCAGATCGTCCTGAAAGCAATCGCTGAGGGCGCTCTGCTCGTCGCCTATGACGCCCGGTACGACGCGCACGACGGCGTCGGCAATCATCGCCGCCACCAGTTCGCCACCCGTCAGCACGAAGTCGCCAATGGAGAGTTCGCGGGTGATGAGGTGGTCGCGTATGCGCTGGTCGATACCCTTGTAGTGTCCTGCGAGGATGATGATGTTTCCCATGAGCGACAGCTCGTTGGCGATGTGTTGGTCGAAGCGCTCACCGTCGGGCGAGGTGAAGATAACCTCGTCGTACGGGCGCTCCGCCTTCAACGCGGTGATGCAGCGGTCGATGGGCTCGCATTGCATGACCATGCCTGCGCTGCCGCCGTAGGGATAGTCGTCAACGCGGCGCCACTTGTCGAGCGTGTAGTCACGGAGGTTATGGAGACGGATCTCAGCCAGGCCTTTCTTCTCGGCACGGGCGAGGATGCTTTCGTGGACGAAGCCCTCCAGCATTTCGGGCAGAACGGTGATGATGTCGATGCGCATGGGAAAATGGGAAATTGAGATAATGAGAAATGTCAGAGGCGGATGAGGGTGGAACCGGTGATGCCGGGAACACCGTCGAGCTGGACGGCGTAGACGCCACTTAACCCTGCTGGTAGGTGAAGGATGAAGGGTGAAGGGTGAAGGGGTGAAGTGGTGCTCCAAACCTTCTGGCCGGAAAGGTCGTAGAGAGAGAGTTTGAACTCTACACTCTCAGTTCTAAACTCTTCACTTGATAGAGTTATCAATAACTTTCTGTCAGGTAAAAGGGAGATGCGGGCGGCGGTGGGCTGGTGGTGGCTGATGCCGTCGATGACGTTGAGCTGGAGTACTTCGAGGAGCCCTGCGTAGACGTCAATCTCGCCGTAGCCGTAGTAGTTGTTGGGGTAGGCGAGGGTGTCGGTATAGTGGCGTGCGGTGTGGCTGATGACGTCGAGAGCCTGTTCGGGGGTAAGGTCGGGCTTGGCCTGCAGCCAGAGGGCGATGGCTCCTGCCACGACAGGCGTGGACATGGATGTGCCGGCGTTGCTGTTCCAGAAGTATGTGCGTCCATTGAAGTCGAAGGAGCTGACGTTGGAGTAGGTATCGGAGGCGGTGGGGTGGTTCTCGCAGTAGTAGCTGCTGTAGGAGGAGATGATGTTGGTGCCAGGTGCCATGACGTCGGGCTTCGTGCGGCCGTCGAAGGTAGGCCCAACTGATGAGTAGGCAGCACGCTCACCCTCCGTTCCCTGGTCGAAGGATCGCCAATGGCCTAAGTAGTTGTAGTTGCCGGTGCGATAGGAGGTGGCGCCGACGCAAATGACCGACGGCGAGGCGCCGGGGGAGTGGATGCTGTGAGTGCCGACGGCATCGTCGTGGATGACGTCGTAGTTCTCGCCGCCGAGAAAATAGCCGTCCTGAAGCAGCAACTGGGCGTCAGCCTCCTCGCCAATCACCTCTAAGGACATCTCGGGCTTCAGTCCTATCCAGTCAGAATCCTTCCAGCTGTCAGGCCCCTTCAGCCCCACTTCCACTGCCATGTCCTGCGGGTTATAGAAAGAATGGTAGCAGCAGGCCTTGAGGGTGACATCCCGAGGGAATACATGGATAATGGTATCGGGCGCGAGTGGATCGGAGAAGGGATGGATGAGCATCGTGTCGGGCTCCTCACCTTCTAAGTAGGCCACCACACGCAGCGTGTAGGGTGCGTCGCCACGGGCGGCAAAGGATGCATCCTTGTCGAGGTCTAAGATATAGGTGCCCGCCAGCTCCTTGCCTCGTGGCTTGGGTACGCAGTAGTCGAAGCCGCCGGCGTTGCCTGCCGCTGCCACGATGATGCGGCCGGGGCCGGTCAGCGAGTCGAGCACCTCGAAGTAGAGTTGCTCCTCCTCTGAGAAACTCTGCGGTCCGCCCTCGCTGAAGGAGATGACACAGGGCAGGCCTTGCGACTCGGCGTAGTCGAAGATATACTTGAAACCGAGGGCGTCGGTGGCCGACGTGTATTTGTAGAGGTCTGCGCTGTCGATGAGCTCTATGTCGTCAGTGGTGGCGTTCGACACTAAGCAGATGTCGCTCTCGTAGGCCATGCCGCGATAGGGGCTGTCGTAGCCGCTGCCGGCGGCGATGCCGAGGGTGTGGGTGCCGTGCGTCTGGTCAAGGCCGTCGCGGGAGTGGGCGACGGCGAGGATGCTCGCCTCGTCGGTATACTCCGCTCCAACGGGCTCCATGTTCTGCTCCAAGGCTATCTGGTCCCAGAAACGGCGGATGCGGTAGTCGGAGAGATCGGCACTGTAGAAATTGGGGTGGGTGAGGTCGAAGCCGATGTCCATGACGCCCATGACGACACCTCGGCCAGTATAGGCCTGTGGCAGTTGGTAGCCTTCGTAGACGGGCATGGCGTTGATGGCAATGGCTGTGGTGTCCATCTGCGCCTTGCAGGGGCGGTTGGCCTCTATGCGGCTGACGGCAGGCTCGGCGGCAAGGGCAGTGAGCTGTGATAAGGGAATCATGGCGATGTGGATGTCGCCCCAGTGGGCCAGGCTTTTGCTACCGTACGCTCCCAGTATCTCCTCTGACTCGCTCCCGTTGATGCGGACGAAGGCACAGACCTGAGGGAGTGTAGAGTGTAGAGTGTAGAGTGTAGAGTTTGCTGCCGCCATCCCGTCCGCGGCAACCTTTTCTCCAGAAAGGCTACGGGCAGGCGCGTCAGCGGGAATAGGGATGGCGGTAGCAAACTCTACACTCTCAGTTCTACACTCTACACTATTTCTACACTTTTCACTCTGAACAAGCTGGCGCAGGAATGGCGAGAGCTTGCTGTCCTGCGCTGAGGCAGGACAGACGCAAAGGAAAACCAGTAGGCACCACAGTAGTCTCAACATATCCACTCTTCTGTACGCATTATGAATTATGCATTATGCATTGTGCATTGTGCATTATGCATTGTGCATTGTGCATTATGCATTGTGCATTGATCATTGTGCATTGAGCATTACTCCACGGTTACTGACTTGGCGAGGTTACGGGGCTGGTCCACGTTCTTGCCCTTGCAGACGGCGACGTGGTAGGCCAGCAGCTGCAGGGGAATGGTAGCCACCAACGGCTCTAAGCACTCCATGACGTCAGGCAGCTCAATCACCTCGTCGGCAATCTTGGCTATGGTGTCGTCGCCCTTCGAGACGAGGGCGATGACGCGGCCCTGGCGGGCCTTGATCTCCTGGATGTTGGAGAGCACCTTCTCGTACATGGCGTTGTGGGTGGCGATGACGATGACGGGCATGTCGCTATCGATGAGCGCGATGGGACCGTGCTTCATCTCGGCGGCAGGGTAGCCTTCGGCGTGGATATAGGAGATCTCCTTGAGCTTCAGGGCTCCCTCCAATGCGACGGGGTAGGAGTAGCCGCGACCGAGGTAGAGGAAGTTGTGGGCATAGGTAAAAGTACGCGCCAGGTCGGCCACCTTGTCGTTGGTCTTGAGCACCTCGCGTATCTTGTCGGGTATCTCGCTGAGGCCCTTGGTAATCTTCAGGTATTCGTCGCGTGAGATGGTGCCCTTGGCCTCGCCCATAGCCAGCGCAATCATCGTGAGGACGGTGACCTGGCCAGTGAATGCCTTGGTGGAGGCTACGCCAATCTCCGGGCCGACGTGGATATAGGTGCCCGTGTCCGTAGCTCGGGGGATGGAGGAACCGATGGCGTTGCAGATGCCATAGATGAAGGCACCTTTCTGCTTGGCTAACTGTACGGCGGCCAGCGTGTCGGCCGTCTCGCCGCTCTGCGAGATGGCCAGCACCACGTCATCCTTGCCGACGACAGGGTTGCGGTAGCGGAACTCGCTGGCATACTCCACCTCGACGGGCACGCGCACCAGCGACTCAATGATCTGCTTGCCGATGAGGCCTGCGTGCCACGAGGTGCCGCAGGCAACGATGACCACGCGCTTGGCGTTGACCATCTGGCGGCGGTAGTCGATGAGCGCGGAGAGCGTCACGCAGTCGGCGTTCACGTTGACGCGGCCCCTCATACAGTTGGTCAGGCACTCCGGCTGCTCGAAAATCTCCTTCAGCATGAAGTGCGGGAAACCACCCTTCTCAATCTGTCCTAAGTCGATATCGACGGTCTTCACTGTCAGTTCCTGCTCC
>ONKY01000056.1 GCA_900318585.1 uncultured Prevotellaceae bacterium
ACGACCACGGGCAGCCCATTCGTCAACGTGCTCAGCCATAGGTGAGCTCGGGGTGATGGGGTAGATAGCAGCTACCTCCGAGAACATGTAACTCACGTGAGCAGCAGCCTCGTTACCATCACAGGTGATAAATTTCTTTTCTTTAGCCATTTGATTATAAATGTATTAAATGAATTGAACAATCCTGTTTGTCTAATACCTAAAAATAATGATTTGTTTATAAACGCCTGCAAAGGTACGAAGAAAATCCCAAAAGACAAAGCAGAGTACGCAAAATATTCCTAAAACGTTTACGTTTTTGCTTTTACTGGATGACAAAAGACACGAAGAGAGGGGCCTCAGCCTCTCTCTCTTATGCATTCTCCTGCAAAGTGACCATATCGTCACTTCATCATCTACTGAAAGCCTTTCATCATCTCGTTCATGTACTTCTCGGTGAGCTTATTGATGTACTTCTGGGCTTTCTGGGCGCTCTTCGAGAGTTTGCCGGTTTTCTTGTAGATCTCGTTGAAGGCCTTGTTCTGGTCGGTGAAGATATTCAGCATCTCCTTGTATCCCTGACCAAGCCCTTCAATCATTTCCTTATGAGGTATGTTCTTGGCTTTGAGGACTTTAATAATCTCGTGGAAATTCTTGTCCAGTTCCTTGTTGCACAGGGTGATCTTCTTGTATATATCGGCGGTATTGGAGTCGTTGGTGTAGTCGAAAGGGGAGTTTTCCTTGAGGCCCCTCAATAGTGTATACGCATTCTTTACATTTTCTATACTCATCTTCAGGACCAACATCTTTTGCTCGGCCTGCATAATCTGCTGGGGCGAAATCGAGTTTCTCCAGTCGTTCTCTCCACCAGGCTGGGGTATTACTGGCACACCGTTTACCACCATGTCGTCTACCACATCATCAGTTTTTTTTACGGTTATGACATCGTCGTTTCCTGCTATCTGTCGTTTATTCAGGAGACTTTTGCCAGAATAGCGGCCCACACGATGCTCGTAGTCGCGGTCTTCGTCGTAGTAACCATTGTGGGTGGTGATGCGGTAGGTTTCGCCAGGCACGAAGTCGAGGTTGGTCCACAGCTGGCAGAGCGATCCGTCGGGCATGACTGTGCGGATACGGCCTACCTTGGGCTTGTCGATTTGCACGCTGAACGAGAAACGCTTGTTCACCACAGGCATATAAGCCACGAAGTCGCTGTCTCTAACGTTGTTGAGTTCCTCGGCTGTGTCGGCCATATAGACCACGTAGAGAGAGTCGGTGAGGTCATAGCCCACTCGTCCGTCAATGGTGAAAGTATTCTTGTTGTCGCTTAATAGACCTGCGCTGCTCATACTCTTCTCGTACATGTCAGGACGCAGCGAGGTGATTAAAAAGACGGTGCCCACCACCTTATTATTTTTTGATTCTTCCCATACGATGGCATAGGCATCGCGCAACTGGGGATTGTCAGGGTTCTTGCAGCACATGAACCACATCTCCTGCTTGCTGTTGGTGCGAATACGGACATCCTTGCTCTTCTGGCCGTTATTGGTCATCACCTTTAGGTTGAAGAGCTCTGTGTTGCCAGGCAATAGGTGCATGTATTGATAGGACAGAGACTCGTCGTGACTGAAACCGATGGGGATGTCCCACAGTTGTTCTTTTTCACAGGTGAAGGGCGCGATGCGTTCGCTCGACTCAATAAGACCTGTTTCAGGATTCTTGGTGACAGACAGTGTCTGGTTTCCCTCTTCAGCATAAAAGGCGATGACACCTTCCAGGCTTTGGATGACACTTTGTGCCTTCTTCTGCGGGGTAGCCGTAGAGTCGGCACTGGCGGTTGTGATGGTGCTGCTGGCGATAAGCAGCAGAATAAATGTACGTTTCATATGGCGTTTGTCTTAAATTCGTTTATATAGTTGAATTTGTGGTAAAAAAATCACTTCTGGGCTGTTTGTTCCAAATTATGTTTTGCTATTTCGAGTTCCAGTTCCACCCACTTCAGATAGGCTTCGTTGGCTTGTTTCTTCATAAGTGCCAGTTCCTCGGGGGTGTACTTGTAGTTCTCAGGACGGGTGATGGGGATGTCGCGCTCGGTGAGGGTAACGGTAGGCTTTTCCGCTTTAGGCTCCGCAATCTGTGCCAGATTCTTCGTGGGTTCTTCCACGGTGGATGTTTCAGCTTCTGCCGGTAATGGCTCTGGTTCGATGAGCTTCGGTTGCTGCTTTCGCGGACTTACGGATGCTCTCTTCACCGCTTTCACCGTCTTTAACTCTGCCGTCAGTCGTTGTGGGGCTTCTGCTTCCACTTTCGTCATTTGGGTTTTTTCCTCCTTATTCATTATAGAAGTCTGATGGGCGACAGTATTCTCGGCTACGACATCCTTTTGGGGCTCCTTAGGCGGCGTAAGCAACACCACAATGAAGGCAGCTACGCAGGCGGCTACCATCCAAGTCCACGGGTGGCGGAGGGTGCTCTGGCGAGGTTTCCGCGTTGCATGCTGCATCACCCTTGCATTGAGGCCGGCAGGCAGCTGTGGCAGCTCTGCTTCGTCCATCCTGAGGGCTTCGCGCAGGTTCAGATCCTGCTGGCGTCGGGTTTTAAGTTGTTCCTCCTTCATGATTGTAGCATTTTGATGATTTTATATAGTTTCTTTCTCGTTCGACTCAGTTTTGAGGCTACCGTCGTGGGTATCGATTCGGTGATGTAGGCTATCTCTTTCAAGCTCATTTCCTCATAGTAGAACATCGTGATGACAGCTCTCTCGTCGGGAGGCAAGTGCTTCAGGGCAGCCCTTATCAGTTGCACCGTTTCCAGGCTTGGCTTGCCGAAGGTCTCGTCCACCTCTGTTTCGGACAGCTTTTCTGCCTCTCTCTCATGGTCTTCGTAGTAGATGACGGGCAAGCTCTTCTGTCGTAGGAAACTGATGGACTCGTTATAGGCTATCCGCGAGATCCACGTCCTGAGCGACGATTTCTCCGCATCATACTTATTTATATTATTGAAGACCTTGACGAACACATCCTGATACACTTCCTCAGCATTCTCGATTCTTGGTATCAGTCTCACCACTTGGGTAAAGACATCATTTCCATAGCCTTCGAGCAGCCGTTGCTGTGCTTTGGGACTTTGCTTCCTCAGTCCCTCTATCAGGTTTATGTCTGTTGTCGTTGTCATTTTAATGTTCTTCTGTTTATATATACGAGCGGAAAAGCCAAAACATTGCATCAGGAAGAAAAAAACTATTTCCCCGCTATTCAACCGCTTTCGGATTGAAGTGTGACAATTGATACAACCTTATCTTTCACACCTTCCCGACAAAGACAGAGGGAGATATGGCACTTTACAAGAAATAAATGGCGCTTTAGGTCAGTTAAATGGCGCTTTACGAAAAATAAATGGCGCTTTAGGAAAAATATTGAGCGTTTTTCAGAAAGAAGCTAATAGAGGAAACCGAGCAGCCAAAGTGGAATCTGGTTGTCTTTGCCAATCTCAGTATTGTATCGCGCATATATCGTATCGGGCGCGTACCTTATCTTGCTATATGCATCGGCGTCGCAGATACGGAACTTCATCTTTCCGTCTACAAGGTAGAACGGGTCACGACCCATCTGGTTCACTTTGTGGTCTTTCCACAGCGAGTTGACAAAGAAAGTCTCCATTGCCGTTTGTCTCTCCACATGGATGGGATAGATGGCGTAGAGCAGGTTAGAATTGTGGAGCATTACCTTCGAGGGCTTCTTCGGGAAACTCTCACCCACGGGATAGATCATGTTGAGCAGACGGGCGTCGGTGAGATACTTGATGTAGTTCATCACCGTCGCGCGGCTTGTCTCAATGTCATTAGCCAGCTTAGAAACGTTGGGGGCCTTCGGGCCTTCCTCGGCAAGCTCATAGAAAAGTTTCTTGATTTTCGGAAGGTACTTCAGCTCTATCTGCTTAATGAGCAGGATGTCCACCTCAGTCATCATGTTCATGGTCTTGAGCAGGTTCTCGCTGTAGTTACGGTGCTCCTGGAAGAAGGGATAGAAGCCATGATGGATGTAGTCCTGAAAGTAGCGGTTGGGAGAGACCTTTGGTAGAATCTGCTTGATGATACGTTCATGGTCATTCAGAATCTCTTCTAAAGTATAAGGCCGGAAGTCATTTCCTGTGAGCAGGTTAATGAACTCACGGAAAGAGAATCCACGTAGATTATATGACTTGACAATACCGTTCAACTCTGGATTCTCATCCTTCAGACGCATCACGCTTGAACCAGTGAACACAATCTTCAGACCTGGGTACAAGTCATAGCACTTTCGTAACTCCTGCGACCAGTTGTCCTGCTTGAACACTTGGTCGATGAGCAGCACACGTCCACCGCGATGATAGAACTCACCGGCGAAGTCTGCAATGCCACGTCCCTGAAAATAGAAGTTATTCATATTGATGTATAGGCACTGCTTGTCGTTGATGTCAAAGCGTTCCTTTGCATACTGCAGCAAGAAAGTGGTCTTCCCTACCCCACGCGTTCCCTTAATGCCTATCATACGATCGGCCCAGTCAATCTCATCCATGAGAATGCGACGAACTGGTGCATTCACATGCTCCACAAGGTAGCGGTGTGTACGAAAGAAGGCTTCCATGCTACGTAGTAATTGAATGACTTGTTTTAATACAGGTGCAAAGATAGTAAGAAAATCCCAAATTGCAAAGCAGAGTTAGCAAAATCTTTCAAATTCGTGTGTTTTTTACCCATTTTTGATGAAACGGCACTATTATTCCTCCATTTTCCACCACTTAACAACATGAAAAGGCTGCGAACGAAACCGTACGCAGCCCCTTAACCGTTTATTTCGCTTTTAGCAGAGACGACGGGAGCCGTCACCAATGACCACGTCATATACCTTAGGCTCGTGTCCGTACTTAGCATTGAATTTCTCCTTAGCCGTTGCAACGAACTGACGATAGAGGTCGTTACGAACGAGGTTGATGGTGCAACCACCGAAACCGCCGCCCATGATACGTGACCCCGTCACGCCGCACTCCTTGGCAATGTCATTCAGGAAGTCAAGCTCCTCGCAACTGACCTCGTAGTCCTTCGACAGACCTTCGTGCGTCTGGTACATCAACTCGCCAACCTTTTCGTAGTCACCCTCGTTCAGGGCGTCGCAGACACCGAGCACACGGTCTTTCTCGCCAAGCACGAATTTTGCACGCTTGTAGTCTTCTTCACCCACTGCGGCACGAACCTCGTCTAACTGCTCCCATGTGCAGTCACGCAAGGTTTCGAACTTGCCCTCAGGGTGAATGGCCTGAATGTGCTTCACTACATTCTCGCACGAATTGCGGCGGTCATTGTAGGGAGAGCCAGCAAGCTGGTGCTTCACCACGCTATCGAGCAACACGAGGCGGTAGCCATCGGGTTTGAAGGGGAAATACTCAAACTCACGGCTACGGCAGTCAAGGCGCATCAAACAGCCAGCCTTGCCAAAGACGGAGGCGAACTGATCCATAATACCGCACTTCACACCACAGTAGTTATGCTCCGTGGCCTGTCCAGCCAAGACCATATCCCACTGACTCACCTTGTTCTCACCGAAAATGTCGTTCAGACCGCAGGCAAAGCAACTCTCCATAGCAGCACTTGAGGACATACCTGCTCCGAGAGGCACATCGCCAGCGAAAGCAATATTAAAACCTTTCACAGGAACACCCAACTTCTGCATCTCCTTAGAGATACCATAGATATAACGTGCCCAGGAGGCCTTGGGGCCTGCAGGGTCATTCAGGTGGAAGTCCACGCGATCCTTCAAGTCAATGGCGTATGCCATCACAGTATCTTCCGTACCATTGGCGCGCATCTCGGCCATGATGCCCTTATCGACTGCTCCGGGGAATACAAATCCACCGTTATAGTCAGTGTGCTCACCAATCAGGTTAATACGGCCAGGAGAGGCGTAAACATTACCAGTCTGTCCATCAAAGTGCTTGATGAATCGGCTTCTTACAAAATCAATTTCCATCATATTCTTAATCAGTTTTCTATTATCAATTGTCAAGTACTATTCTACTCTACGGGGATGTCCTTGTTGACGTTCTTACAGCCAATGAGGGCATAATAGAACATATAGGCCATAGCGAGCAGGTAGATGAAGTAGCTCGGCATGTAGCCCATGATGTCAGCAAAGAAATTCTGCACGACAGGCAGCACGCCTCCGCCAACTACCATCATCATAAAGATGCCAGAAGCCTGAGCCGTATACTTGCCAAGGCCCTCAGTGGCGAGGTTGAAGATAGAAGCCCACATGACCGATGTGCAGAGTCCGCAGAGCACCAGCAAGAGGGCACTCATGGGTACAGTGGTCATCTCGACAGAGCCTTCCAAGATCTTCACTAACGGCATGGTAACGGTTACGCTTTTTGGCGTCAGGATGGCAGCAACGATGAGAACCATACCCACGGTCGTTGTGCAGAGCATCAACTGACGTGAGGACACCTTACCAGCAATGGTACTGGAGACAAGGCGTCCGACAAGCATCAACAGCCAATACATGGCAGCAACGGCTCCACCGATAGTAGCAGCGTTGAGCACTGCTTCAGGATTGAGCCATGCTCCGTTGGCAGAAGTGTCGGAGAGGTAGAAGTTCAGGCCACCAGGAATACCCACCTCAACGCCAACGTAAACGAAGATGGCAATGACACCCAACAGGCAGTGACGGAACGACCAGGGAGAATGCTCGAACACCGTTTCGGCAGTTACCCTACCCATCTCAGGGTCTTGGATGGGGATAAATAATAAAATAAAGAACGCGCACGCGAAGACGGTCATGGCAATATACATAACCAAATTCACATCGGCCATCTGGGTAGAAGCCGTCACCGTACCAATGAGGGCACCAACCAGCATTGGGGTCATAGTTCCTGACAGAGAGTTCAGTGTACCACCAATCATGTTCAGCTGGTTACCGCGGTTACCACCGCCGCCGAGCAGGTTGAGCATGGGGTTGACCACGGTGTTGAGGATACATACGGAGAAACCCGAAATGAACGCACCAAACAGGTAGATACAGAAGCCGGGGATACCACCCGAGAAACCAGAAAGGAACTGGATGAACACACCGATGAAACCTACGGCAATACCCGTAAGGGCAGTCTTCTTGTAACCAATCTTTGTCAGCATCTTGCCTGCGGGAATGCCCATGAACAGATAGGCAAAGAAATTCATGAAGTTACCCATGATGCCGAGCACGTTGGATCCACCAATCTCTGGCTGATTTTTCCAGATAACTCCGATGGGAGCGCCAAGATTCGTGACGAACGAAATCATGGCATAGAGGAAGAACATCGTTACAATGGCGATGACACTTCCGTTTTTCTGTTGTTGACTCATTTTGTCGTTGTTTTGAAGATTAGCAAAAATACATTACTCTACTACACCAAAGCGGTAAATCGTCTTTGACTTGAAGCGCTGATGTGGATTCAGCACCACGCTTGGGAAGTAAGGACGGTTTGGCGTGTCGGGGAAATGCTGAGTCTCCAGACAGACAGCCGAGCGACGCGGGAATGTGGCACCGTTGGCTCCCTTATAGCCATCCAGGTAGTTTCCCGTATAAAGTTGCATACCCGGCTCGGTGGTATAGCACTCCAGCGTGCGGCCGCTCTTCGGGTCAGTCAGTTTGGCAGCTAAGCTCAGCTCGCCTTCTTCCTTCTTATTCAGTACGTAGTTGTGATCGTAGCCATTACCGAACTTGATTTGTTCAAAGTCTGCGTTAATTTCCTTGCCGATGGCTTTCGGGGTACGGAAGTCAAACGGTGAACCCTCAACCTTCAGTATCTCGCCTGTCGGGATAGCCGTATCATCCGTGGGGAGATAGAAGTCGGCGTTAATTTCACAGATCAGGTCGTCAACCGTCGGCGTGGGGTCAGCAGTTCCTGCCAAAGCAAAGAAAGCATGATGCGTCAGATTCACAATAGTCTTCTTGTTGGTCGTAGCCAGATACTCAATGACCAGTTCATTAAGGTCTGTAAAGGTGAATTCCACAGTTACGTCGAGCTCGCCCGTGTAGCCTTCCTCACCGTATGAGGAGACGCGGTGCAGGGCCAGCGAACGGGGCCCCATCTGACGAGCATCCCATACCTTGGCATTAAAACCCTTGAGACCGCCGTGCAAATGGTTGGGACCATTGTTGATGGCCATTTGATATTCCTTGCCATTGAGTGTGAACTGTCCCTTGCAGATGCGGTTGCCCCAACGACCAATCAACGTGGAGAGGTAGGGCTCATTGCCGCTAGTTAGCTGCTCGATACTGTTGTGACCTTCAATCACATTTCCAACATTTCCATCCTTGTCGGGCACCATGATAGCACAGATGGCTCCGCCATAGTTGGAGATTGCTACTTCGTACCCCTTGCGGTTACGCAAGATGTACAGATCAGTCTTTTTCCCATTGACAGTGGCCTGGAAGTTCTCACGTTTCAGACCACAAAGATTCGCATTTTCAGTTGTGTTCGCCATATTCAAAAGTGTTTTTAGTTTATAGTTTGCATAGTTTGTGCAAAGGAACAAAAAATAAACCAAACAAACGAATGAAACGACGAAAAAAACGTTTAATTGAGTGTTAAAAACAACTAAATGAGCAGTTTTAGGAAGTCTGCGACCACATAGGAGCTGCCTCCGACGAAGATCACGTCGTCTTCGGAAGCATTTTTGAGAGCTTCCGCGTAGGCTTCCTCCACAGTGGGAAATGTCATTCCTGCAAGTTCAAATTGTGAGCCAAACACAGCCACGGACTGCTCAGGCAAAGCTCGCCTGGAACTGGGTTTGGTAAAATAATAGAGTGCATTCTTGGGAAGGAGTGACATGACACCATAGATATCCTTATCGTCTACCATTCCAAATACGATGTGCAACTGGTGGCACTTCAACTGCGATAGTTGCTTATTGAGATAAACCCATGCGCCGACATTGTGTCCCGTATCGCAGATGACAGTGGGGTTATTCCGGACGGTTTCCCATCGGCCGCGTAACCCTGTCAGTTGGCAGACATTGGCATAAGCCAAGTTCATCTCCTCCTGAATTCGCTTCAGGTTGGTTTCCAGCTCACAGGAGCAGAGGAAGCCCTGCTTCATCAGCTCATGAATGGCTATGAGAACCGTGTTCGTATTCTTTTCCTGATAGAGACCACCCAATCCTCCTTCGAACTGGAATCCAAGCCCACTCGTATACAGCATGTGACCGTTAGACAGCGTTTCAGCTGAGACAATCTGGTTGTCATCGCAGGCAAAGACTATGGGCGCGCCCACTTCATTGGCCAATGCCTCGAAGACGGGACGCGTCTCTGACGTTGCCTCGCCGATGATAACGGGAACCCCTTTCTTGATGATGCCGCCTTTCTCCATGGCAATCTGTTCCAAAGTCGAACCAAGCAGTTGCGTGTGGTCAAGGCTGATGTTGGTAATAACGGAAATAATCGGCGTGATGACATTAGTAGAGTCAAGCCTTCCCCCAAGACCTACTTCAATGACGGCGAAGTCAACGTCTGACTCACTGAAGTACTGGAATGCCATGATTGTTGTAATCTCAAAGAATGTAGGCTTATGCTGGTCAAAAAAATCCTTCTCGGCTTCCACGAAGCTGACCACGTAGTTCTCAGGAATAGGTTTTCCGTTAATGCGTATGCGTTCGTTGAAGTTCAACAAGTGTGGAGAAGTGTATAAACCAACGCGGTAACCACAAACCTGCAGCTGTGCAGCAATTGAGTGTGCAACCGAGCCCTTGCCATTTGTTCCTGCCACATGGATAGTCTTATAGTTACGGTGCGGACGACCGAAGTGTTCATCGAGCTTCAGCATCGTTTCCAGTCCATCCTTGTAACCGTTTTTACCCTGACTTTCATAATTGGCAGTCTGGTTGAACAGGTAGTCGCAGGTTTCCTCGTAGGTCATATTGTTTCTCCGTTTTTAGTTAAAATAGTTTTTGAAGCGCTGGAATATAGAATCTTTCGTCTGCTTGTCGCCCTTGAAGTTATCGCTGTCCTTGAACTGCTGCAACATCTCCTTTTCTTCGCGACTAAGCGTCTTAGGGATATACACGCTAATATTGACAACCAGGTCTCCTCTACCGCTACCATACCCCTGCACAGCGGGGAGACCCTTGCCCCTAAGACGAAGAGTCTTTCCCGGCTGAGTACCGTTCTCAATCTTGATGCGTAGCTTACTGCCTTCTATAGTGGGTATTTCCACCTCTCCTCCTAAGGCTGCCGTAGGTACATCGAGCAGCAAGTTATATATCAGGTCGTTCCCGTCACGGAGAAACGACTCGTTGGGCACTTCCTCGATGAACACCTGAATGTCACCGTTAATGCCTTTATGCTGTCCAGCGTTTCCCTTGCCTGGCACGTTCACAACCATTCCCTCAGCTACGCCAGCAGGAATATTGATTTCCACGACTTCCTCACCCTTGGTGATGCCTGTACCGCCACATTCGTGGCACTTATTCTTGATGATGGTTCCCTCACCCTGACAGGTAGGGCAAACGCCCTGTGTCTGCATCATACCAAAAATGCTTTGGGTGGTATGAGAGATGACACCTGAACCGTGACAGGTGGGACATTGCTCACGGTCGTCGCCGCTCTCCGAGCCCAAGCCGTGACAATGGCTACAGGTAACGTCCTTGCGAACCTTGAACTTCTTGGTTACACCCTTGTTAATCTCTTCCAAGGTGAGCTTCACCTTCAGACGGAGATCGGTACCACGGTGTTGTTGACGACCGCGCGAACCGCCACCGAAGCCACTAAAGCCATGACCTCCGAAAATGTCGCCGAACATAGAGAAGATATCGTCCATGTTCATCGAAGTGGCGCCGAAATCGCTGAATCCGCCACCGGCTCCTCCGAAAGGACTGTTAAAGCCAAATTGGTCGTATTGCTGGCGCTTCTGAGGGTCATGCAACACATCGTATGCCTCAGCCGCTTCCTTAAACATTTCCTCAGCTTTCTTGTCACCAGGGTTGCGGTCGGGGTGGTATTTGATGGCTATTTTCCTATACGCCTTCTTAATCTCGTCTTCTGTTGCGCCTTTCGCAACGCCCAACACCTCGTAGTAGTCTCGTTTTTGTTGTGCCATTTATTATCAATTATCTATTTTCAATTATTCATTGACCCACGGCCACCTTGGCGTGGCGAATCACCTTGTCGTTCAGTTTGTAGCCCTTCTGCAAACAGTCTATAACCTTGCCTTTTTTATCGTCACCCATGCCGGGAACCATAGCCACGGCTTCGTGAATGTCGGTATCAAAGTCTGTGTTTTCTGTCTCTATCTGGCTGACGCCTTGCGCTTCTAGGATCTTTATCAGCTTTTGGTGGATCAGCTCCATGCCTTCGCGCAGCACAGTAGGGTCATCTGTCTTCTTTCCGTTCTCAATGGCACGTTCCATATCGTCAATCACAGGCAACACGGCCGTGATAACCTTCTCGCCTCCATTAAGAATAAGCTCAGTGCGCTCCTTTAGGGTACGCTTACGGTAATTATCAAATTCTGCGACTGAACGCAGGTACTTGTCTTTCAGTTCTGCTATCTCGTCCAAGGCAACATCCAAAGGATCTTTCTCCTCCGCCGTCTCTGCCTGCTCAGTCGCTGACTGATTGTCAGCATCTGCCGAATTGTCAGTGTCAGTCATCTCTTCCTTTGGTGCCTCTTCCTCTTCCATATTGCTGAGTTTTTTTTCTTCTGTCATGATTCTGTGGTATTTAAAGTCCTTTATTCATGAGTCTCATGTCCACCGTCCATGGATTGCGCAACATGAGTCGTGTTTACTTACATTAACAGCAAATATCGTGCCACTTTATGCATACATCCTTTCTTTCTGCTCCTTGATCTGCTCGTCGTAAATATAGTCGTCGTAGGTCATCAACTTGTCAATGGTGCCCCTCGGCGTCAACTCTATGATACGGTCAGCCACAGTATTGATGAACTCATGGTCGTGCGAAGCGAACAGGATATTGCCCTTGAACTGAATCAGGTTGTTGTTGAATGCCTGAATCGACTCCAGATCAAGGTGGTTCGTAGGTGTGTCGAGGATAAGACAGTTGGCATTCCTTAGTTGCATACGTGCTATCATGCAGCGCATTTTCTCACCTCCGCTGAGCACGCATACCTTTTTCTGAACATCCTCATCTTTGAACAGCATACGTCCTAAGAATGACTTCATTGTCACTTCGTTGCCAGGGCCGTATTGCGAGAGCCAGTCCACCAAGTTCATCTCCGACTGGAAGAAAGCTGTATTGTCAAGCGGCAGGTACGCTGTGGTGATAGTAACTCCCCACTTAAACGTTCCCGCATCGGCCTCGCGATTGCCATTGATAATCTCGAAGAGGGCTGTCATCGCCTTGGGGTTATGGCTCAGGAATACAGTCTTCTGTCCTTTCTCAATAGTAAAGGAGACATTGTCGAAAAGAACCGTACCGTCGGCATCCACAGCCCTCAGGTCTTCCACCTCTAAAATCTGGGTACCAGGTTCACGCTCCATAGAGAAGATAATCCCGGGGTACTTGCGCGTTGATGGGGTAATATCCTCCACGTTAAGTTTTTCCAGCATTTTCTTTCGTGACGTCGTCTGCTTCGATTTGGCCACATTGGCTGAGAACCGGCGGATAAACTCCTCTAACTGCTTACGTTTCTCCTCTGCCTTCAACTTTTGGTTCTGCTGCTGACGTAGGGCCAGCTGTGACGACTCGTACCAGAACGAATAGTTTCCCGAGAAGAGAGTCACCTTGCCGAAGTCAATGTCCACCGTCTGCGTGGAGACGGCATCGAGAAAATGGCGGTCGTGGCTTACCACCAAAACGCACTGCTCCAAGTTCGACAAGTATTCCTCCAACCATTGTACGGTATCTAAGTCGAGATCGTTGGTGGGCTCATCAAGCAACAGGTTGTCAGGATGTCCGAACAAGGCCTTGGCCAGCATTACACGCACCTTCTCGTTATTCGAAATTTCTGCCATTTGCTTATAGTGCTGACTCTCCGCCACACCCAAGTTCTGCAACAGCTGGGCTGCCTCGCTCTCTGCCTCATAGCCGTTCATCTCGGCAAAAGCCATCTCAAGTTCTGCGGCCTTCACACCGTCCTCCTCTGTCATCTCAGGCTTGGCATACAAAGCCTCACGCTCCTTCATGTTGTCCCACATTGGCTTATGTCCCATGAGAACTGTATCCATCACGGTGAACTCGTCATACTTGAAGTGATCCTGTTCCAGGACGCTCAATCGCTCTCCGGGTTGCATCTCCACCGTTCCCTTGTTAGGTTCCAGCTCACCACTGATGGCACGCAGCAATGTAGACTTGCCCGCACCATTGGCACCGATAATTCCATAAATGTTGCCACTTGTAAATTTCAGGTTCACATCTTTATAGAGAACCTTCTTTCCGAACTGGATCGCCAGATTTGTTACCGTTATCATCTCTTTTCCTAATATCTAATTATTTTTACGGGTGCAAAGGTACACATTTTTTTGTATATAGACAAATTTCGCCATCCTTTTTCGCTGCTTTCAGAAAACAAGCCCTGTTGCAGTCCCCATAGAAAAATGGGAATCATGCAATAAAAGAGCAGACTTGACGTTATAATACAAGATGATGGAAAACAAATCGTTCAGATTCTTCCTGACATGGCTGTTGCTTTTGGTCTTAATGGCAGCAAGAGCCGATAACTTCACGCTGAAGGGTAAGGTGATAGACGAGGACGGCAACGCCGTAGAGTTGGTCACCGTGAGTTGCGTTCAGCAGGCAAAGATGACGATGACCAATCTGAAGGGAGAATTTAATATCACGCTACAATCAACTGATTCTGTAGTAGTTAATTTCTCAATGATTGGATACAAGACTCGCACGAGGACTCTACGCAAACCGCGCGGTACACTGACCTTTGTCATCACACTCCAACAACAGGACGCCTTACAGGAAGTGACGATTACAGAACGGCGCAGACAGACTACAGGCACAGAACAATTAGACGTGGAAGACATCAGGCAGACGCCTTCCGTAACTGGAAACGCTGTGGAAGAACTCATCCAGCAGCAGGCAGGCGTATCGACGCATAACGAATTGTCGAGTCAGTACAACGTGCGCGGCGGCAGCTTTGACGAGAACGCCGTCTATATTAATAATGTGGAAATATACAGACCCCTTTTAGTCAGGAGCGGGCAACAGGAGGGACTTAGCATCATCAATAGCGACATGGTGGAGAAGATTGGATTCTCCGCTGGAGGATTTGAGGCAAAGTACGGAGACAAGATGTCGTCGGCACTCGACATCACCTATCGCCGCCCCCAACGGACGGAGGCTAACGTGACGGCATCGCTCTTGGGGGGAAGTGTCTACATAGGTACGGGCGGTAAGAAGTTCACCATGAGTCACGGTCTGCGATACAAGACCAACAGATACCTGTTAGGTTCACTCGAGACGACTGGAGAGTATCGACCAAATTTTCTTGATTATCAGACATATATAAGTTGGAAACCAAGTAACCGATGGACCGTCGACCTGATAGGAAACATTTCTGAGAACCACTACAACTTCAAGCCAAAGGACCGCGAAACCAGTTTCGGTACAATGGAGGACGTGAAATCGTTCAAAGTATATTTCGACGGTCAGGAGAAAGACATTTTCCGCACTCTCTTCGGCACAATCTCCATAGCCCGCCATTTAGGTGACTCTACCGTCGTGAAGCTCTTGGCCTCTGCTTTCCACACTAAAGAACAGGAGGCCTACGACATTCAGGGGCAATACTGGTTAGACGACGCACAGAGCTCTGAGCAGCTGGGAGTGGGTACATACATGGAACATGCCAGGAACTACCTGACCGCCAACGTGCAAAGCCTGAAGCTGATGGTCAACCACCGATTCCGCAAACACGACGTGGAAGCCGCCGCCATCGTAAAATGGGAGCGCATCAAGGAACAGAGCCGCGAATACGAAATGCGCGACTCCAGCGGCTATTCCGTACCACATACCGCCGACCGTCTTGACATGATTTACACGCTAACCTCCAAACACAACATGAACTCAAGACGCATAGAGGGATACGTGCAGGACACTTACCGATGGACGGCAGAAGGAACACAGACTGACGACATCGAGCAAGCTGGAGATGATGTTTCTTATTATACCCTGAACTACGGAGTGCGCTTCAACCATTGGTCATGGAGCGGAGAGACCACCGTGTCGCCACGCATGTCGCTGGCCGTCATCCCCTCATGGAACCACGACGTAACCTTTCGCATAGCTACTGGACTTTATTATCAGGCGCCCTTCTTCAAGGAATTGCGCTACACTACACTCAACAACGCCACCAGTATGACTGAAGTAACGCTCAACAAACATATCAAGAGTCAGCGCTCACTCCAGTTCATTGCAGCCTTTGACTACCGTTTCCGCTTGATGGAACGCCCCTTTCGATTAAGCGCTGAAGCCTACTATAAAGCCCTTTCAAACCTGATTCCCTATAATGTACAGAACGTGAAAGTGACCTACTACGGGCAGAACCTCTGCAAGGGCTATACTGCTGGACTTGACCTGAAGCTCTACGGTGAATTTGTGCCAGGCACCGACTCCTGGATTACCTTCTCGCTGATGAGGGCACAACAGAAGTATGAAAACCAGGGCAACGCCTACTTTCCTCTGCCTACTGACCAGCGCTGGGCCGTAAACCTACACTTCACAGACTATTTCCCAGGCACAGACCGTTGGAAAATGACGCTCCGCCTGGCCTACGCCGACGGTCTGCCCTTCGGTGCACCGCACAGAGGTATAGAGCAACAAAATTTCCGTGCGCCAGCCTATAAACGTGCAGACATTGGCATGGCTTATCTTGCTTACAAAACCACTCGACGGGACGCATTCAGCATTCGCAACGTCTGGCTTGGAATAGACTGTCTGAACCTCTTCGGCATCAGCAACGTCAACAGCTACTACTGGGTGACGGACGTTCTCTCACGCCAATGGGCAGTACCGAACTATCTGACAGGGCGTCAAATCAACGGGAAAATCACCGTAGAGTTTTAATAATGCTTAATTATTGATTCTTATTTTTTTTTTCTAGATAATTATTACTAACTTTGCAAAAATTATTGATAATTATACCCATAAAACTATCAAGTCATGAAGATTTCACACATTGAGCATCTGGGCATAGCTGTCCAGAGCATTGAAGAAAGCCTGCCGTACTTCACGGACGTACTGGGGCTGGAGTGTTATGCAACAGAAGTAGTAGAGGACCAGAAGGTAAAGACCGCCTTCCTGCGTTGCGGAGAGGTTAAGCTGGAGCTTCTGGAGCCGACGTCGCCCGAGAGCACTATCCAGAAGTGGCTCGACAAAGGTAACAAGGGCGTTCACCACGTGGCGTTCTGCGTGGAGGATGGTGTTGCCGGCGCATTGGTGGAAGTCGGTGAGAAGGGTATACGCCTCATTGACCAGACTCCCCGCAAGGGCGCAGAGGGGCTGAACATCGCCTTCCTACATCCGAAGTCTACCTGTGGTATCCTCACTGAACTGTGTGAGCACCCGGAGTAGTTCTACAATTGAAAATTGATAATTGATAATCGATAATAAGAAAATGAGTAAGCAAACAGAGAAAATCAAGCAGCTCATCGAGAATCGTGAGAAAGCACGTCTCGGTGGTGGAGAGAAAGCCATTCAGAAACAACACGATCGCGGTAAGTACACCGCACGTGAGCGCATTGACATGCTGCTCGACGAAGGTTCGTTCGAAGAGTACGATATGTTTAAGGAACATCGTTGCCACAATTTCGGCATGGAGAAGAAGCAGTTCCCTGGCGACGGTGTGGTAGCAGGAAGCGGTACTATCGATGGAAGGTTGGTGTTCGTCTTCGCACAGGACTTCACTGTTCATGCAGGTTCACTCTCAGAGACGATGAGCCAGAAGATATGCAAGGTCATGGACATGGCCATGAAGATGGGTGCCCCTGTCATCGGCATCAACGACTCCGGCGGTGCACGTATTCAGGAGGGAATCAATGCACTGGCAGGATATGCAGAAATTTTCGAGCGCAACATCCTTGCTTCGGGCGTTATTCCTCAGATCAGCGGCATCTTCGGTCCCTGCGCGGGCGGTGCCGTGTATTCCCCTGCCCTCACCGACTTTACCCTGATGATGGAGAATACCTCATATATGTTCCTCACAGGCCCGAAAGTGGTAAAGACCGTTACGGGCGAGGACATCGATCAGGAGCACCTTGGCGGTGCCAGCGTTCATAGCACGAAGTCGGGTGTCACCCACTTCACCGCCAAGACCGAGGAAGAAGGTCTGCAAATGCTGAAGACTTTGCTTTCATATATTCCCTCGAATAACATGGAGATGGCTCCGCGTCGCAAGTGCGACGACCCCATCAACCGTTTGGAGGACAGTCTGAACGAGATTATCCCCGAGAACCCCAACGAGGCTTACGACATGTATAAGGTCATTGGTTCTGTGGTGGACAACGGCGAGTTCTTCGAGGTTCAGCCTAAGTTCGCTAAGAATATCATAGTCGGCTTTGCCCGCTTCAACGGTCAGAGCGTGGGTATCGTTGCCAACCAGCCTACCTGTTATGCTGGCGTTCTTGACGTGAACGCTTCCCGAAAGGGTGCCCGTTTCGTTCGTTTCTGCGACGCCTTTAACATACCCATCGTCTCGTTCGTTGATGTGCCCGGTTTCCTGCCCGGCACAGGCCAGGAATACAACGCCGTCATCCTGCACGGTGCCCAGTTGCTTTACGCCTACGGTGAAGCTACTGTTCCCAAGATTACGGTCACGCTCCGCAAGAGCTATGGTGGTAGCCATATCGTGATGGGGTCCAAGCAGCTCCACACCGACCTCAACTACGCATGGCCCTCAGCCGAGATTGCTGTCATGGGTGCCAGCGGTGCTGCTGCCGTGCTCTACGCCAAGGAAGCTAAGGCCAAAAAGGAGGCCGGCGAGGACGTGAAAGCATTCATTGCCGAGAAGGAGGATGAGTACAACGAGCTCTTCGCCAACCCGTATCAGGCAGCCAAGTACGGCTACATTGACGACGTGATTGAGCCACGCAACACCCGTTTCCGCATCTGTCGGGGCCTTGCCCAGCTTGCTACCAAACGCGATGCCCTTCCCGCCAAGAAGCATGGTAATATTCCAATGTAAATGAGATTGCTTAATTTTCAGATATTATGAATACGAACGAAGTTTATGCTGCCATTGCACTCGCTCTACATGAGCATCTGGGCAACAATATGCATGATGTTGAAACCGGCAAAATTACCATTGCCGAACATACAACCATGTGGAATCTTGCTTCGCTTTCAATGACAGCTCACCCGTAAACACCAAATATTATGAACCAGTATAAGTATACTATCAATGGAAACAAATATGAGGTCGTGGTAGGCGACATCATTGATAACATTGCCACCTTGACCGTTAACGGTGAGGAGTTCAAGGTAGAAATGGAGAAGCAGGCCGAGCCTGAAAAGAAGAAGCCCGTCGTACGTGCCGCTGCAGGAGCAGAGGACGCTGGCGATGCTTCTGCTGACAAGGCATCTGTCAACAAGGCCAATGCCGTCAAGGCTCCCTTGCCTGGTGTCATTACCGAAATCCTTGTCAACGTTGGCGATGAGGTACAGGCCGGGCAGAACGTTATCGTGCTTGAAGCCATGAAGATGGCCAACAACCTGCAGGCCGAGAAGGCAGGCAAGGTGACAGCTATTTGCGTAAAGATTGGTGAGAGCGTGATGGAGGATGACGCACTTGTCGTCATTGAATAGAGTCTGTCGCTAATCCATATAACTAACAGGGTGTGCTTCTTCAGTGGCACACCCTATTTTTATTCAACCACAGCAACTAGTCCATACGATGCAGGTAATCCTCGTATGTGAAGGAACGAAGTACTTCAAGTGTTCCGTCCGTGTGGAGCATACCGATAGAGGGATGGGTGATACCGTTGAACGTACAAGTCTTGACAGTAGTATAATGTATCATGTCCTCGAAAATAACTTCCTCGCCAACCTGCAGCTCATGGTCGAAGCGCCAGAGCCCCATGAAGTCGCCACTTAGGCAACTGTTCCCGCCAAGGCGATAAAGGTATCCAGAATCTCCGGGATTTTCGGAATCTCCGGAATCTCCGCTTGAATCAGATACCACGGCAGCTCCGCGAACGTCCGGCATATAGGGCATTTCTAAGCAGTCGGGCATGTGGCAAGTAAAACTCACATCGAGAATAGCAGTACGGATGCCCTTGTCCTCCACCACGTCAACCACATGGCTCACCAGCGGTCCCGTCTGCCAGGCAAAGGCACTCCCTGGCTCCAAAATAATTTTCAACCAGGGATAGCGTTCATGTAGTCCCTGAAGGATTCTCACCAATAGCTCTATGTCGTATTCCTTTCGTGTCATCAGATGTCCACCGCCCAAGTTCAGCCATTTCAGCTGTGGGAACCACCTGCTGAACTTCTCCTCTATATGTACCAATGTACGCTGGAGCACGTCAGCTCCGCTCTCACAGTGGCAATGACAATGGAAGCCCTCCACGTCGGGAGGCAACTCTGCAGGCAGTTTGTCGGCCGTAATGCCAAAGCGTGTGCCGGGCGCACATGGGTTATAAAGTAGTGTGCCGACTTCAGAGTATTCCGGATTCACGCGTAGGCCTACGGAACAATCCTCCCCCACCCGTTCGTGGAAACGCTCGTACTGGGTTAGGGAGTTAAATGAAAGGTGACTTGAACAACTAACTATCTCATCGAACTCATCATCTGTATATGCCGGTGAGTATGTATGTGCTGGAGCACCGAACTCTTCCCGTGCCAACCGAGCCTCGCTCAGGGAACTGGCCGTCGTGGAGTGGATGTATTCGCGGAAGATGGGGAAAGTCTTCCAGAGAGCGAAGGCTTTGAAGGCCAGGATAATCTCAACGTCCGCTTGTTGTGCCACGTCGGCAATGAGACTCAGGTTGCGACGCAGTTTCTTTTCCTCTATAATATAAATAGGTATCATTATTATTAATTGATAATAGATAATGGATGATGGATAATTGATGAAATGCAAGAAATTTCCGCAAAGGTACGAAATAATTCTTAATTCATAACTCATAATTCATAATTAAATTGTATCTTTGCAGAAAAATTTGCAAATAAGCAGAACGCACGTGAAGCTGATTATCATGACAAAGCCCACGTTTTTCGTGGAGGAAGACAAGATTCTCGCCACCCTTTTTGAGGAGGGGATGGACAATCTGCACCTATGCAAGCCCGGTGCCGAACCAGTCTATTCGGAACGTTTGCTTACCCTGCTTCCGGAAGACTACATGGGACGAATCACCGTTCACGAGCATTTCTACCTAAAACAGGAGTTCCGCCTACGCGGCATTCATCTTGACAGCCCTCAGACGCCTGTACCTAAAGGCTATCGAGGAAACTACAGCATCACCTGCCACTCTGTCGACGAGTTGAAGGAAGCCAAGAAGCGAGCTAGCTACGTGTTCCTTGACACACCGATAGAAGAGCTGGAAGTCTTGGGTGGCCATCACCAGATAGACAAGAAAGTATATTCCTCTGCCAATATCAACATGGGCAACATGAATACGGTCAAGGAACTGGGCTTTGGTGGCGTAGTTATCTGCGAAGACCTATGGAGCCAGTTCGACATTCATAGCCAGCAAGACTACAAGAGTCTGCTGCTACACTTCAGCAAACTGCGCAAGGCGGTGGGATAAGCGCAAAGAAAAAGAATTAATACTTCAAACAATAACTTCAATATGGAAAGCTCTTATCAAGTATTCTCAGGAACGGCGACGAGATATCTTGCAGAGAAAATCTGCCAAAGCCTCGGCTGTCCGCTCGGACAGCTCCAGATTACAAAGTTCTCTGACGGTGAGTTTGCCGTCAGTTACGAAGAGTCCATTCGCGGACGCGATATCTTCCTAGTACAGAGTACCTTCCCCAACAGCGACAACCTCATGGAGTTGTTGCTGATGATTGACGCTGCCAAGCGTGCCTCCGCACGTACCATTAACGCCGTCATTCCCTATTTTGGCTGGGCTCGTCAGGATCGTAAGGACAAGCCCCGCGTCAGCATCGGCGCCAAGCTTGTAGCCGACCTGCTCTCTGTTGCCGGTGTTAATCGCGTTATCACGATGGATCTTCATGCCGACCAGATTCAGGGATTCTTTGATGTGCCCGTTGACCATCTATATGCCTCCGGTGTCATCCTCCCCTACCTGCAGAGCCTCCATTTAGACGACCTCGTCATTGCCTCACCCGACGTGGGCGGTTCCAAGCGTGCCAACACCTACGCCAAGTATTTAGGATGCCCATTGGTACTGTGCAACAAGACCCGCGCACGTGCCAACGTTGTCGCCACCATGCAGATTATCGGTGACGTGGAGGGCAAGAACGTAGTCATCGTCGACGATATGGTGGATACTGCCGGCACCATCACCAAGGCAGCCGACCTGATGAAAGAAGCCGGCGCTAAGACCATCCGCGCCTGTGCTAGCCATTGTGTAATGAGCGGCCCTGCCAGCGACCGTGTCCAGGAGTCTGCCTTGGAAGAGATCGTGTTCACCGACTCCATCCCATACACTCAGCGCTGCGCGAAGGTGAAGCAGCTCTCCGTTGCCGACATGTTTGCCGAGGCCATCCGCCGAGTCATCAACAACGAGAGCATCAGCAACCTCTACATCGTATAAGAACTGTCTTAAATAATAAGAGAGAGGGACGGTTTTTGATTCATCCCCCCAAAAGAGCCGCCGCTATTCACATGAACAGCGGCGGCATTCTTCATTTCTCAACACTTCTTGCCATTACGCTCCTAACATCCGCAGGTCGTGGATGGTCTGTTCGGGCGTAGGGCTCTTGAACACATAGCTGCCGCTGACAAGCACGTCAACCCCCGCGGCTACTAACCGGGGAGCGGTCTCGTCCTGCACGCCGCCGTCCACCTCAATCAGGGCATGACTGTCGTTTTCGTCAATCAACAGGCGCAGACGCTTGACCTTGGCAATGGTGTTCTCAATGAACTTCTGTCCGCCGAATCCTGGGTTAACGCTCATCAGCAGTACCATGTCCACGTCCTGGATGATATCCTCCAACAGGGAAACGGGTGTTGACGGATTAAGCGTCACACCAGCCTTCATGCCTGCCTGATGAATCTCTTGAATGGTGCGATGCAGGTGGGTACATGTCTCTACGTGAACATTCATCATCATAGCACCCAGCTTTGCCGTCTGCTGGATGAACTTCTCTGGCTGGACAATCATGTAGTGAACGTCAAGTGGCTTCCTGCACATAGAGGCAACCGCCTCCAGCACCGGGAAGCCAAAAGAGATGTTGGGAACGAACACGCCGTCCATCACGTCAAGGTGCAGCCAGTCAGCCTCGCTGCGGTTAATCATGTCAATCTCACGGTCGAGATGTAGGAAGTCGGCTGCGAGCAATGAAGGAGAAACTTTTGTCATGTCCTTTCTAACTGAAATCAATTGAGGCAGCAACCTTGTCCATTGACGACGCGATAGGTGTGTGCCACTTGTCTGATGATTCTGAGCGTCCGTTCGCTCGGTGTCATTTCTTCGTGAGTAAAAATCTGCATAGGCTGAATCATTTTGGGGGTTCTTACTAATGAAACGCCTATAATTATCTTTTTATTGTGCTATAGCACAGAATATTTTTCAATGTCCTTCACGCCGTTGAGGAAAGCTTGCGCATCCATACGTTTCTTGCCCGAAAGCTGGAGGCTGTCTATCTGTAGCTGGCCGTCAGAACAGGAGATGCGGAGGTGGTGCTTGTCGGCGGTGATGCTTCCTGGTGACGTAGGTGGGAGATTCAGTTTGGTGGTCTTGAAAACCTTTAGCACCGTCTCGTGTCCGTCGGGTGTCATCAGCGTCGTCCATGCACCGGGATAGGGCGAGAGGCCACGCACGAAGTCGTATACCTGCTTGCAGGTGAGGTGCCAGTCAATCATACATGTATCTTTAAAGATCTTCGGAGCGGGCTTCAGTCCCTCCCCTGCCCCTTGAGGAATGCTGTCAGGATGACCGTCAGCAGCAATAATGGTCTCAATGGTACGCAGACACAAATCGGCACCGAGGTGCATCAGCCCGTCGTACACATATTCCACGTCGGCATCATCGGGGATATCGAATGGCTGCTGGAGAATCATGCGGCCGGTGTCAATCTCATGGTCGAGGAAGAAAGTGGTGACGCCAGTGCGTATCTCGCCGTTGATGACTGCCCAGTTGATGGGTGCCGCCCCGCGATACTGGGGAAGCAGGGAGGCGTGGACATTGAACGTGCCGTAGCAGGGCATGGCCCATATTACCTCAGGCAGCATCCGGAATGCAACAACCACTTGCAGGTTTGCGTTATATGCACGCAACGCTTCCACAAACGCAGAGTCCTTCATCTTCTCCGGCTGCAACACGGGCAGCTGGTGCTCCAAGGCGTACTGCTTCACAGGAGAGGGCTGCAGCACGGAGCCGTGCCGCCCTACGGGCTTGTCAGGCTGGGTTACCACGGCTACCACGTGATAGCCATCCTCCACGAGCGACCGCAGGGTCTCCACGGCAAACTCAGGTGTGCCCATAAACACAATTCTAAGATCTTCCTTCTTCATGTTTCAACTATTACAGCTTTGACAACTTGCGCAGCATCAGCTTGTTCAATACCTGTATGCGTCTGCTCCGCTTGGATATATCGTCCTGGATGTCCTCGCGAACATTATTAATATTATTAAAGAAGTCGCTGAAGGCATTGAGTAGGAAATTGGGTTGTGCCTGGTCCTCGGTAATAATGGGATTGGTGACGATGCGAAGACCTAAGTGCTCTATGCTCACATCGATGTCGGCTCCCGTCATGATGGGATCGCCGTCGTAATGGATGGCGCCGGGCGCCGAACGGTGGACGTGTAGGGTCTTCGTGCGGAACGTCTTGATCTTCGAGTTATTTCCCAGCGTCTTCATGAACAGGTCGGCAGCAATCTGCGGCGCATCAAGAGCATCGAAAGGTTCCATGATGATAACATCCATCTCACCGTCCTTCATGGTTGCACCTGGGGCAATGTAGGCATTGTTGCCGTATTGCGAGGCGTTGGCACAGGCAATGAGAAAGGCCTTATAGCGCTGCGTGCCAGTCTCGTCAACCACTATATAGGTCTCCGGCTTGTATTTCAGGCCCTCCCTCAGCACGTTCTCAACATAGGTGATGGGGCCTCGCTTGCCTGCTTCCGCAAACTTCAGCGAGATAAAAGCGTCGAATCCCATTCCGCAGGTGCAGAAGAAGGGCAGCCCGTTGATGATACCGTAGTCGAAGCACTCGATGTTGCAGGCGTTAATAACCTGAATGGCCTTCTTGATGTCGAGCGGCAGGCAAAGGTGTCTGGCGAGACCGTTGCCCGACCCGCAGGGCACAATGCCCAATGCCGTCTGCGTATGTACCAGCGAACGCGCCACCTCGTTGACGGTACCGTCGCCACCCACGGCTACAACCACGTCAGTACCCAGCTCCACCTCGTTGTGGGCCAGTTCGGCAGCATGGCTGGCATACTCCGTATAGACCACCCGGTGGTTCAGCCGCTGGTCGTCGATGGATTCGTCAATGAGGCGGGGAATCTCCTCCTTGGCGTGGGTGCCCGAAATGGGGTTGATGATGAACGTTATCGTCTTTTTTTCATCTCTCATACGTGCAAAATTACATATTTTGTCTGAAAAAAGAAGAGATTTTATGAGAAATTTGTTCAAATGATACAATTATTACGAAAAAAGTACTCAGTTTCATAAAAAATGTGTAACTTTGCAGCCTGAAAAAAGAAAAATAGAAAAAGACACCATATTTCGTAATGGGACAGTTACAGAAAAAGTTTGAAAGTTATCGTGAGCCGCAGAAGTTTATGGCAGCTGACGTTTACCCCTATTTCCGTGCCATTGAAGGCAAACAGGGTACAGAAGTGGAGATGGGCGGCCATAAGGTTTTGATGTTCGGCTCAAACGCATATACAGGTCTCACCGGCGACCAGCGAATCATCGACGCTGCCAAGGCTGCGCTCGACAAATACGGTTCTGGCTGCGCCGGCAGCCGCTTCCTCAACGGTACGCTTGACCTGCACGTCCAGTTAGAAAAGGAGATTTCACAATTTATCGGCAAGACCGACTGTCTCTGCTTCTCTACGGGATTCTCCGTCAACCAGGGTGTTATTCCTGCCCTGCTCGGGAAAGACGACTTCGTCATTTGCGACGACCGCGACCATGCCTCCATCGTAGACGGACGCCGCCTGGCCTTCGCTAAGCAGCTGCACTATAAGCACAACGACATGGAAGATTTGGAGCGCGTGCTCCAGAAGCTGCCCTACGAAGCCATCAAGCTGATTGTCGTAGACGGTGTATTCTCCATGGAGGGTGACCTGGCCAAGTTGCCGCAGATTGTAGAGCTGAAGCACAAGTACAACTGTTCCATCATGGTGGACGAGGCCCACGGCATCGGCGTCTTCGGACGTCAAGGGCGCGGTGTTTGCGACCATTTCGGCCTGACCGACGAGATAGACCTCATTATGGGAACCTTCTCCAAGTCGCTGGCATCCATCGGCGGCTTCATCGCCTCCGACTTCGACACCATCAACTGGTTGCGTCACACCTGCCGCACCTACATCTTCTCAGCCTCCAACACCCCTGCCGCTACCGCTGCCGCTATGGAAGCGCTGCACATCATCCAGCAGGAGCCGGAACGCATAGAAAACCTGTGGAAGGTCACCAATTATGCCCTGAAGCGATTCCGTGAGGAAGGCTTCGAGATTGGAGAGACCGAAAGCCCCATCATACCCCTCTACGTGCGCGACGTGGAAAAGACATTCCTTGTCACCGCACTGGCCTTTAAGTCAGGTGTGTTCATCAATCCCGTCATTCCGCCCGCTTGTGCTCCGCAGGACACACTGGTGCGCTATGCGCTCATGGCCACCCACACCAAGGAGCAGGTTGACCGCTCCGTTGTGGCACTGAAGAAGATATTTCAGGAGCAGGGAATTATTAAGTAAATAGAATTAAGAGCGAAGAATTAAGAAAGATACAAACAAGATAGTTCGAGGTGTAGCGCAGTTGGTAGCGTTCCTGGTTTGGGACCAGGCTGTCGCAGGTTCGAGTCCTGTCACCTCGACAGAAAAGAAGGGAGCAGAATTCATTCAGCCCCCTTTCTTTATATTAATAGTGTACGCACGCACATACATATATGTGTATATGCGTGCGTAGGCTCCACAGTCGGGAGACTTAACGTAAAAAAAGTCACAAGTGGTTTTCCTTGAGAGTCAGCCCAATATCCTGTATATTCGTCAGATGCTCCATTTACCTTTAATCAATGATATAGAATCCTGCTTCAGAAGGATGGTCGAGAACCATACTCTTGGGATTCTCCTTAGTCAATAACCACGTCATCCAGATGTCACCAGCTGCTGCAGCTATGAAGAAGATTCCCCATGCCAGCAAAGGCAGACTGCCGATGAAAAGGGCAATGACTGCAGGTATGACACCCAAGACGATGCAGGGCATCATGGCTCCCATCATGTAGCCGTGAATGCGCATAGGCTCGTCACAGTGACAATATGGAGTCAGTAACTTCCACATCACTCCGAAGCTGATACTTTTCCAGCCGCTCTTTGCATAGCATGCCCACGTTATGCCGTGGATTAGTTCATGAACGACGATGCCTACGATGACAAAGATAAAGGTGACGCTCCAGTCACCGAATCCTCCTAAGAGTTCGCCAATAGGTTTCTTACCTACCCATATCCAGAAAAACGGCACGAGGAAGACGACGGCTGACACCACCATAATAACTACGGCAAATATATTTGCCTTTACAATATCAATGGCCACCTTACGACCTTGTACCTCATTTTGTTCCATATCCATTTGCCAAATACATTTAAATATACGTGCAAAAGTAGCAAGAATTGCCTTAAAATCACTATATTTGCAGAAAGTTTTAACAAACGTTGAATCTCGTCACGACTCGACCAATCATGCAAGCATGTTGGTTCTCGCTGCTCCGAGAATTGAGGATTATTAGGATTTTGACAGAAAGAAAGATAACAGCGGCCAACGCTGATGAGCAGATAAAACAGCTCTACCAGACAGCATTTCCAGAGAACGAGCAAATTCCCTGGAATGACTTGACGCGATTGATAGACCAGATGTCGCTGGACTTCACGGCATACTACGATAACGAGGAGTTTGTTGGCTTTACTATCGTCTATCCCCGTAAGTCGTTTAACTGGTACTGGTATTTCGCTGTCCGTGAAGAGTTGAGAGGGAAAGGGTTAGGTCAGCAAATCCTGACTCAGCTGATGAAGAAATACGAAGGACAGGCATGTGTGCTCGATATGGAGAGTCCGTACCAAGACCCATGCCCCAATCCTGAGCAGCGGAAACGCCGTCATAGTTTCTACCTTCGTAACGGGTTCCGTGATACCAATGTCTATCGCTCATATAGCAACATTACCATGACTGTTATGATGATGGGGCCTGACACGCTGGCTTCGCCTTCCTCGGACGCGACTCAGCCGTCTTCGAGCAAGCCTTCGCTGCTCCCTCGGTTTACTTTACAGGATTGGGATGATATTACCAATGAGCTTAAGAAATTTTGGTGGCCAGAAGATTTAGAAGAAGAATAAGTAAAATACCTTCCTTCATATCATTGGTTCAGATATTTCCAAAGTTGAATGGAATCATCATGATGCCGTAGTTTTTCGACGATATCTACAAGTTGCTTTTGAACGGCTTTTTGTGATATCCCCATTTGCTGGGCTAGATTCTTGATGGAGCGTTGCTTACAGCCCATACCGAGTGTCTGGCGAAGCAGCAGATTCTCATCGGTTGTAAGTGCATGATTTAGCAGATTATTTATTTTTTCAGACAGTTCAAACCTTGGCACACCTTCTAATGAAAAAGAGTCGTGCGTATCGGCAATCCCATCCAGACTGCCGTAGTTCTCCCATCTGTCCTGCATCTGTACCAGCAGGTTCTCCTCATCGTGCAGCTCTGTGACGTCCATCATTATCGTCTATGATATCTGCTGTCTAAACTCAGCAGGCGACATACCCATTTCTTTCTTGAAAAAGCGGCTGAGGTGCTGCGGGTACTGGAAACCGAGATCGTAGGCCACGTCGGTGATGGTCTTTTCTGGATTAGCCAGTTCTCTCTTAATGGTATCAAGGGTGTGTAGCTTGATGTGCTCTTGTGCGGTCTTACCCGTCTCCTTGCGAATCAGGTCGCCGAAGTAGTTGGGAGACAGGCAGAGCTCAGAGGCGCAGTAGCGGACAGTGGGTAAGCCGTTCATCATGGCGTTGTTGCCTTCGAAGTAGCGCTTCAACAGTTGCTCAAAGCGGCTCAATAAATCACTATTCGTAATCTCGCGTGTAATGAACTGGCGCTCATAGAAACGCAACAGATGGTCAAGCAGGATTTCTATGTTAGATACGATTAGGCGGCGTGTCAGACGGTCGATGCCGTGCTCCAACTCCGACTGTATCTCACCGAGACAATGCAGGAAAATCTCACGTTCACGCTCTGACAGATGGAGTGCCTCGTTAGCCTGGTACTCGAAGAAGGTGTATTCCTTCAGGTTGCGGGCCAGTGACGTGCCGTGGATCAGATCTGGCGAGAAGAACAATCCCCAACCGACGGGCTGGAACAACTCTTGTGCTTCGTTTCCCAAAGCTTCGTTTGTCGGTTCAATACCCACGACTTGTCCAGGTGCCGTCGAAACCACCGACCCCTTGTCGTAGTCGTAGCGCGAACGGCCATAGACGATGTCGCAGAACTTCTCGTCCTTCAGCATCACAGAGTAGAAACCATTCGTGTGGCGCATGTGCTTCATCGGCTTAGCTAATCCTAAGTTCACCACACTCACCATCGGATGCAGGGTCTCCACACCCAGCATATCATTAAATTCCTGTATCGTATCGAAATGTATCATATCGTCTGCAAAAATACTAAAATATCCTCAGAATCACTTCTTTTTAATTTGAAAATCCAATTTCTATTAATTCAAGTTTCGCAAGTTCCTAACTTGCCAGTTTTAGTTGATAGATTTCAATAAAATGAGAGAGTTTGTCCGACCTGTTCACAAGC
>ONKY01000063.1 GCA_900318585.1 uncultured Prevotellaceae bacterium
CACTATCTCACCAACTTTCCAGTCCTTCTCACAAACAAGAAGATGGACGTGGTTGGGCATCAGACAGTAGGCATAGATATGACATGTCGTAAACCTGTCTCATACTTGATGCAAAGGTACACAAACTGACGCAATTATTACACCTCGCAGCCCTACTTTTACAGATTATTAAAAGATTGCAAGGAAAATCCTCCGTCACTGCAAAAAAATGAACAAGTTCTTTTGTTATGCGCTCGACTTTTCGTAATTTTGTCCCCCAAAAAAGAGAAGATGAAGAAAATGTACTTTGTATGTCTGCTGATGCTGACGGCATTGGAGGCAGTGGCCCAGGACAACCAGTGGCCTTCATTTTTGGAGCGCGACCAGCGTCCTGACGGTGTTCTTTACCTGCCGGCTCCGCCCGACACCCTGAGTGCGGAGTTTGTGGGCGACATTGCCTGGCATCAGTGGGGACGGCGGCAGCGCACGGGCGAACGTGCGGAGCAGGCGCGCCGGGAAGCATCGATGGGCCTGCCCTCCATGCTGCGTTTCCTGAGTGAGCCTGTAGGTATGGAGCTGTCGGAGGAAAAGACGCCCGAGGTGGCTTACTTGGTGTCACGTGTGATAACAGACGGTAGCGGTGCCACCAGCAAAGCCAAGCGGCACTATAATCGTAAGCGTCCGTTCCTGTTCTTTGGCGACGGAACGCTCATCCCGGAGGAAGAGGCGACGCACCATACCCCCAGCTACCCGTCGAGTCATGCTGCTGCTGGCTGGGCGCTGGCCTTGGTCATGGCGGAATTGGTGCCAGACCGTCAGGAGCAGATCCTGAAGTGGGGCTTTGAGTACGGCCAGAGCCGGATTATTGCCGGCTACCACTATCACAGCGACGTGGAGGCGGCGCGTTTAGCTGCCAGTGCCGTCGTCGCTCGTCTCCATGCCGACGAGGCTTTCCAGAAGCAGATGAAGAAGGCGAAGAAGGAGATTCTTTGCAAACAAAGCGGCAAAGCCGAGCGGAGAGAATGAAAAATTGAGAAAGTGAACGAGGCAACTCTGGATTTCATCAGGCAACATGCCGACGACGACGTGCGACGGTTAGCGCTTCAGGGGGCGAAGAATCCTGAGGTTGACCTCACATGGGCGCTCGATCAGATAGCTGGGCGCCAGCAGGCACGGACGAAGCTGCCGACGTGGGTGGCGACCGACGGTATCATTTACCCGCCTCACCTGTCGATGGAGCAATGCAGCTCCGAGCAGACCGCCCGCTACAAAGCCAACATCCTCTCTCACGACAGACCGTTCACGACCTCCCATTCACGCCTCTCACTCATTGACCTGACAGGAGGTTTTGGCGTGGACTTTGCATTCATGGCTCAAGCTTTTTCTCTTCTTTATCCTCCCACTTCCCTCCACCTTACTTACGTTGAGCAGAACGAGCAGCTCTGCCGGTGTGCTGCGCATAACTTTCCTTTGCTGGGCATTCGGGATGTGCAGGTCGTCTGCGGCGATGCTACGGAGGTGTTGCGTAAGACAAGCCACGCCACAGTCGTCTACATGGATCCTGCCCGCCGCGACCGTCAGGGTGCCCGTACCTACGACATCAGGGACTGTATGCCCAATGTCCTGGCTTTGAAGGAGGAGCTGCAGGCCAAGGCCGACTGTGTGTTGCTGAAGCTCTCGCCGATGCTCGACTGGCGCAAGGCTGTCAGTGACTTAGGGCAGGAATGGGTGCGTGAGGTACATATCGTTTCTGTAGGTAATGAATGCAAGGAACTGCTGGTAGTGCTGAAAGGTGAGAAAGTGGAGGAAGATGCCCTGCGTGTTGTCTGTGTGAATATAGCCCCCTCCAAACCTCTCTTGGAAGCCCCCTCCAAACCTCCCCCTGTAGGGGAGGCTTATGGAGCGCAGACATTTCACTACGGGGTGGTTTGGAGCGATGGGGCTGATAAAAAACTTCCCCTACAGGGGGAGGTTCTTGCCTTGCAAGCGACCAAAGGTCAAGCGTGGAGGGGGCTGTTCCTCTATGAGCCCAACGCCAGCATCATGAAAGCGGGCTGCTTCGATGCACTTTCTGTCCAGTACGGCTTGAGTCCGTTGTCTGCCAATAGCCATTTGTTCATTTCGCCCGATTCCATCGAGAATTTCCCTGGGCGGAGTTTTCAGATTTCTGCGGTTTCATCGATAAACAAGCGGGATCTGAAAGACGCCCTTGCAGGCATCCGTCAGGCCAATATTACCGTCAGAAACTTCCCCATGAGTGTGGCCGACATTCGGCGACGCCTGAAGTTGGCCGATGGTGGCGACACTTATATCTTTGCCACCACGCTGGCTGACGGAAGCCATGTCCTGCTTATCTGTCAGAAGGTGTCCAGAACGTTAAAAAAAGACAAGGCATCACAAAATAATTGTGAATTATGAAGAAAGAATTCTGAATTATTAGTACCTTTGCCACATCTTTAATAATAGGACAGAAACTTAAAACGAAAATACAACAATGGCATCAGTAGAGATTAAGAGGGTCGCCAACCGGAAAGATCTGGAGGCCTTTATCGAGTTGCATTATGATTTGTATGAAGGCAATCAGTACGACGCGCCCAACCTGTTCAGCGACGAGCTGAAGACACTAAGCAAAGACAAGAACGCAGCCTTCGAGTTCTGTGAGGCAGAGTATTTCCTGGCATACAAGGACGGCAAGCTTGTCGGTCGTGTGGCCGCCATCATCAACCACCGCTACAACGAACAGTGGCAGCGCCCTGCCGTGCGCTTCGGATGGATAGACCTGGTGAACGACGAGGAAGTGATGCGTGCCCTGCTGAAGGCGGTGGAGGACTACGGCCGCGAGAAGGGCATGAAGGAGATTATCGGTCCGTTAGGCTTCACCGATATGGATCCTGAGGGAATGCTCACCGCCGGCTTTGACCAGTTAGGCACCATGGCCACTATCTATAATTATGAGTACTATCCGCAGCTGATGGAGAAGATGGAGGGCTACGAGAAGGACAATGACTACGTGGAATACAAGGTCTTCGTACCCAAGGAGGGAATGCCCGAGAAGTTCAGGAAGATCTCTGAGATGGTGATGAAGCGCTACAACTTGCACTGTCCGCAGATCAAGCGCAGCCAGGTGTTCGGCCCTGACGGTTACGGACAGAAGATTTTCCAGGTCATCAACAAGACGTTTGCCAACCTCTACGGCTACTCGCAGATGACGCAGAAGCAGATCGATGAGTATGTGAAGGAGTACCTGAAGTTCGCCTCAATGGACATGATCTGCGTCATTGAGGACTGGAACACGCCCAACCACGACGTCGTGGGCATCGGCATCTCCATCCCCTCACTCACCAAGGCGCTCCAGAAGTGTCGTAAGGGTCGTCTGCTGCCGTTTGGCTGGTGGCATGTACTGAAGGCACTGAAGTTCAAGAAGACCGACGTGGTGGACTGCCTGCTCATCGGCGTGCTGCCCGAATACCGCACGAAGGGTGCCAACGCCCTGCTCTTCTACCACCTGATCCCTGTCTATCAGAAGTATGGCTTCCTCTGGGGCGAGACCCACGTCCACATGGAAGACAATACGGCTGTGCAGAGCCAGTGGATGTACTACGAGCACGAGCAGCACAAGCGTCGCCGTTGTTTTAAGAAGCAGCTATAGGCCCCCTTTAACAGATAGAACATGGACAACAATCAAACAGACATTCTTTACAATGCTATAGAAGTCCCCTCGGGGGCAACAGGGGGAGCCGATTACACCGACGATAACATCAAGACGCTGACGGGCACCGAGCACATCAGGCTTCGTCCCGGTATGTATATCGGACGCTTGGGCGACGGACAGTTGCCCGAGGACGGCATCTACGTACTGCTAAAGGAGGTGATAGACAACTCCATTGACGAGTTCAAGATGAAGGCCGGCGACCGGATAGAGATTACCGTCGAGGACAACCTCCGTGTCTCTGTGCGCGACTACGGACGCGGCATCCCACAGGGCAAGATGATCGAGGCCGTCTCGGTGCTGAACACCGGCGGTAAATATGACTCTAAGGCATTCAAGAAGAGCATTGGCCTGAACGGTGTCGGTGTGAAGGCGGTGAATGCACTCAGCACCCGCTTCGAGGTACATAGCTACCGTGAGGGGAAGGTACGGCGTGCTGCTTTTGAACAGGGGAAGCTGGTCAGCGACGTGACGGAGGACACGCAGGACGAGAACGGCACCTACATCTTTTTCGAGCCCGACGCCTCGCTCTTCCTGAACTACCAGTTCCAGGACGACATCGTGGAAAACATGCTCCGTAACTATACGTACCTGAACACGGGACTTATCATCATGTATAACGGTCGCCGCATCCTCAGTCGTCACGGCCTGGAGGATCTGCTGAAGGACAGGATGACAAACGACCCGCTCTATCCCATCATCCACCTGCAGGGCGAGGACATTGAGATTGCCTTCACCCATGCCAACCAGTACGGCGAGGAGTACTACTCCTTTGTCAACGGCCAGCACACCACCCAGGGCGGTACCCACCAGAGCGCCTTCAAGGAGCATATTGCCCGCACCATCAAGGACTTCTTCGGGAAGTATGAGTATGCTGACATCCGCACGGGCATCGTGGCAGCTATCGCCATTAACGTGGAGGAACCCATGTTTGAGAGCCAGACGAAGATCAAACTCGGCTCCCTGACAATGGCACCCGTTCCCCCACAGGTAGATGCCGACCACCCGGCACCGCCTTCCATCAACAAGTACGTGGGTGACTTCATCAAGCAGGAAGTAGACAACTACCTGCACATCCATAGCGACGTGACGGAAGTAATAGAGAATAAAATCAAGGAGAGCGAGCGTGAGCGCAAGGCGATGGCCGGCGTGACGAAGTTGGCCCGTGAGCGTGCTAAGAAGGCCAACCTGCACAACCGCAAGCTGCGCGACTGCCGCATCCACTTCAGCGATGTCAAGAATGAACGCAAGGAGGAGAGCTGCATCTTCATCACTGAGGGTGACTCTGCCAGCGGCAGCATCACGAAGAGCCGCGATGTGAACACGCAAGCCGTCTTCTCGCTGCGCGGCAAGCCGCTGAACTGTTTCGGTCTAACGAAAAAGGTGGTCTACGAGAACGAGGAGTTCAATCTCCTGCAAGCAGCCCTGGACATTGAAGACGGTCTCGACGGTTTGCGCTACAACAAGGTGATCGTAGCGACCGATGCCGATGTGGACGGTATGCACATCCGCCTACTCATTATCACCTTCTTCTTGCAGTTCTTTCCCGAACTCATCAAGAAAGGCCATGTCTATGTCTTGCAGACTCCCCTGTTCCGTGTCCGCAACCGTCGCACAAAGATTCGCAACAAGCAGGTGCTGGCTGATGAGGACACAAAGGCAGCCAAGCGACAGATACCCAAGAGCGACTTCATTACCCGCTACTGCTACAGCGACGAGGAGCGCCTTCATGCCATCAGCGAGCTGGGACCCGATCCGGAGATAACCCGCTTCAAGGGTCTCGGTGAGATTTCGCCCGAGGAGTTTGCGGGCTTCATCGGCCCCGACATCCGCTTGGAACAGGTGACGCTCCATAAGACCGACCAAGTGCAGAAACTACTTGAATATTACATGGGCAAGAACACCATGGAACGCCAGAACTTCATCATCGACAACCTCGTCACCGAGATTGACCGGCCTGAAGAAGAGGAGGAGTAAAGGTGAAAAAGTGAAAAGGTGAAAAGGTGAACTGATTTATGGACAGAAGTGTTATTTCTGATTTAAGTATTAAATTTGCACTTAGGATCATCAAGTTATACAAATACTTATGTGAGGCAAAACACGAATACGTTATATCTAAACAGTTGTATAGAAGCGGAACAAGTATTGGGGCTAATATTGCAGAAAGCAGGAATGCACAAAGTAATGCCGACTATATAAGCAAGTTAAGTATAGCATTGAAAGAAGCCGATGAATCCGATTATTGGCTTACGCTTCTATACGAGTCAGAAACAATCAATCAAGAAGAATATGAATCAATTCATTCTGACTTGAAAACAATTATTGGTACCCTCATAAACATCATAAAAAAGCTAAAAGAAAAATGAATAAAGAATTAATCATAAAAGTCTCGATAGCACTTTCACTTTTTCACCTTTTCACCTTTTCACCTTTATTAGCCCAGATGCGTGTCAACTTAGGGGAGGACTCCCCGCTGCGCAAGCTGCAGATAGCTGAGATGGCTACGGCCAACCTCTATGTGGACAGCGTGGACGAGGCGAAGCTGGTGGAGGATGCCATCCGTGGGATGTTAGAGAAGCTCGACCCCCACTCGCAGTACTCCACTCCCAAGGAAGTGAAGGCGATGAACGAGCCGCTGAACGGCAACTTCGAGGGCATCGGCGTGCAGTTCAACATGATTGAGGATACGTTGCTCGTTATCCAGCCGGTGACTAACGGTCCGTCGGAAAAGGTGGGCATCATTGCCGGCGACCGTATCGTCAGCGTCAATGACACCGCCATCGCGGGTGTGAAGATGTCGAAGGAGGAGATTATGAAACGGCTTCGTGGCCCAAAAGATACGAAGGTGAAGCTGGGCGTTGTGCGCTCAGGCATCAAGGACCAACTGACGTTTATCGTTGTCCGCGACAAGATTCCCGTGAAGAGCATTGATGCCGTCTACATGATCCGCCCGACCATCGGCTATATCCGTATCGGTAATTTCGGGGCTACCACCTACGAAGAATTCCTGACGGCCATGAGCACGCTCCGCAGCCAGGGGATGAAACAGCTGCTGCTTGACTTGCAGGAGAACGGTGGCGGCTACCTACAGGCCGCTGCCGACATTGCCAACGAATTCCTGCAGGCGGGTGATCTGATTGTTTACACACAGGGACGTCGCCAGCCACGGCGCGACTATCGTGCTGACGGACGTGGAACGTTCAAGGACGGGCGCGTGGTGGTGCTTGTGGACGAGTACACGGCCTCGGCGGCAGAGATTGTGACGGGTGCCATCCAGGATCAGGACCGTGGTCTCGTTGTTGGTCGCCGCACCTTTGGCAAGGGACTCGTGCAACGGCCCATAGACCTGCCCGATGGTTCGATGATCCGCCTCACCATTGCACATTACTACACGCCATCAGGCCGCTGCATACAGAAGCCCTATGTAAAGGGTAAGCAGATGGATTATGCCATGGACATGGTGAACCGCTTGAAGCATGGCGAGCTGACTAATGCCGACAGTATTCACTTCGCCGACTCACTGAAGTTTGAAACACTGCGTGAGCACCGCACCGTCTATGGCGGCGGCGGAATCATGCCCGACTACTTCGTGCCGCTCGACACCACCCGCTACACGCCGCTGCACCGGCAGTTAGCGGCGAAGTCTATCGTCTTGCAGCACTGTCTGCGCTATGTGGACAATCATCGCAAGCAGCTGAAGAAGCAATACCCGGAGTTTGGGGCGTTCAAGCAGCAGTTTGAGGTGCCGAAGACATTGGTGGATGACATCTTGGCAGAGGGAAAGAAGCAGAAGATTGAGGCGAAGGACGACGAAGAGCTACAGCGTACGCTGCCCTATCTGAACCTCCAGTTGAAAGCTTTGATTGCCCGTGACCTATGGGACATGACGGAATACTTCTCCGTGTTCAATGAGCAGAATGATGCCGTCCTCAAGGCGCTGGAAACGCTTGAAAAGTGAGAAGTGAGAAATGAGAAATATGATTACCTTGCACGCCCGTAATGTACACAGCCTGACAGCATCACTTCTGCGCTTAGGGCTAATCATATTTCTCATTTCTCACTTCTCACTTCTCATTTCTTCCTGCGACGGCGAGGAGAAATTCAGCCGTAAGTATCCCTGTTCATTTGTATTCCAGTCGCAATACCACACGACCAGCCTTCTTACCCGCTCCTTGGGTAATCCAGGTATGTTCGTCATCGTCAGCGCTACACAGCGCCAGGGCGTTACCCACCTGCTTGTCTCTACGTCCGACGGGCAGAGTGAGGATATTGCTATGACTACGGCTATTGAGAACGACCGGACATACTATGAGAACATGGGTGCTAACCGCAGCCTGATTATCGGCCTCAGCAATTTCGATGGACTGAAGGCCTATGACCGACAGTGCCCCAACTGCTTAGAGGAGCGTAGCGGCTCTAGCTTCCCCCTTGCCTTTAGTAAGGACGGACAGAGCGTTAGCTGTTCCACCTGCCAGCGCACCTATAACCTCAACGCAGAGGGTATGCCCCAAAACGGACAGCAGGGCGACCACGCCCTGCTGCAATATGTCGCTACCTACGACGGCACACGTCTATATGTGCATAATTAAGTGATGAGTGAAGAATTTCCTACCGGAGTACCTTTACCAGATGGGATGGCGGCAGCAAATTCTTCACTCTTCACCCTTCATTCTTTACTTTTTAGCAGTGCTTTCTCCGCTTCCGTCATCCGCTCAAAGTGGAAGCCGTCGAGCACCTGCTGCATGAGTGCCTCGATCTGCGGGTTGCAGAGGTTGCCGATGCTGCCCTCGTGGGTGTGGTGAATGTTCTTGTTGGGCGTGAACTGTCCGGCCTCGATGTCTAAGCCCACCTTCTTGTAGGCATCGCGGAAAGGCATTCCTTCCGCTGCGAGGCGGTTCACCTCCTCCACGGAGAACATCGGGTCGTACATCGGATTGTCGAGGATATGCTCGTTCACCTCTATCTTATTAATAATATAGGCCGTCATCTGCAGGCAGTCCTTCAGCTCACCGAAAGCCGGCAGGAACACCTCCTTGATGATCTGCAGGTCACGGAAGTAACCCACGGGCAGATTGTTCATGATGAGCATTACCTGCTGGGGTAGTGACTGCAGCTTGTTCGACTTGGCGCGTATCAGCTCGAACACGTCGGGGTTTTTCTTGTGCGGCATGATGCTACTGCCCGTCGTGCATTCCTTCGGCAGCTTCACAAATGAGAAATTCTGCGAGTTGAACAGGCAGGCGTCGAAGGCCAGCTTTGCTAATGTGCCGGCGATGGAGGCCAAGGCGAAGGCCACGTTGCGTTCCATCTTACCACGCCCCATCTGGGCATAGACCACATTGTAGTCCATGGAGTCGAAGCCTAACAGCTGCGTGGTCATCGTGCGGTTCAGGGGGAACGAGGAGCCATAGCCGGCAGCAGAGCCCAATGGGTTGCGGTTGGTTATCTTGTAGGCCGCTTGCAGGAACAGCATATCGTCGCAGAGGCTCTCGGCATAGGCACCAAACCAAAGACCGAAGCTTGAAGGCATGGCCACCTGCAGATGAGTGTAGCCGGGCATCAGCACATCCTTGTATTGGTTGCTCTTCTGGATCAGCTCGTCGAACAGCACCTTCACCTCTTCGGCTATTTCCATCAGCTCGTGGCGGGTGAAGAGCTTCAGATCTACCAGCACCTGGTCGTTGCGCGAACGTCCTGAATGGATTTTCTTGCCCATGTCGCCAAGCTTCCGCGTCAACAGCATCTCCACCTGCGAATGAACATCCTCCACGTCGTCCTCTATCACGAACTCGCCGCGTTCGCACTGCTCGTAGATGCTTTTCAGCTCACGCAGCAGCACAGGCAACTCATCCTTGCCTAAGAGGCCGATACTTTCCAGCATGGTGATGTGAGCCATGGAGCCCAACACGTCATATTTGGCAAGATAGAGATCCATCTCCCTGTCTCTTCCCACGGTGAACCGCTCTATCTCCTTGTTCACCTCAAAGTTCTTCTCCCACAATTTCATTTCAATGCATAATTAATAATGCATAATACATAATTAAACATAGTGTACCTGTGCCAGGGCGTCGGCTATTTTCTCCACGCCTTCCTGCAACGGTTTTTCCACCATGCCTTTGATGAACGGGTTCAACTCAGCCTTGACCGTCACCTTCATCTTCGAGGTCTGCTCGTCCACGGGCAGCACCTGAATCCAGACGTTGAAGGGTACGGGCGACTGTACCGTCTCAAACTTCACGCACTTCGGCTCCTCGCGGTCGCAGATGCGTAGCTTCAGCTCACCCACGGGTGCCACGTTCAAGCTTACGGTGTCCTGGTCGTACTGGAAATCATTCACTTTGTCCTCGGGTACACGGTCCTGTACCTTCTCTAAGTTTCGCAGGTCACTGATATTATCATATACTGCCTGCTGAGGGTAGGGTATCATCTTCACGCTACTCTCAAACTTACTTTCACTTCCAAATAATCCCATTTTGATTTAATAATAATAATGGACAATGGATAATTACTGTTTCCAAGTTTCGGGACTCTTCCGCCACTCTGCAAGGACGGCCTTGTCCTCCTCCTTGATATAGCCCGTCTTGGCCGCTTCCTCAATGACGGCCTCATAGTTGCTGAGCGTAATGAGCTTCACACCGGCAGCGGCAAAAGCCTCCTCGGCCACGGGGAACCCGTATGTGAACGATGCCACCATGCCGACGACCTCCACACCATACTTGCGAAGCGCCTCAACGGCCTTCAGGCTGGAGCCGCCGGTAGAGATCAGGTCTTCCACCACGACCACTTTGGCTCCTTGCTCAATTTCGCCTTCCACCTGATTGCCCATGCCGTGATCTTTCGGCTTCGGACGCACATAGCAGTAGGGCAGCCCCAGCTCGTCGGCCACCAATGCTCCTTGGGCAATGGCACCTGTAGCTACACCAGCCACTGCCTCAGCCTCAGGGAAATTCTCCTGAATGACGTGACACAGCTCCAGCTTCACGAATGAGCGCACCTGCGGGTAGCCTAGCGTCTTACGGTTATCTGTGTAGATGGGTGACTTCCAGCCGCTGGCCCAAGTAAACGGGTCGTTCGGCTGCAACTTGATGGCCTTGATGTCCATCAGCTTCTTGGCAAATTGGTTCTTGATTTCCATACGTTCAACGTTGATTTGGGTGCAAAGGTACGAATAAGTGAGCGAAATGCAAAGGAAAAACTGGTTTTTCTTTGCATTTCCGAACGAAAGTATCTAAGGCCGTAGGCCGAAATAAAGTGAAAAGTGAAGAGTGAATCGGAAGAAAAAAAGAAATTTTCTTTTGTTCTTCTCTCGACTTTTCGTATCTTTGTAAGAATTCGCGGGATTTCTTTAAATAAAGGCAGTCTGGGGAATTGAGGAAAAACTGGGTTACGAATTGGAGACCGTACTCAATTCCACATTCTTCCACCTAAAGGTAGAAGTGTGGCGTTGCAATCTG
>ONKY01000058.1 GCA_900318585.1 uncultured Prevotellaceae bacterium
ATGTAAATACTGCCGTCAGCTTGTCGAAATCGCCACTGAAGGCGATGATGCTCAGTTTCTTGTTTTCTGCCATAATTTTGTCGGTTTGATTCTGGGTGCAAAATTAGTGGGTTTTCACGACGTGGGCAATCGCACATTTATGGCATTTTGCTTACCCTTGATATGGTATGCGATTTACCATCAGTGTGGGATTGTGGTATTTCCCAAAAGGCAGTAATTTTGCACCGTGATTTTTATTCATTTTTAAACCGACAAAGATATGGCAAAGATTTTTTTAAATGGAGACGCGAAGGCGGTTGATCTGCCTCTTAACGTGACAGAGTTAATCAAACAATTGCTGGTAGAGAACCCTGAGATGGTCAGCGTGCAGGTAAACGAGGAGTTTGCTGAGCGCGAGGACTGGGACAATATCCAAATTAAGGAGGGCGACAAGGTCGATTTCTTATATTTCATGGGAGGAGGAGCGGCCTAAGGCCTCATTGATAATGGACAATTGATGATTGACAATTATGATTGACTTTACAGAAGAACAGATACAGCGATACTCGCGACATATCCTATTACAGGATGTGGGCGTAGAGGGACAAGAGAAGATAATGAACGCACGCGTGCTCGTGGTGGGTGCCGGAGGATTGGGAGCTCCTGTGAGCCTCTATCTGGCTGCAGCTGGCATAGGGCGCATCGGCATCGTGGATGCGGATGTGGTCGATCTGAGCAACCTGCAGCGTCAGGTCATTCACTTCACGAAGGACGTGGGTGTGCCAAAGGTAAAGAGTGCCGAGGAGAAGATCAAGGCCATCAACCCCGATGTGCAGGTAGATACCTACTATGAGTTCCTCGACTCATCGAACGCGCTGGACATCATCAAGGAATACGACTTTATCGTGGACGGTACCGACAACTTCCCCGTGAAGTTCCTCATTAATGATGCATGCGTGATGGCGGGCAAGCCTTTCTCACATGGTGGAATCCTGCGCTTTAACGGACAGACCTTTACCCATCTGCCTGGCACGGCCTGCTACCGCTGCTTCTTCAAGGAACCGCCTCCAGTAGGAGCTGTTCCTACCTGTTCGCAAGCTGGTGTACTGGGCGCCATTGCAGGTATGCTGGGTACCATTCAAGCAGCCGAGACGCTGAAGTACTTTACGGGTATCGGCGAGTTGCTGACCAACCGCCTGCTGACGTTCGATGCCAAGACCATGCAGTTCCGCACCATCAACGTGAAGCAGCGTCCGTCGTGCGACATCTGCGGCGACCATCCCACCATCGACCATCTGATAGATTATGAACAGGCCGCATGCGATTTAAAACTTTGAACATTGAACGTTGAACATTGCGCTCGAGCTTGCTCGCTTTGCTTGCAAAGAACGTTGAACATTGAACATTGAACGTGATGAAGATTCCACCTAATATTATTGAAGAACTGATAGCTCAGGCTCAGAAGGATGCGCCGTTAGAGTCATGCGGCTATCTGCTGGGCATTCCCTCCCCCCAGTCGGGGGGAGACGGAGAGTGGCTCGTGACTGAGAACTACTGGATGGAGAACATCGACCATTCCGAAGAGCATTTCGCCTTCGCCCCCAAGGACCAGTTTGCCGCCCTGCGCTATGCCCGCGAGAAAGGACTGAAGATATTGGCCAACTGGCACAGCCATCCTGCCTCGCCCTCGCGACCCTCGCAGGAAGACCTGCGACTGGCCAACGATCCTACTATTCGCTACGCCATCCTCTCATTGCTCGATGGCAAGCCAAACCTGAATTCCTTCCGTATCCTGAATGGTGAGGTGGTGGATAAGGAGATCCACCTGAAGACCGACTAAAACCACTCGCCAGGTTTGAGCTACCTCGACAAACGAGGATACAGCTGAAGCCAAAGGGCAGAGGGATTTTCTTTAAGCGATGCGCCCGTCATTGAAGCCGTTGTCGGTTAGAGCTTCAGACCTTTGTGCGCACCGCTTTTTGTACTCTTGCAGCAAAGCTCCTTCCCACTGTACCATACTCTGGGTATGTGAAATGCCAAACTTTAAGGATTGTGGGGATAGGGAAATCGCCGTACCTTTGCACCCGATAAATCTCGTGCAAAAAGGATAAGAAGGTATGAAGAGTTTTCAGAAGATAAAAGTTTTTTTATTTGCTTTAGCCATTGTTTTCAAATACGTTGCGTCGGCTACCCCCATTAGCGGTAAGGTGGCCGACGCAGGGACGGGCGAGGCCATCATTGGTGCAACGATTTACGACTCACGCAGTCATGTGGGCGTGATAACCGATGCTGAGGGTAACTTCCGCATCGATGTGGCAACGTTTCCTTCGGAACTGAAAATCAGTTATGTGGGTTACGAACAGAAGACCATCCGCGTGAAAGGCGACGATGGAGACCTTGTCGTGGCATTGCATGAAAAGAATCAGCATTTGGACGAGATCGTCGTCGTAGGCTATGGCACACAGAAGCGGACACAGTTGACAGGTAGCGTGACGAAGGTGAAAGCCGACATTTTTGAGACATCGCAATCAGCAACGCTCGACGGTGCTTTGAGCGGTCAGGTGGCAGGTCTTAACGTCATCGCCAGCAGCGGTCAGCCGGGAGCCGACAGTCATATCCGCATCCGTGGCGGCAACTCAATCAACGCCTCCAACGAGCCGCTCTACGTCATCGACGGTTTTATCTATTTCAAGGATGCCAGCGCAAGTTCTACGGGCTTGGGCGGCATCGAAGGCAGTCTTAATCCGCTAGCTACCATCAACCCCAACGACATCGAAAGCGTGGAGGTGCTGAAGGATGTCTCGGCCACCGCCATCTATGGTTCTCGTGGTGCTAATGGTGTCATCCTTATCACCACGAAGAAAGGGCAGCGCGGCGACCGTCAGGCACACATAAACTATACATATAATATAGGCGTGAGCAACATCAGCAAGAAACTCAACCTGCTCAACGCCTCCGAGTGGGCACAGTTCCAGAAGGACTACTGGGGCAACAAAGGCGGCTATTCCGATGCCGAGATTGCCGTCCTCGGCAAGGGTACCGACTGGCAGGATGCCATGTTACGCACAGCCATCCAGCAGAGTCACGAGCTGAGCATCACGGGTGGAAACGACAAGAGCCGCTACGCCTTCTCTGCCAACTTCACCAATCAGGACGGCATCCTGCTGAACTCTGGTTTCGAGCGCTATAACTTCCATACCAACGTGGAATGGGAGTTGCAGAAGGACCTGAAGTTTGGTGTCAACGCCACCTACGGCCGCTCGAAGCAGCAGGGCCTGACCACCACCGAGGAGCAGGTTTTCAACTCGTCGCCTTACTCGGCTGGCATCACCAACAGTTTTGTCTATGCCCTGCTGATGCCGCCCGTCATCAGCGTCTATAATGCCGACGGCTCCTACAACTTCACCAACCCCTACGAGTACGCCTACTTCGCCATCGGCGACCACGCGGCCAACCCCGTTTACGACCTTCAGGAAAGTGTGGCCGAGAACGTGAACAACTACCTGTTGTCTAATGTCTGGGCGAGTTACCGCATTGGCGACCTCACCCTTAAGGCCACCATCGGCCTCAATAGCGAGCGACTGACGCAGAACTATTTCTCTGGTGCCTACACCTCTTTAGGCTTGGCCACGCAGGGCATTGGCGGCACTGGTAACCGTCAGACGGACGTATGGCAGCAGGAGTACACCGCCACCTACAGCCGCAATATGGGCAGGCAGCATTTCATCGACGCTCTTGTAGGATACACTCGCCAAACATCGACTTCAACCTTCAGCAATATCCGTACCAACCACTATACCAACGAGACGCTGAAGCAGTATAACCTCGGCGACGGCTCGGGCACCTACACGCCTCAGACGGGCATCTCGGAGTCGGCGCTCAACTCGCTCATCGCCCGTGTCAACTACACACTGCTCGACCGCTACAACGCCACCGCCACCTTCCGCGCCGACAACTCCAGTCGTTTCTCCAAGGACCACCGCTGGGGCTACTTCCCTTCGCTGGGTCTGTCGTGGAACGTCGACCAAGAGCCGTTCCTTCGCGAGGTCGAGGACATCGACTACCTGAAAGTACGCCTCTCTGGCGGTCTCGTGGGCAATCAAGAGATTCCTGACTACGCTTTCTCAACGTCCTACGCCACAGGATCTTACGGCGGTTCCAGCAGCTATGCCAAGCAGAACACATCGAACGACAACCTGAAGTGGGAGACCACCGCATCGTATAACCTCGGCTTCGACCTCGGTCTCTGGAAGAACCGTGTCAACATCGTCTTTGATGCCTACTACAAGAAGACCAGCGACCTGCTCCTCGAGGTGCCTATGGGCTTCGCCAGCGGCGTCACCTCGCAGTTGCAGAACGTGGGCAACGTGGTGAACAAGGGCGTCGAGCTCAGCGTGAGCGCCAACTTGATTCAGCGCAAAGACCTGACGTGGACCGTCAGCGCCAACGCCGCTTACAACAAGAACGAGATTACCGATATGGGCACCACCAACGACGTGATTCAAGGCTCCGACAAGCAGCAGATTCTGCGCCGTGGCGAGTCGCTCGGCGCTTTCTACGGCCAGCAGTTCGTAGGTATCGTGCAGAGCGATGAGGACGTCACAAAGCTGCCCACCGTCAACGGCCAGACACCCAAGCCGGGCGACCTGAAGTATGCCGATGTCAACAACGACAATAAAATCGACGCGGGCGACCGCATCATCCTCGGCAGCACCCAGCCCGACCTCGTCTACGGCCTCAGCACCCAGTTGCGCTGGAGCCATTTCGACCTCTCCGCCTCGTTCGCCGGCAGCTATGGCAATAAGCTCTATAACGCCCTGCAGCGCCGCCTGGAACTGACGGGCGACTCCTATAACGTGCTCACCACCGTCAAGGACGCATGGACGCCCACCAACCCCAGCCACTCTCTCCCATTGGCCAGCAATGCCCGTCCCTTCGGCTACATCGACAGCCGCTACGTGCAGAACGCCAGCTACCTGAAGTTGCGCAACCTGACCGTAGGCTACACAGTGCAGAGTTCAAAGTTCATAGTTCATAGTTTAAGAGTTTATGCCACCGCCTCGAACCTTTTAACCATCACCCCCTACAAGGGTTACGATCCTGAGGTCAGCAGCGGCACCGATTCTGGCGCTTATCCCGCCTCGCGCACCTTTACCTTTGGAGTGAATGTAATGCTATAAAGAAGTTTTTTATGCCTACCCATACCATTGCTTAGTGGGTGTTTTCATTATTTAAGACCGTTAATCCACTGAGCAATGTCGCTGAGGACCTCTGGCGATATGGTTTCCTCAATCTGAGCATACTCATTTGGCAGACCAGTGGTGCAGTGTTGGAACAGATGATTTAGTCCAGGATATTCCTTGATGAGATTTTTCTTGGATGCTGGCAACAGCTGTTTGATGGCAGGTATACAAAGTGAGGAAAGAACCTGAACGTCGCGGTCGCCATTAAGGGCGAATAACGGACAACGGATTTGGCGGATGTTATCAGAGGGGTCGTAGTCATTGAACCAGTCTATCCAGTGCATATTCATCGTAGCGGCAGTCTTGCGATACTTTTCTACAGTCATATTAGCAGGCTGACCAGACAGTTCCATGATGCGATTGCTTTGCGCTGCCAGCAGGGTGTCGCCTTTTACAGTAGGTCCTGCCATCGAGACAATGAAGTCCACTTTTTTCTGGCCTCCGAGCATAAAGGCAATAGTGCCTCCCTCACTATGGCCAAGTATACCAACCTTACTGAAGGCCTTTCTGCTGCGTAATAATTCGATTCCAGCAGCAGCATCGCGAGCAAAATCCTCTGAAGTGGCATTCCTCACGTCTCCACCCACGGATTTCCCTGTAGCGCGGTCATCGTAACGCAAAGTGGCTATGCCCTGACGAGCCAAATAGTCGGCTAATACAAGGAATGGCTTATGATTCATCAGTTCTTCATCGCGGTTTTGTTGCCCGCTACCAGAAACAAATATCACCACTACAGGCTTTTGTTTACTGCTCTTGTCGTATCCTACAGGCCAAGTCAGCGTGCCAGCCAGCGTGGCACTGTCTTTCACATTTATGAACGTCACCTCCTCCGTCACGTATGGATAAGGCGGCTTTGGCATTTGCGGACGCTTTACCTTAGGCACGCCTTTCGTCATCACTAATGGGAGCGACATCCCCATCTGCGAGAAAGTGCCGTCAAGTTTACCGTCTCTCAATCGGGCACGATAGGTTGCACCAAGTGATTCCACCTTTACGGCCACAGAGTCGTCAGACAGATAATCCTTGCTTGCAGGAATACCCTTAGCCCCCTGATCTGGACTATCGAGCGAGACCTTTACATAACCGTCGGCTTGCTCTAAATGGAGCACTATTGTTAGCGATGTGGCACCGACCTTGATTTTGCCAGACCATGAACCCAGCATGTCTATTGTTGGTTGGACTTGCCCATGTCCTGCAAGGGCGACGAGGGCGAGTAGAGCAGTAATAATGATTTTCTTGTTCTTATTCATTATATTATTTTTTGTTAGGTAAAAAGTCGGCGTGAGTCCGCGCCTTAACGTGAGCATCAACTTGGAATTATTTGTTCTGTGGATGCAAAGATAAGATTTTTTTTGCTAAGTTACTCGTATTTGGCGATAAAAGTAACAAAAAATGGGGGAAAATGAGAGCTATGCCAAACATTTGGTAGGTGAAATGCCACGAAAAGCCTACCGTCAGTTAAACTGGGTTAATCGGCACTTGACAATTGGCTTCTTCAGCGTTATTAGTGTGTATGAA